>JAJDEG010000781.1 GCA_029259895.1 Planctomycetota bacterium
CGTCGACGATGTCGCACTTGCCGCGACAATTTTGGTATTTTGCGGCCGAGGACCGCCCGATCGAGGTGCGCCTCGAACGCGAGGGCGACGAACCGAATGTCGAAGGCGCGCTGCTCGTCGACGTTTCGTGCTGCGTTCCGCCAACGACGTCGTTCGGCGGCGTGCGGATCATCGCGCCGTCGATGCTCCGATACGACGAGCCGGTCGGCCTCGATCTGCGCTGCCTCGACCCAAAACTCTCGCTGCGCGTCGATGCCATCGTTCGCACGATCCGCACCGGCGATTCACCGTCGACCTGGCTCACCGGCTGCGTATTCGCCAAGGAGCTTTCCGCGGCAGACCTAGACGAATGGGTCGACGCCGGTTGGCTGACCCGACGCTCGCACATGCGGCATACCGTGCTACTTTCCGCATCGGCCGTGTGGGAAGGCGGCCGACGCACCCCGGAAATCGAGGTCTCCGATCTCGGCTACGGCGGTTTCTGCGTCCGCTCCACGACCCCGGCCGCCATCGGCAGCCGAGTGCAGCTTCAGGTCAAGGAGCGCGATTGCCAAGTCCAATTGATCGGAGAGGTGCGCTGGCTCACTCGCACCGACGACGGATATCTCGTCGGCTGCATGTTCGCGGGCACGAACATGCACCAAACCGTAAATAGGATCATCGACTTCTACAAATCGATCATCGACGACGAGGACGCGCCGGCAGACGCGATCGCGGCAGCAGTAGGCGACGGCCAGACGCCGCGCCCCGGCTGGTTGACGATGTCGCGATGGTGGTCGCGCGATCCTAATCCACAGACATAGATGTTGCCTGCGCTTGCAGAAATCGACCAGGGTCGATCGCCTGGAAACAGTTCGCGAAAGAGGAATTCGCCATGACGCACGAAACGAATTTACGTTCGCGCCCCGGCTGGACCTGGACGCTGGTGGGACTGCTTCAGATCGGCAATGCCGCCGCGTTCGGCGCCGTCGCCGCGTCCGTCGATTTCTCCGCAAGCGACACGCCGAATTCCGTCGCCAGCGTGGCGGTCGAAGAGGACGCCGACGTTGGCACAACGCCAGCCACCGTCGATTCGCCGATCGTATCCGACTTTCCTACGACCGACCCCACGTCTAGCCCACCAACGACGACGAACGACGATCTCACTGCCCACGCCGAAGCACCAAGGCCCAGTCATTCTGCCGGGCCAACCTCGCCGCCAACGGAACTTGTCGACGCTCCGGCATCGTCAAGCGTTCCGCATGTCGCCCCCGACGGCACACACGAACCCGCGACGCCGCAACCTCCCGTCCTCATCAACGCGGACGAAAATCGTCTGATCGTCCATTTCCTCGCCAATGGAGAACTGATCGAGCTACAGCCGGGCGAGCGCCGCACCCTTTCCGGAGGCGACGCCTGGGTCGTACGCTTCCACCGTGGCGGCGACTACGGCGCGGCGACCGAGATCCTTTACGACGGCCAGCACCGCTTCATCGTTGGCCCACAAGGCTGGCGTCTCCAACCGCACGATGAGACCGCCCCCGACGCCGCCACGAGCGACGACGAGAACTCGTCAAACTAACCGCACTCGATCCGTTCTCGATGCGGCATCAACCGGCCGGTTCGAGCGACGGCAAGTCATTCTTAGGCAGCGGTGCCTCGGGCCAATCGCCCTCGTTGTCGTCGTTCTTGTCGCCAGCGTCGCTCCCGTCACCACGGTCATCGCCGCCGTCGCCACGCGTTTTGGGCTCCGGCGCGTCCTCAGTCAGTGCATGATCGTCGGCCAGTTTCGCATCCGCTTTATCCTCGCTCGCCGAATCGCCGCTCGCCGAATCACCGCTCGTCGAATCACCGCTCGTCGAATCACCGCCATCGCGCAGCACATTGTCCGGCACCGACGGGCTCACGTCGGCGTCCGGCGAATCCGCAGGCACGCTAACCGGCTGCCGCGACGATCCCGGCGACGGAGCATCCTCCAGATTATCCCCATCCGTCAACTCCGGCGTCGTCGCGCGAGGGGCGTGCGACGGTTGCGTCACGCCATCCGATTTCGGCGTCACACGATTCCCAGACGACCCTGCATCGTCTGAACCTGCATCTGAACCCGCATCGTCGTCAGGCTTCGCATCGACAGAGGCATCCGGCCCAATCGGCCGGGCGTTCTCCTCGGCAACAGGCGGCAGCTTCGCCGGTGCGTGCGGGACAACGATCGACGAGTCAATTTCCGAGTCAATTTCCGAGTCGGTGTCGACGTGTCGCGAAATCGACGTCAACGTGAAATGCTGCTCGCCCTGCAGCATGAAACCAAGCGGCGCGGGCACATACGGTGGAAACCCATTTCGGCATCCGCCGCCAGCACCGCCACCAAAACCGCCGACGTGCCCCTTGGCCAAACGCGCGACACCCGGCCGGCATCCATCGCCGCAGGCCTGGCGATGCGGGGCCAAGTCGCAGCAACAGCCGACGACGAGCGGAATCAATCCAAGCGCGCAAAGCGACGACAGCATCCGTGCATTCATGGCGACATCCGCTCCATCGGAATGGCCAAACGATAATAAATACCCGTCCGCGAAACACAGTGTTCGATCCGTCGAGTCTGTGCGCCCTCGGACGAGCGAGGCAGGATCATCTTCGGCCCGTCGTTATCGGCCGGAACATTTTCTTCGCGACGCGAGTTGCAATCGTTTCCGGCGACACCAAGCGAACACGCGACATAACCGTCGCCAAGGGCATAACACTTGCGCCGACCGGCCCGATACGCCCGGCCCAACCGCGCCGCGAACGAAAAATCGTCACGACCAGAACGCGCCGGAGCGGTCCATCGCGGGCCATCGCGGGCGATCGGCACGCGTCGATGCGGCGCCGGAGTTCTTGACTTGACCGGCGAGCGACGTACATACGATAGGGTCCGCAAATTTCTCCGTCCGGTTGTGGCGATTGTATGAGCGCTAAGGACACGAGCCTGACATCGACGTCGATTCGGCGTTCGGCGTGGGCCGAGCAACTGCTCGGCAACGACTCGACGGCGTCTGGCGGCGCGGCGTCAACGACCAAGCCGCGCGATGCGGAAGCGGAGGTTCGCTCGCGGCAGTTCTTCGCCCAAGTGCTGCGGAATCTAGACCGCCTGGAGAAGCTCACGGCCGACGAAACTCCCGCCGCACAAGACGCAGGAGACGGCTACGAGTGGGCCCAATTGGTCGATCCGACCGGCACGGCGACGCTGCGGCCGCGAAAAACGCTCCCCGCACGCCAGCCCCGCGTCGGGCCTATCATGTTGCTAAACGTCACGTCGCTCGCACTATTGGCCGCGGTCGCAACCACCGGGTCGTGGTGGCCGCTTCCAGCATCCGCGTTCGCCGCCGCAACCGCGGCGCTGCTCTACCTCCGCGGCAGCCGTCCCTAATCGGGCGGTCGGCCTCACCGACGAGATGTCTCGCGCCCATCGACGGACACGAGTCCATCTGAGTCCATCTCTCCGTGCCAACGACCAGCAAGCGCGGTAGAGAACGACGCGCTCGCGCGACGTCAGGCCGCCGTCGTACACGTTTCGCCAACATCTTCGGCATATCCGTCACCGCCCGCACCCATCGTTGCATTTTGACAACATTCTTCCGTGGCAATTCGGCAACACGTTGACAATTGGCGTGTACGTTTTAAGTGGACGCGGTAGAGTCGGCGACCTGTGACGGTCGCGACTTTCGCACACGTCCGCAAAACGACATGAGCTTTCCCGCGTGTTATGGCACGGTCTCCCGACCGTGCCATTTGCCCGGACCGAAGGTCTCCCAAAACCACGGCGCACATGAGACCTGTCGGTCGGTCGAGGTGTCACGGTCGGGAGACCGCGACACAACGCGCGACTCGCTCCGCGACGTCCGAACAATCTTATGAGTTTCGCCCGCACCAACGACGGCCAACACACTCGGCGCACGGCAATCGCGCTCGCCGTGCTCTGCTGCGCGCTCTCCGCTGGCTGCACGTCAGGGCCATTCGCCTCGAACCGACCCGTCGGAAGCGAAACGTTCAACGGCTGCTTCACCGGCGGCGGCTTGAAGCAGAGCTGCCTACCGAAGATCTGCGGCCCCAAGGTTCCCGCGCTGCCCGTCGCCGCCGCGCCGAGGGCGATTCCCGGCATCCGCATCCTGCCCAGCCGGCTCGTCGCACCCGTCAATAGCGAAGTCGTCGTCCTCGCCGGCCTCTGCCACGAAGACGGCTACTTAACCACCGGCGAGCGCATCGAGTGGACGCTCGACAACGGCAGCGTCGGCCAATTCCTCGCCCCCGCCGAGCGACACTTCCCGCACAATCTCGGCATCGTCGAAGGCGGCGCGCAAAAACTTTCGCCCATCTATGCCATCGGCAGTTCCTCGCGCCGCGAACAAACGCTCACCCGTGGCACCGCCGCGCCCACCGATGACGTCCTCGTCCGCAAGGGCCAGGCGTGGATCACCGTCACCGCCGCCAGCGAAGGAACCAGCCACATCACGGCGTTCGCCCCCAGCGCGAAATCGTGGACCCAGCATCGCAACACCGCCACGATCCATTGGGTCGACGCCCAATGGCAATTCCCCACCCCAGCCGTCAATCCGCCCGGCGGCCGACATCTGCTCACCACCACCGTCACGCGCAGCACAGACGGCTCCCCCATCGCCGGCTGGATCGTCCGCTACGAAATCGCCGGCGGTCCCGCAGCCGGCTTCGGGCCGCAGCGCGATCCGGCCGTCGAAGTTCCCACCGACGCCCTCGGCCAGGCGACCGTCGAAATCAGCCAGCAAACCGCCGCCAACGGCACCAATCAGATCAACGTCTCGGTCATTCGCCCCGCCGATCCCGGCGCCGGCATCCAATCGCGCATCGCCCTCGGTTCCGGCGTCACCACCGCCACCTGGGGCACCGGCGCGCCGCCAGCGGCCCCATCGAGCGCTGGCCCGTCTTCTTTCGGCCCGGGGACGCAACCACCCGCAGCCGCGACGGGCCTCACGCTCCGCGCCACCGGCCCGGCCCAAGCCACGGTCGGCGGCTCAACGGAATACCGCTTCGAAATCGCCAACGTGTCGAATGCCGCCATCAACGGCATCACGCTCAGCGCCCCATTGCCGAGCCAACTGGCGTTTCAAAGCAGCAACCCGCAAGGCACGCCCTCGGCATCGGCCGTCACTTGGAACATCGGCACGCTCGGCGTCGGCGAGACGCGGACGATCGTTGTCAACGTCCAGCCTCGCCAAGCCGGCGCAGTCCAGTTCTGCGCCGACGCCCTAGTCAATGGCCAGGTCGCCGCCCGCGGCTGCGCCACCACGACCATCGCCGGCGATCAGCCGCTCGACATCAGCATCCGCACGGAAACCGGCGCGTCGCAATTCCGCATCGGCGAAGAAGTCACGTTCCTGATCGCCCTCACCAACCGCGGCGCGGTTCCGCTCACCGGCATCGAGCTGCGCGACGATTTCGACGCCGGCCTAACCCATGTGGAGGCGAAACGCACGCTCTCGCAAGAGCTTGCCGGCGGATTGGCCGCTAACGAATCGCGGCAAATCGCCGTCACATTCCGCGTCGCCGCCGCCGGTCGTCTCTGCCACACCGTCACCACGACGACCGCCCAAGGCTATACCGCCACGCGCCAGGCATGCATCGACGTCCCCGGCGACGCCGGCGAGGCCACGCCAGGTGCCGTCGACGTCCGCGTTTCCGGTCCGCCGACGATCAACACCGGCCAGCGCGGCACATTCCTCGTCGAAATCACCAACAACGGCGCTCAGGCCCTGGCCAATCTCGAAGCACTCGTCGACTTCGAGCCGAACAGCCTCGAAGTCTCCGATCTGATGGGCTTCGCTAACGTCAATAGCCGCGCAGTATGGCGGATTGCCCGCATCGAGGCGGGCCAAACGCTCCGCACGCAAATCGAATTCACCGCCCGCGCCGCCAACCCCGCCTCGTTCGTCGCCATCGTGGTCAACGAACGCGACCGCCGGGTCGGCGGAGCGCAGGCACCCGTCGTCGTCATCGCCGGTGGCGCGCCGGCCGCCCAAGGCGGACAACTCAAGCTGTCCGTCGCCAACGCCGCCAACCCGATCGTCGCCGGCAACGAATTGATCTACCTCGTAAGCGTGCAAAACGTCGGCGGCGGCGTCGAGTCCGATGTCGTCGTCGAAGTGCTCCTGCCCGAGGGAATCACACTCCCCCGCATACAGGCCCTTCAGAAGTTCACCCAAAACGGCCGCACCATCCGCTTCGAGCCCGTCAGCGCGCTGCGTCCATTGGCCACGGCAACGTACACGATCCGCGCCCGCAGCAGCGGCGCTGGCAAGTACACGCTCCAGGCGACCGTCACCAGCCGCACGTCGCCCCAGCCGCAATCGCAGCAGGCCCAAACGACCGTCAATCCGCAGTAGGCTGGCCTTCTCAAAACTGGACAGCATCGCTCTGCCGGTGTATCCATGATGCTCGCTTCGCACCGTCGTGCGGTCGCGAACGCATCGGCCACTGCCACTGCCACTGCCACAGAGAAGCCGAACGCCTCGCATCCGCCAAAGCAAAAGGTGACATCGTGAATACGTCGCAAAACAACATCGGCCGCCGCCAATTCCTCCGCCAATCCTCGGCCCTCGCTGGCATGGCCGTTGGTTCGAACGTGGCCACCGGCATCGTGGCCCGCGCCGCCGAATTCCAAAATCCCAACGACCGCCCTCGCATCGCCGCCGTCGGCACCGGTAGCCGTTGGGCACATCGCGCGACGGGACTGACGGGCAATTACGGCTCCGGCCAGGAATTCGTCAAGTACGGAGACATCGTCGCCGTCTGCGACGCCGACGCCCAGCGGCGCGAACGCGCACAGGATCTGGTCAAAGTCTGGGCCGGCAAAGCACCCGACGCAATGGCCGACTATCGCAAGATCATCGACCGCAAGGACGTCGACGTCGTCCACATCTCCACGCCCGACCACTGGCACGCCAAAATCGCCATCGAAGCCATGCTCGCCGGCAAGGACGTCTACTGCGAAAAGCCGATGACGCTGACCATCGACGAAGGCCGCCGGATGTGCGAAGTCTGCCGCCAAACCGGCCGCATCGTACAAATCGGCACGCAGCAGCGCAGCGACGTTAAGTTCCTCACCGCCATCGCCATGATCCGCGACGGCCGCATCGGCAAAGTAAAAAGTGCAACGTGCAGCGTCGGCGGCGCGCCGACCAGTCCAGAAATCCCCGCCGTCGCCCCGCCCAAACACCTCGATTGGAATCTCTGGCAAGGCCCCACACCCGACGTCAAGTTCCGCTACGCGCCGAGCAACAACGGCGAAACGAAAAGCTGGTCGCGCTGTCACTACGAATTCCGCTGGTGGTACGAATACTCCGGCGGCAAACTGACCGATTGGGGTGCCCACCACGTCGACATCGCCACTTGGGCGCTCGACAAAATCGCCACCGGACCGGTGCTGATCGAGCCGATCTCGGTCCAACATCCCGTGCCGTTCGAGAACGGATATCCGACCGTCGACGACCGCTACAACACCGCCACCGCCTTCAACATCAAAGCCACGTTCGAGGACGGCGTCGAGTTGACCATCCGCCACGATCTCGACAACGGAATCCTGTTCGAGGGCACCGAGGGGCGAATCTTCTTCAACCGCGGCCGTCTGGCCGGCAAGCCCGTCGAGGAAATGGCGTCCAATCCACTGAGCGACGGAGCCATCGAAAAGGTCTACAAGGACCGGCCGCTCACCGATCACTTCCGCAACTTCTTCGACGCCCTCGCCGCCCGCAAGCAGCCGGTGTCCGACGTCTTCAGCCACCACCGAGCGCTTTCCACCTGTCACCTCGCCGGCATCGCAGCCCGCCTGGGCAGAAAAATCCACTGGGATCCCAAGGCCGAGCGCATCGTCGACGATAAGCAAGCACAAAAGCTAGTAAGCCGCGACAGCCGCAAGGGATTCGAAATCGAAACCTAATCGCGGCATCCAACAAGTCGAGCTCAGGCGAACGCCCCATTTCGATGCCGCAAACTCGAGTTCTCCTCCGCGTCCTCTGCGTAACCTCTGCCACCTCTGCGTTAGAAAAGTACCAGCTCGTTATTCAATCGCGGCCAACGGCAGTTCCGTGTCATCCGTGTCATCCGTGGTTTGAACGAACAAACGACCATTTCGACTACGGCCCAGCATCTCGCACGAACGCCCCACGCTCGATCAAATCCGTTCTATCCTCCGCGAAACGCGAAGCCAAAACTTGAGCCAATTCAAGCGAAACATTGACGCATATTTACTGCCCGCTACGGTCGAAGTAAACCGCCGAAACTGCCGATAGTTTCCTGTGTCGTCATATTTCCCATTTTGTCCACTTGCCGCGTG
>JAJDEG010000782.1 GCA_029259895.1 Planctomycetota bacterium
CGATCCTCGACCGCCTCCTCCCCGTTCCCAGCGGCTGACGCGCTTCGCCGTCTCGCCAAGCCCACTCTTCTCCTCCACGCCAGACAAAAGCAGTTCCCAATCTCTACACGCAAGTCCCTGCGCGTAGAATGGACAGCTACAATGAAACAGCACTTGTGAAAGAGGTGCAATACGCTGATAGCTTTCCAGTCGTTTGTCCCAGAAGTTCCAGAAGTCATATTCATGAATCTGCTTGCCCCGTGCGACTACCTTGTCTCGCTCAGGCTTCACCCGGTCAACAAGAATATTGAAGCAGTCTGGGAACTGTTTCGCTTTCTCCATCGGCCAATCACGGAAGTTGATAACGAAAGTTGCAGGCGAGCAATCGGGGCGATTATTGAAGTCATCTCCCCTTAGATATGGGAACAACACTTGGCTATTCGTTTCATCGTGAGAGACGAGTGCCGATGCCTCCTCCTGTGATAAAACAAAGCCCTCACCGTGGACAACGCTTCCTTGAAAGGCGATGGAAGAATTGGCTATCAAACGATGTGTCGTAGTGGAAATCTCAACGTCAGTTAGGTACGAATTCACGATGGTGACTCGTGTGTCGTCAATGAATCGATTTCCGCAATAGCTACTCCGGGTCATCCAGATTGGAGATATCGTCACACTTGCGACTCCGGGCCATGTTCGACTCTTGTGAGTGGCGATGATTGTCGCTCCTCCCGCTGTGAGGAAATCGAGTGACAGCTCTCTGGTATCCCCCTCGGAGATTGCGCTTGTCGCCACGATCCCACAGTAGCCATTTGTGTGGAGAATCATGAAGATTCTAAGCAAGAAGAATGCACACAAATCAGCGCTGCCCCGTCTGTCGTCTGCGATCACAGATTGAACGAACCTCCTAACCTCTTCTCCAACGTCTCGACTTATCTTTTTACCGCCCATAAATGGCGGATTCCCCACGAACGCATCGAATCCGCCCCGCTTCACGACCACTTCGGGGAATTCGAGCGGCCAGTGAAAGATCGGCTGGCCCCGGCGTTCCTTGGCGGCGACCTGCTCGAACTCGTCGGTCGGCCCCTTCTCGACGTAGTGTCCCGACTTGATCGCCGCGTGTCGAACTCGCTCTTGCTTGTCTCGGGCGTTCTCGCCCCAGAACTCGGCGGATACGAGCAGGTCCGCCGCGCAACGCAGCCGAGCGATTCTCTCATTGGCCTCGAACAGCAACTTCTCCTGCCGCTGAACGTCTTCGACCGTGTTGGTCGGCATATCTTCCAGCTTGAGCCGCAGGTCGATCGCCTCATCGACGGCGCTGTCGAGCGGCCCCTTAAACAGCACGGCATCGTCGGCGTCGGGCTTGAGGCTGTAGTGCCGCAGTTGGTCGATGCTGTGCAGGCCGACGAGCGAATCGCCGCAGCGGATTGAATGGTCCAGAAACTCGAACGGCTTGTCCTTAGCGAGCGTGAGCAACCAGAGCGATAGCTTCGCCATTTCCGCGGCCAGCGGGTTTTTGTCGACGCCGTATAGGCACCGCTGGGCGATGATCCGCATGGCGTAGGTCTTGCGCTCGGCCGGATCGAGCGGCACGACTTGCTCGAACAGTCCGCCTGCGGACGAAAAACCAAACGGCGTGATGCGGACGACGTTCGCCGCAGTCGGCGCCTGCTCAGCGAACAGATCGCTCTGCTGGCCCGGCTGGGCGAGGCCGTGTTCCGCGTCCCACGCTTCGAGCAGCCGCTCGGCCATGTAGCGGGCGGCTTGGACGAGGAACGCGCCGGAGCCGCAGGCCATGTCGCAGATCTTGAGGTCGAGCAGTTCGCGAGCCGACTTGAGCTGCCACTGATCTTTGGGCTTGCCTTCGGCGGGGCCGACGTAGACGAGCGGTTCGAGCGTGTACTGGACGATCGGCTCGGTGAGACTGCGGGGCGTGTAATGCGTGCCGCTGGAGCGGCGATCGGTGCCCGCGGTGACGAAGACGCTGCCTTTGGGAATGACGACGGGATAGCCGAAGCTGTCGCGACGGACGAGGCCGGCGAAGGGCATCACGCACGTGCATAGAGCGTCGTCGTTCTGGCAGGCGGAGCGGAATTGCGCGGCGACTTGGGAGTCGATTTCGACGTGGAGGGCTTTTTTGAGGGCGGATTCGGACTTGCCCGTGTGTTCCTTGAGGAACTTGGTGAGGTCGGCTTCGCCTTTGGCCAGGAGCTTTTCGAGTTCGGCGAGCGGGAGTTCGGGTTCTTTGGCGCGCGTACCGGCGAGGCCGAGGTACGGCTCGGCGGCGCGCTTGGCTGTGTGGTCTAGCAGGCCTTCGTAGACGTGGCCGATCTGTTCGATGTCGAGGGCGCGGAAGCTGAGCCGGCGGGCTTCGGCCGGTCCGCCGCCGGGGACTTTGACTTGCAGCAGTTGCAAGGCTTCGAGCAAATGAAGGACGGTGCGGTTGTTGACGGGGAGCGGGCTGGCCTCGGTGTCGCGCCAAGACGTTCCGCGCAGGCGGCCTTCGAGGAATGGGAAGCGGTCGGGATTGAAAAGGCTGCCGCCGTAGGCCGGGATGTGAACGTCGTCGTGCGATAGACCGCCGTAGACGGCGCGAAACGCCGCCAAGAGACGCGGCCAGGCGTCGTGGCGGCGTTCGAGCAGTTCTTCGCCGTGCTGGTCGGCCAGTTCGCGGAGTTGCTTGCTGATCGTCGAGACGGAGTAGTTCTGCTCGTAGACCGGGAACGGTTTGGACGGGATGAGTTCGCGTTCCTCGGCGCAGAAGAGGAACACGAGCCGCATCATGACCGTGAGGGCCGACTCGTAGAGGACCGATTCGGGGATGTCGCCGAGCATGACGCGGCCGTGGTCCTGGTCGGCGCGATCGAGCGAGTGGATCAGCACCTCGACGGCGCGGCGAACCTGATAGCCGAGTTGGTCGGTAACGTCTTGCTGGTTGGAGGCGCTCTTGGCGAGGAGCGCTTCGAGGGTTTGATCGTCGGGGACGTTGAAGAAACGGCTGTGCGACAGCAGGCTGCGGAAGGCCCGCAACGTGATCGGTTCGTCGAGCCAGAGCGACGTGTACCACGAGGCGTAGCCGGTCGTTTCGCCCATCGGTGCATCGACGAGCATCCAGTGTTCCCCGTTGGTCACGAGGCCGAGCCGCACGCCGGTGGCGCGGAGCAACTCGGTCATCCGCGTGTCGGGCGAGGCCTTCCACGGCGAGCCCGCGACGTAGCTGGTGAGTTCCTGGGAGCGGGGATACGACTTGATGAGCAGCCGCGGTTGGTTGGTGGCCGGATCGGTGACGACGATCGTGGGGCGGAGCAACTCGTGATGTTCCGGGATCTCCGCTTGCAGCGTTTGCGGGATCGCCTGGCCTTCGACGAGCGCACGGTCATGGAGGTCGAGCGTTTGGGTGAGGACGAACTTGATCCAGTGCTGGTGCGGCGCGGGGTCGGCTTTGCGCCTCTCGGTGGATTCTTGCCAATCGGCGTATTCTTGGCGCAGGAGGCGGACATGGTCCGGGTCGTGCGGCTCCAAGCCCGTGTTGAACGCCTCCATCAATACCGGCAGGCTCAGAAACGGGCCTGAGACCGGGACGAGGGAGAGCCATTCGGCGTGGTGGCGTGGGATGGACATTGAAAAGCTGACTTCGATTTACGATTGGGTTTTCGGTGCGACCATTGTGGGCATTGAGTCGTTCAGTTTCGCCGCGGCTGCATCCGCCAGAACTCTAGCGAACGACCTGAGACGATCTCGGTAATCTGTCACGCGCTCGAAGTCTAAGACGATTGAATCGCCCACCTTCCACGGAAGTTGTCCATTTAGATTCTTCATTCGATTCGCCATTCGTTCTGTAACTATCGGACTTCCGTGTGCTAGTGCTGTGCGAACCACCGCGACTTCGACGACGCCAGATAGCTGCGGCGTCACGTCAGTCCATTGTCTGTCCAATAACCTCAAGAGCTTCGCTCCCCACGCTTCGATGCCGTTGGGTGGCGGAAAATACTCAACCAATTCGTCAAACGGCTCTTGTTTTGAGTCAAGCACACTTGACACACTTGAAACATCAAAGTTTATTGCATTGAGTTCACGCAATATGTCTCGCGCGTGCTCTTCAATTAAGCCAAAGGTCGCTTGAAGTACCATTCCGCAGAACGTGCTCGAATCATTAAGCGTTTCGATATATTCCGCGCGCTCGACAGAAAAGGTGCTTTTGCCAGACTGGTGCGACAGTGTTTCCGAGGCGCGTATACGTCGCTTACATGTTTGCGATTCGGTGCTCATGGCGATCGCGATGCAGCGAAACGCACGGGAAATTGCCTTCCATTGATCCCAGATTTTGAAGCGCTTCCACGTTTTCTTTTTCTTCTTTGCGGCCCTCATGCTTCCCCCTTGTTCCATTACGCCATTTTTTCCGGGATCAAGAACGTCACGGCGACCGGGAACATACGGGCCTGGGGATTGGCGAACCGCGCGCGGATTGCGGCGGTTTCGCGCTCAATTTCGGCCGGGATTTCCTTCGCCCGCGATCGCATGGCGTCTTTGTTTCGCTCGAAGCGCTCCTGCTCCGGATCGTCGAACAGAAGAGGTTGGACATACTCCGGTTGGTTAAGCTCCGCCTCGATCGACTTCTTGAGTTCCGTGAGGATCGACTCGATGTCCTGCGATTCTTTGTCGGCGCGGTCGGCGAGTTTTTTTTGAAGGCCGTCGACCATCTGTTTCCTGCGGGCGTCGAGCGCCGTGGCAAGCGAATCGGTGAGCGTCGGGTAGAGCTCCAACAACTTGGCCTGCACGGCGGCGGACGGTTCTTGCGACGTTGCGCCGGCGAGTGCGGATTCGACCTGGCCGACGTTCAGTCGCCCGCCCCACTTGGCGTCCTTGATGAACCCGCCGGCTGCGATGACTTCTTCGTGCAAGCGGTAGGCGTCGCCGCCGATGACGACGAGGCGAGCGTGGGCGATCGCCGCCGGCATGTCGACTACGTTGTCGGGGACAACGCGGGCCGCGACGCGATGGAGCTTCGAGCGGCCGCGCTCCGCCCAGACTTCGGCGCGAAGGAGCCGCAGACACATTTGCGGCAGGCGGTGGTTGAGGTGGGCCAAGACGACGTCGTCGCGATTGCGCGACACGGCCTCGTCGAACGTGATCGGGCGCATTTCCTCCGTGTGCGGATGTGCGAGGCCTTCGGCGCAGGCGGCCCAACTGCCCTTGAGCGGCGGCAGCTTGAAGCAAGGCTTGCCGTCGTCAGTCTTCATCGAGATGAGGGCGGGCTGGCCGGCTAGCGCGAGACCGACGTTCACGACCTGACGGACGTTTTCAGGCGTAAGGCGGAGTTCCTGACGGGTCTCGCGGTACTGGTCCATGAGCGCTTGGACCTGCTTCTGTAGGTCGCGCTCGAAGCGGAGCATCTTGCGGATCGGCTGGGCTTCCTTTTCGGCCTTGTCGGTATTGAGCGCCGTGCGGCGACCGAGCATGGCCTCCTCGACCTGTTCGGCGATGACGGAGCCGACTTTGCCGAGATCCTCGCGGATCGTTTCGATCTTGAGGGCGACCCGCATGAGAAATTCCAGGTCAGCCTCCATTTCGGCGGCGCGACCGCTGAAGTTCTGTTTCGCTCGCTCTTCGTAGCCGTGGCCGACAAAGTGGTAGACGAGCACTTCGCTGGCCTTCTGACCGTGGCGATCGACGCGGCCGTTTCGCTGCTCCATGCGGTTGGGGTTCCACGGAATCTCGTAGTGGATGAGTCGGGAGCAGAAGTTTTGGAAGTCGAGACCTTCCGAGGCGGCGTCGGTGGCGAGCAGGATGCGAACGGGGCTGATGTCGGGGTCGGCTTGGAAGGCGGCCTTGACGGCTTCGCGCTTGTCGCGGTCCATGCCGCCGTACATGGTCAATAGCCGGTCGCCATCCGTGAATCCTTCGGCGGCCATGACTTCTTTGAGCCAATTCTGCGTGGCGCGGTATTCGGTGAAGATAATGACACGCTCGTTCGACCACTTGCCGCCGGGCTTGAGGTGCTCTTTGAGCCAGGCGACGAGTTGGCGGGCCTTGGAATCGCGCTGGCCGCGGGCACGCTTGGCCCAAGTTTTCATTTTTTCGAGCAGCGATTTTTCGTCGGCGTTTGGCTCGGCGAACAGGCGCGTGGCGGTGTCGAGGGCATCGGCCGTGGCGTCGTCGTACTCGGAATCGTCGGCGTATTCTTCGTCGATGCGGTCGAGTTCAAGCTGGAGCGCCCGGTGTGTGGGCTTGGCCGCCTTCCGGCGAGCGGACTGGAGCGACTTCTCGTGCTGCTCCAGCGTGGTGAGAAATGCCGCCGGACACGAGAAGAGTCGCTTCTTGAGTGTCTTAAGCACGAACTCGGTGGCAAAGCGCTCGCTCGCGCCCTCGGCACGCGACGATCGCGATTTCGTGTACTCGCGGAGGGCGACGTGAATTTCGCGTTCTTCGTCGGTGTACGGCACTTCAATCGGTTTGAGGACGCGAGGCGGGAACCGAAGAATCCCCAGGTGGTTGTATTTGAACGCCGGGTCGCTCTTGAGCCGGCGAACCATGACCGCATCGAGCTGCTTGCGATCGGGTTCCGTGCCGCGGGAAAAACGCTGGTTGTCGAGCAATTCGAGCAGGGCGCTGAAGCTTTCGCGATAGCCGTTGTGCGGCGTCGCCGTGAGAAATAGCTTGTGCTCGAAATGCGGGGCCAGTTCGCGGAGGGCCAGTGTGCGGAGCGAGTCGGTCGCGTATTGGCCGGCCCCCGACGGGGCACAGTTGTGGGCCTCATCGACGATCAGCAGGTCATACTTGCGGGGATAGATCGGCTCGCCTTGCGCGGGCAACGTTTCGCGGAACAGCCGCAGCGGGCGTTCGCGCTTGAGGAAGTCGATGCTCGTGATGAGGCGGGGAAAATGCGCCCACGGATTGACGTGGATGCCACGGCGGCGGCGAAGGTCGCGCATCAAGGCGGAATCCACAATCCGGAAATCGAGGCCGAACTTGTCCCGCATCTGGTCCCGCCACTGGATTTGCAGAGCGGACGGGCAGACGACGAGGATCTTCCGGGCGCGGTGGCGAATGATGAGTTCCAGTGCTACCATGCCCGCCTCGATCGTCTTGCCGAGGCCGACGTCGTCGGCGATCAGCAGGTTGACACGCGGCATCTGGATGGCGCGGACGACCGGATCGAGTTGGTAATCCTCGATCTCGACGCCGCTGCGGAAGGGAGACTGGATATTCTTGAGGTCGGCGGTCGACGCCGCGCCCCAGCGAACGGCGTCTAGGAAGGCGTCAAGTCGATCCGGAGCATCAAAACCGGTCGGGGCGGGCAGGTCGACCTTCTCGACGACCTTGGCGCCGGGTTCAATCTCCCAAACGACCTGGAGTTCTTCGCCCAGGCCATCGTCCTCGACGGAAGAGAGCGTCAAAAGGCTTTGCGGGTTGTCGACCGGTGAATTGAGCGCTGGCGCGGGAAGCGTGCTGGGCTTGACGTCGTTGACGACCCACCGGCGCGAGCGGACTTGGACCAATTGCCCCTGTTCGGGAAGGGTTGCGAGTTCAGTCATCCGCCGATACCTGCAAGTCAAGTCCAATTAATTGCCGGGGCTTTTTCCTAGGCCGACCGGTTGCCGCTTTTATCCAACGATCCTACTATGATCGGGGGGCGTCATCAATGGACTGGCGTTGACGGGGGATGTTTGGCGGACCACGCCGATAGTACGATTTGGCCGCGGTTATTTCCGCTCGGGAAGTGGGAGAGATGGTCGACCCGTTTAATGGCTCAGCGAGGGAAACGGACTTGCGACTCGTCATGGATGCGGCGTGCCGCGAACAGTGCGTCAGAGTAAAGGAAGTTGAGACTGAAAACCTCGCCGGCAGTGGCGTCTCCGGTCGCGGGTTTCATCCGATCATGGGTGACGCGATTCGGTGTGTCGCCGAAGACGTCGCCGCCGAGGCGATCGCCTTCGAGGAGCGAGCCGCCTGCTTTCAATTGAAGCGGCTCAAACTCCACGGTGAATGCGACAATCCCTACGAAAAATCGCGAGAGGAGGAAGCGATCTCGCAGATTACGAGGATCGTCAACGCGATGCCCTCCCGTATTCAGACGTGGAACACGCGGCTTTGGACTTCGTTGGGAAAGAATAGTCACGACAAAGATCTGTGCAGGTCCATCATGTCGAATGTGGCCGGCTACCTTCGGTCGGAGTTCGACAAGCGTCGAGCTGAATTCGAATTGCGCTCGGATGCGATAAGGCGTCATGGCGACGGCGAGGCGACAATCGAAGACACGCCCGAGAGCATGAATCTCGCGCATCGGATCTTTGATAAAACTCCGCCCAACTACGAGGGCGGTTGCGCGAAGAAAGACCAAAAACTCGCCGATCAAGTGCGACAACAGATCCAGCAGGTCCCGAATCTACCTGACTCGGCGAAAATGGCCTTTTTGTCGTATGCGTTTGCGACGACGAAATTGGGGCCGGGCGCCAAGCACGAAGAGGCCCATAAGTGGCTTCTTCAACGGTGGCGGACGCCGCCAAATGAAGACTGGGGAGGCCTGAATTCATACTCGGTCCTCAATTTCAAAGCCTGGAGCACGGAGTTGCAGAATGCACTCAAGGCGATGGAAGCCTGCGGGCGGATTGGTAGGGGTGCCTTAGGCAATGCCTCGAAGACGGCAGCGTCAGATGCGGTCGACATGTGCGGCGACCCTCGGACGGGAGGAGGCGCGGGGTGGGCTTGGC
>JAJDEG010000783.1 GCA_029259895.1 Planctomycetota bacterium
CTGCTCGACGTCCATCCGCTGGAGTCGCTGCGCGTCGATAAGCAGCGGCGGGCGCGCGTGCTTCGCGAGGAGGGCTTGCGATGATCGCGTTTCTGGTGCGGCGACTGGCTTGGATGCTGCTTACGCTGTGGGTCGTGTTTACCGTGACGTTCTTTTTGATGCGCGCCGTTCCGGGTGGGCCGCTTCAGGACGATCGTAGGATGCCGGCCGAAGTGCGGCGGAATATCGAAGCTCGCTACCAACTCGACCGGCCGCTTTACGAACAATATCTGACCAATCTGTGGCGAACGATGCAGTTCGACTTCGGCCCGAGTTTCAAGCTGGCGGATTTCAGCGTCAACGATGTGATTCGCCAGGGGTTTCCCGTTTCGGCGACGTTGGGCATGCTGGCCCTTGGAATCGCGCTGGCCCTGGGCGTTGCGGCGGGCGTGGCGTCGGCCGTGTGGCGGCAAACGTGGATCGACGCGGCGGTGATGGGCGTGGCGACTCTGGGAATCGCCGTGCCGAATTTCGTGCTGGCCGGGGCGTTCTTGCTGGTGTTCGTCTTCTGGCTCAAGCTATTCCCCGTCGCCGGCTGGGGATCGCTCGAACATCTCGTCCTGCCGGCCGTTTGCCTGGCCGCGCCGTTTGCGGCTTACATTGCGCGGCTCACGCGGACAGGTATGCTGGAAGTTCTTTCGCAGGACTACATTCGCACGGCATACGCCAAAGGATTGCCGAAGCGGCACGTCGTGCTGCGGCACGCGCTGCGCGGGTCGCTGCTGCCGGTCGTTTCTTATCTCGGTCCGGCGACGGCCGGCATCCTCACCGGTTCGTTGGTCCTCGAGCAGATTTTTGCGATTCCCGGCATGGGAAGCCACTTCATCGAGTCGGCCAAGACGCGCGACTACACGTTGGCGATGGGGATGGTGCTCGTCTACACGGCGATTCTTTACACCGCGAACACCCTGGTCGATCTGTCGTACCGATTGATCGATCCGCGGGTCAAACTGGAGTAACGCCGCGAAATGCCGACGCTATTGCCCGACGGGCGCGAGCTGGAGCGATATGGATCGCTGCTGTCTGAGGCCCGCCGCATCAAGGGGACTTCGCTAGGGCGCGACGCTTGGCGACGGCTGCGCGGAAATCGCGTGGCTTCGGCTGCGCTCGTTGTGCTCGCGCTGCTGGGGTCGCTGGCCGCGCTGACGCCGCTGCTGCCGCTGCAATCGCCGCGAGCGCAGGATCTGGACCATCGACAGTTCGAACCGCCCAATTCCAGGCCCCGGTCGTTGGGTTTGGCCGAGTTGTACGAAGGGGCGAACGATGCGGCGAGCGAGGCCGCGCTGGTCGCGCGGCGCGAATCGCTGTTCGGCGATCTGGGTTGGTTCGATCGGACGTTGCTGGCGGCGCGATTGTCGATCGTCGGCGATTGGTGCGTTGGCTCGTGGTGCGGCACGGACGAATTGGGCCGCGATCTGCTCGCGCGGTTGTTCTGGGGTGCGCGGGTGTCCTTGTCGGTGAGCGTCGTGGCGGCGTTGGTGTCGCTCGTGATCGGAGTGAGCTACGGGGCGACGTCGGGATTTCTTGGCGGAGCGGTCGACAACGCCATGATGCGGCTCGTCGACGTGCTCTATTCGATTCCGTTCATCTTCGTCGTGATCTTCGTAATCACGATCCTCAAGGAGGAGTCGATCAAGGTGGCGCTTCGCGAAGTGGGCGTCGACGAGATCAGCGCGTTCTTCTTTGTAATTGGGGCGATTTACTGGCTGACGATGGCCCGCGTGGTGCGGGGACAAGTGCTGTCGCTCAAGCAAGAGCAATTCGTCGAGGCGGCGCGGACGATTGGAGCGAGCCGGCGGCGGATCATCTTTTTGCACTTGGTGCCAAATCTGCTGCCCATCGTCATCGTCTATCTGACGCTGACGATCCCGAGCGTCATGCTGTTCGAGGCGTTTTTGTCGTTCCTTGGCCTGGGCGTTTCCGCGCCCGACGTGTCGTGGGGCCTGTTGGCAAACGACGGAATTCAGGTGATTACGCCGCTGCGCGTCTATTGGTGGGTCGTGGTCTTTCCGGGCGTCGCGCTGGCGATCACGCTGTTCGCCCTGAATTTCCTGGGCGACGGGCTACGCGATGCTCTCGATCCACGGATGAACGAGCACTGATTCGGACGTGCAGACGGGCCGCGGCGGGCATTTTGTTGCAGTTTCCGGGTCGTCGTGTATGATAACTCACGATTGCGGCCGGCTCCGGGGGCAATAATAATGGCCGGGTCGGCGGCGACCGTGCCGTTAACACTGCTGTTGTAGATACCGTGCCGCTGGAATTGCCGGCCAACCTGCCGAGTCCGCCACAACGTGCCCCATTAGCCGCTGCCGATGAACGGTCCGGACTAATCGGGCGTCCCACCTGATCGCATCCGCACGCATGGAAATGGTCGAACTTGCCGATCCGGCGTTGCGTACCGTAAGCATGTAGGTAGCGTTTCTGTTTCCCCTTTTCTCTAGGAGGATTGAAGCATGAGAGTGTTGTTTCCGATGGTGGCGGCTGTTGCGATTGCCTTCGCGGGCGTCGCCGGGGCCGCGGATCTCAAGAGCGGCTTGCAGCCTGGCGAAGGAATCGGCGCGTTTGACGTCGAGAAATGTGCCGGCGCGGCCGACGATGGCGTGAAGGTCGGCCAGAAGCTGTGCTATCGCTGCAAACTCGGCGCTCGGCCGATGGTGATGGTGTTCAGCCGCAATGCCGACGAGAAGTTGGCCAAGTTGGTGGCCGAACTCGACAAGACGGTGACCGACAAGGCCGACATGAAGCTGGCCGCGTTCGTCAACCTGATTGGCGACGACGCCGCCGAGTTGAAGTCGAAGGCCGAGAAGTTCGGTAAGAGCCACAAGGCTGGCAAGATCGCGATCGTTGTGCCGCAGGACCAACCGAACGGTCCGGAAGGCTACAAGATCAGCAAAGACGCTGACGTGACGGTGATTATCGCCAGCGAAGGCAAGGTGACGTCGAACCACGCCTTCAAGGCCGATGGACTTACCGCCGAATCGATCAAGAAGATCGTTGCGGACGCCGAGAAGCTGGTTGAGTGATCCGTAGTGGATCTCGGGCGGGGCCGGTCGGTCGCCGCCGCAATCCGGTTGGCTAACAAGCAAGAGACGCGATCCTTGCGCGCGAGCGCATAGGGTTGCGTCTCTTTTTTGTTGGTCGTTAGGACGTAATAGTCGCGGACGAAGAGTCGCAGTCGAAAGCAGTACCGAAGGTTTTTGTTCGTCGAAGTCGGGTGGTATGCACGGCCCTAACTCCAGTTCCCAGCCCTAGTCTCTGTTCTATGGAGGATGCATTCGCATGAAGTTGTTACTTACCCTTTCGCTGGCGGCGCTATTCGTCGCTAGCACGGCGTGTGCCAACGCCGCCGATTTTTCCAGCGGCATCGCCGTTGGCGACGGCGTGCCTACGCACACGACCGA
>JAJDEG010000784.1 GCA_029259895.1 Planctomycetota bacterium
TCGGCCGAGGAAATCGCCGCCGGCTTTACGAGCGATGAAGACTTCGAGTTTGTCGAATTGCTGAACATCAGCCCGACGGCGACGATCGATATTGCCGGCGTGCGGTTCACCGAGGGAATCGAGTTCACGTTCGGCGACGTCGAGCTTGCGCCGGGCGGGCAGGTCGTCCTCGCGCAGCGCGCCGATGCATTCGCGTTCTGCTACGGCTCATCGATTCCGCTGGCCGGCGAGTATGGCGTGACGGCCCAACAGTATCGACGATCGAACAGCGGCGAACGGCTGACGCTCGTCGACGCCGTGGGTGTCGTTATCCAGACGTTCGACTTCGACGACGGTTGGTATCCGCAGTCGGATGGAGACGGCTTTTCGCTTGTCGCACGCGATGAGTCCGCCGTGCTTGCTGATTGGAACGATGCGGCGGCGTGGCGGTCGAGCTTCGCTTCGGACGGCTCGCCAGGGACGCCGGATCGTTTGCCTGGCGACGTCAATGGCGATTTGCGCGTCGATCTCGCCGACGTAGCGCGATTGCAGGCCAACCTCGGAGTAACGAGCGGAGCAATGTTCGCGGATGGCGACTTCAATGGCGACGGTGCCGTGAACCGTAGCGATCTCGCGGTGTTGGCAAGGCATTTCGGGCGTAACGAGGCGCCGGCGTTGCCCGCGGCGTCTTCGATTCTCGCGTCGGCCGGCGCCGTTGCTTCGCGCGATCCGTCCGTGAAGTATGGCGCCACCGCGGCGCGGCGCGCCGACCAGCGGCCAGCCACGGCCTGCGAAGCGGCACGCGTGCTTTCTGCGACGCAAGCCGTTGGGCGTCGGCCGGTGCGTTCGCAAGTGGTCGACGTGGCGTTGCAGTCGACCGCGGAATCGCTCCGAGACACTCCGCGGCGACCGGCGATTCTCGGCGACGACGCGGCTCCTCATTTCGTGCGGGCGCTCCGTCGATGAGTTCGACCGACAGAACCAACAAAATGAACATGAAACCATTCCTCGTTTTGACGCAGCTACTGTTACTCTCGCTACTGGCTTCACCGCTCTCGGCCGCGGAGGATCAGCCCATCCGCCGGGCGTTGATCATCGGCATCGACGGCGTGCGCCGCGACGCCCTCGACCAGGCGAAAACGCCGCACCTCGATCGGCTACGCCGCGAAGGGGCCTTTTCCGCCAAAACGGCGATTGTCGCATCGCGACCGACCAAGAGCGACACCGTCAGCGGCCCTGGCTGGTCGAGCATCTTGACCGGCGTGTGGTCCGACAAGCACGGCGTCGTCGACAACAAGTTCGCCGGATCGCGTTACGGCGACTACCCGCACTTTTTCGCTCGGCTCAAAGCGCACGACCGTGCGGCGCGAACCGTTTCGCTCGTGTCGTGGAAGCCGATCCAGGAGAGAATCGTCATGGCGGCTGACGTGTCCGAGTTCCTCGATCTCAACGGCGAAAGCGAAGCACGCCGCGACGAGCAGATGGCGAAGCGAGCTGCCGACGTGCTTGCCAAGACCCATCCCACGGCGATGTTCGCATACCTGCACCAAGTCGATGCCGCGGGCCATCGCCACGGGTTTCATCCTTCCGTGAGCCAATACGTCGAAGCGATCGAAAACGCCGATACATGCGGGGGCGTGATGCTCGACGCGATTGGCAAGCGTCCGCACGCCAAACGAGAAGAATGGCTCATCGCCGTCTGCACCGATCACGCCGTCACGCAAGGCGCGGCGAGCGTGGTCGTCGCAGACATCGATCCAGGTCGCCTGTTGTGGGCTCGCCGATTTGGCGCGATGGCCGCCATCGATACCAGCCAATCGCCGCGCGCGCTGGTCGCCGCGGTCGACGAAATCACGCGCGGTCGCGGCGTCGACGTGGCGCTGGAGATGTCCGGCGCGACGTCGGCCTTCGAAGCGGCGCTGCCACGCGTGCGCGTCGGCGGCTGCTGCTGTGTCGTGGTAGGCGTCGTGCGGCCGTCGCGGCGCGCGTCCGTGGACGTCGACTCCGTTGTGCGTCGGATGTTGACGCTGCGAGGCGTGCATAACTACGCACCGCGACTCCTCGTCGCCGCGGTCGACTTTCTGGCCGAGCATGTGGAAGCGTTTCCATTCGAACAACTCGTCGGCGGCGTGTACCCATTGACTCACGTCGACGTCGCGTTTCGGCAGAGTGCCGCCAACGGCGACATACGTGGCGTCGTTAAGATCGAATCATAGCGAAGCGCTGTCGACCATGGGGCTATATGCCTGCGTAGCGTCTCCTTTGTCGCGGCGTGCCGCGCGAGATACGCGACGATGCCCGCGACGATGCCCGTGGCGAACGCCAGGAATGAGGCCCGCTCGCGACCGGCCGGAAGATCGCGGCTTTGCTCCGCTGTCCGACGACCGGACGGAGCCGTCCTCGAACACGTTCCAATCGTCGCCCGAAGATGCGCTGACCATTTGGGAACGATACGCGACCGTGCTACGCAACTGGCGATTCCTCCTGGCGAGCCTGGCCATCGGCTTTCAGAACTGCGCTCGCTACGGATTGCTCATCTGGGTACCTGTCCACATGCTCGGCACGGACTGGAAAGAGGATGTGTACGGCAAATGGATCAGCCTTGCGTTGCCCATCGGGATGGCCGTTGGGGCGCTAATCAGCGGTTGGGCTTCCGACCGGCTGTTCGACGGTCGACGGTCGAAGGTCATCGTCCTGTCGATGGCCCTGGCAGCCGTGACGACATTTTCGATGTACCGGCTATCCGATCATCCATGGGCGGGATTCCCGCTACTATTCCTGGCGGGCTTGTTTGCCTACGGACCACAAGCCGCTTTTTGGGCACTCTGCCCGGACTTGATGGGACGTCGCCATGCCGGCACGGCGACGGGCATCATGAACTCATTCGCATACGTCTTCGCCGGCATCGGTGAACCGCTGATCGGCTGGATCATCGAATCGAACGACGGCGACACGTCGCTGGCATTCTTGGTCGTCGCGACAAGCTGCGCCGCCAGCGCGGTGCTAGCGCTGTTCGTGCGGCGTTGACGCCCTCGGTCGATACCCTATTCAGTTGGCAGGTTCTACGACACTGCGTTGCCGGCGTGGTTTGAACTGGTGAGCCGCGGTGGGCTCCCCGGCACCACTTGACCGATGCCCACGTAGGAATCGCCCCGCAGATGGCACCACGGTTGGCACCACCATCGCCCTTCCAGTCAGCGTAGCTAGTAACTCGCAAGCCAACACTATTGCCGCTCGACCTCAATTCCAACCAGATTCGGCAATTGCTCTGGCGAAGGATCCTTGGCGTTGGGCGTCAGTTCAATCGTCAGATTGCCGTTGACATGAATGTTGTCAAACTTCTGGGTAAGAGCCTTCTTGCTGCCGCCAGCGAGCTTGGTCACATCGACATTTTTGGCGACCTTGTTGCCTTGCAGCTTGATGCTAAACGTGCGGTCGCCATCACCCGGTTCGACATCGGCGAAGGAGAGTTTCACGGTATAGGCGGCGGATTGGCCTTCTTCCAGCAATGGAATCTCGCATCGAGATAAGCCCCGGGCACCCGAGGCAAACACCCAGGGGATGTCGGTGCCTTCGACAGTGATCGACTCGACATTGCCGCCTTCAAAACGGCCGCCGGGATAAAACTGGGGTTTGATATCGAGCAGGAATTCTAGGCGATTGATCGACTGAGGCCGAGGGTAACCGAACCAGATGCGCCCGTTTTTGTCGCGTCGATCGCCGGGCGCGCCGAGATTGATCGCCATGTGCTTCACCGGGGTACGCGCGCCGCCCGTGCTATAAATACCCCAGGCCGCGCGGTCGCCACGCGGCTCCATGACCACGGTGGACGCGATTGAAAACAAGCAAACACAACCCGCGCTCGCCTCGGGAATTACCAACACGCCGCCGGCGGGAATGGCATTGATCCAGCAACCAAGTCGCTGACCGGCGAAATGTTTGGTGCCGCTGTCTTCGTACAGATCGTAGTAGCCGATAAAGCCAGAGCGGAAGAACATCATGTTGGGCGTGGCCGTAATGACGCCACAGTGATGCCCGGGACGACTGAATTGCCATTTTATTTCTTCACCCGTGATCGGATGAACGCGGGTTTTCTCTTTGCCGGTGCGGAGTTCGAAGGCCCACGGTTCGGCGATGATCTCCTGGCCGACGACCAAAGGGCGATTCATGTAGTTGGCGTCTTTCGCCCAGATCTTCTCACCTGAATCCGCATTGAGCACGACGAGTCGCCGGCGGCTGAACTGGCCGGAAAGGAACTGGTTCCAGTAGTGGCCATTGGCATTGGCGCCACAGAGAACTAGATGCCCGTCTTGATACATCATGCACAGGCTTCCGCCGCCCGAGCTGACATGCGTGCAGTCGGTGACGTCGACCGATTTCTCCCACAACTTTTCGCCGGTCCGTGCGTCGATCGCAACGGCGAGTCGTACATCGCGGCGTTTGATCTCCGCCTCTGCGGCGTCGCGTGCCTTGCCGGTGAGGTTCTTTAGCGCCGTTTTGTCTTCACGCAACATCGCCTCACGTTGTTCCGTGCTAAGCGTGGCATCGACGAAATAGACCCGGCCATCGCCGATGGCGATCGTCACATGCAGGATGTTCTTGCCGCGGTAGGTCCACAGCCGCTTGCCTGTTTTCGCGTCAACGGCAAAGATTGCGTCGGTGTCGCTTTTGACGACGCGGCCACGTCGGCGTAGCGCGCGAGCCAGCTCGCTACGGATGGTGCTGGTGCCGAAGAGGATGCCGTTGTCGTGAGCGACGTATCCCCAGGCCCGTTCGATGTCATCGTCCGATTTGGGTGTTTTGAGTTCCGAACGAACTTTGCCCGTAGCGGCGTCGAGAATCGTGCACGTATCGCCGACCGCGACAAACAGAGCGTCGTCGCTGGCAGCCAGATTGCTGGTTTCGTTGTTGTTGAAAACGCCGGTTCGGATCGCACCGGGGTTCTTGTATTCCCAAAGATAACGGCCGTTGTAGGCGTCGAAGGCTAGAATGCTATCGGTGCCTTGGATAAACATCCGCCCGTCGGTTGAAAGCGGGGCAGCAGCCGCTTCGTGACGGTTGATCATCTGCGACGGGCCTGGATCGCCATACCAAAGCACACCGAGGCCGCCTTTGAGGCGATGGTCGTTACTCAACGAAGTGTTGGCAACGTTGCCGTACTGATGCGACCAGTCGCCCGCGCCGGGAAGTTTTCCGCGGACCAGCGTGGCCCAGCGGCCAGCCGACGCAATGTCAGGCGATTCGTTCAAATACATGCGGCCTAGAGTCTCCATGAGGCTCGCCGTATCGGTTTTTTGAGCGACCGCCGGCGCGTCGTCGGGGATGCCAAGACAGACGGTGCCGCCACATGGCTTAAGAAAATCAGCCAGATCGGCCGCCTCGGCGGGCAGTTTGCCGGTGACCAGGAGCGTATCGGAAACGATCAGGTCGGCGAAATAACGTGAGAACGCTGCGGATTCGGCGGTGCCTCGGACGATCGTCACACGCGAACCGTACAGGCCAGCGCGGTCGAGAGCGTCGCGAGCGGCGATCGCTTTGCCGGCGTCGGACTCAATACCATAAATTCGCAAACTGCTCTGCTTGGCCAGCTCGTAGGCGAGCCGGCCTTGCTCACTGCCGACG
>JAJDEG010000785.1 GCA_029259895.1 Planctomycetota bacterium
GTTTCATCCGCACGGGTGGATACGGGCGGAGCAGATTGTGGAGTTGGTCGGCTACGCGGAGAAGAAGTACGGCAAGCGGGTGAAGTTTCTGAACTTTCGGGAGGCGCTGGAGCGGATTAATAAGCATCTGCTCGCGGGGCAGCCGCTGCGCCGCAGTAGCGATCGAACTCCAAAAGCGGCTGGCCTCGATAATGGCGTGCGACTGCTGGATGTCAACAACGACGGTTATATGGACGTGATCGTGGCATCGCCCAAGACTCCTCGTTCGATGCGCATCTGGAACAACACGCTCCGACAGTGGAAAGTATTCGATTTCCCACTCGACCTCGCCACCCTTGACGGCGTGACGATGCCGCAAGGATTCGGCGTCATCAAGGGCAGAGTCGCATGGATGCACCCTGTGCAACTGGCATTTCGTTATCTTTGTTATGAAAACCAATGGATCAACACCGGCGAATTATTTGGCTCTCAACTCGGTCCACCACTTGGTCGTTCGCGAGAGCGTTGCGTGTTGCGTGACCTCGACGGCGACGGTGCGTGCGAAATGATCACAACTTTGCGCGACTCAAGGGGCGTCTCGTACCGGGATAGTAGCGCGCGTCGTTGGGCGCCGCTTCCTTTCTCGTTGCCGTCCGGCGCACGCGTTGCCAACGAGCGTGGCGGCGATGCGGGATTGCGCTTCGTCGACATCGACGAAGACGGCGATCTCGACGTGCTGTTCTCCAACGAAAAAGAGTACGGCGTCTACTTGTTCACCGACATGAAGTCCGGCTGGTCGCAAAAGGTGCGGGCCGGCAAACGCGGCGACGAGAACGCCATCCCCGCCATCACCCGTGGCGGCACGAACAACGGCGCATTCTTCCATTCGCGGCATCTGTGGGTGCAAAACGAAGACACGGCGCGGATGCCGGACCTCGTCGACCGCGTGAGCTTCGACGATCTGCTCGCCGACACGACGCCGACGGCCAAGTCACCGGCGGCGGCACTAAAGTCGATGCAGGTGCCGCCGGGATTTGTCGTCGAGCAGATGGCCGCCGAACCGCTCACCGCCGATCCGGTGGCGTTCGACTGGGGACCGGACGGCAAGCTGTGGGTCGTCGAAATGGCCGACTATCCCACCGGCATCGATGGCCGCGGCAAACATGGCGGCCGCGTGCGGTTTCTCGAAGATGTTGACGTTGACGGCAAGTACGACAAGTCGACCGTGTTCCTCGACGGCCTCGGCTATCCAAACGGCGTGATCGCGTGGGGCCGCGGTGTGCTGGTCACTTGCGCGCCGGACCTGTTCTATGCCGAAGACACCGACGGCGACGGCCGGGCCGACAAACGTGAAGTGCTGTTCAGCGGCTTCGTCGAAGGGAACCAGCAGCACCGCTTCAATTCGCCGACTTGGGGACTCGACAATTGGGTCTACCTAGCCAACGGCGACAGCGGCGGCAAGATTCGTTCGGCAAAAACGGGTCAAACGGCGAGCATTGGTGGCCGCGACGTGCGGGTGCGGATTGCTCCGGGACGAGCCGACGACGGTGCCATCGATCCGCAGTCCGGTCAAACGCAATTCGGTCGTGCCCGCAACGACTGGGGCGATTGGTTCGGGTGCAGCAATCCGATTCCGATCTGGCAGTACGTGCTCGACGATCATTACCTGCGCCGCAATCCGCACGTGCTCGCGCCAGAGCCGCGGCGAAACCTGGGCCGCGACATGATGATCGCCCGCGTGTTTCCGGCTAGCCGCACGCTCGCCCGGTTCAACGATTTGCATACCGCCAATCGCTTCACGTCGTGTTGCGGGCTGACGATCTATCGCGACGCGCTATTCGGCGACGCGGGCGTCGGGGCGTGGTTCGTCTGCGAGCCGGTTCACAACCTCGTGCATCGCGGCGCGATGCGGGCGGACGGTTGCGGTTTCCTATCGCAGCGACCGGCGGGCGAGGAAGATCGCGAGTTCCTGGCGTCGACCGACAACTGGTTCCGACCGGTGATGGCTCGCACGGGCCCGGACGGGGCGCTGTGGATCGCCGACATGTATCGGGCGGTGATCGAACATCCGGAGTGGATTCCGGACGATTGGGAAAAGCGGCTCGACCTGCGGGACGGGCACGACAAGGGACGCATTTATCGCGTTTATCCCGTCGGTGCGAAACCGCGGGCGATTCCGCGGCTCGACAAGCTCGATACGGCGGGGCTGGTCGCGGCGCTCGACAGCGCCAGCGGCTGGCAGCGCGATATGGCTCAGCGGATGCTGGTTCTCGGCAACGATGCGGCGACTGACGCGGCGGCCGTGCCATTGTTGCAGCGCATGGCGAGCGAGTCGAAACACCCACGAGCAAGGCTGCACGCGATCTGCACGCTCGACGGGATGGGCAAGCTATCACCGGATGCCGTGGCCGCGCGAATGAAAGACGAACATGCCGGCGTGCGACGTGCCGCGGTGCGATTGAGCGAAGGCCGCGTCGGCAAGTCCGAGCGATTGGCCAACGCGCTCGTCAATTTGGCCGATAAGCCGATCGCGGAAGAGCCTATCACGGGCGAAGCCGCCGAGTCGGACGCCAGCCAACATACCGTCACTCGGCAACTCGCATACAGTCTCGGCGCGTGGAACGATCCGCGAGCTGCGCGGGCGTTGGGACGTTTGCTCGTACAGCACGCCGACGACGAGTACATCACGGCGGCCGGCGTTAGTTCGATCAACGAGCAGAACGTCGACCTCGTCGTGGCGACCGTGCTCGGCGGCACGGGAGGCCAATCGCCAACCGATTCGCTCGTCGGTCGATTGCTCGTGTTGTCGGCGACGTTGGGCGACGAACACAGTTTCGCTCGCGTGGCGAATCTCATCACGGCAAATGATGGTGCTAAGCCGCACGCGCCTTGGCAACTTGCCGCGCTCGCCGGGCTTTACGACGAACTATCGCGACGTAAGCTCGGCGTCGAAGAACTTTCCGGCAGCGTTGAAACGAAGGAACTAAACCGCCGTGTCGCTCGCATGATCGACAGGGCGGCCGATCTGGCCGCCGATGCCGAAGCCGAGGCAAGCGACCGGCTCTCGGCAGTGCGGCTTTTAGGGAGTCCCGCGACACCGGCGAACACGGCGCGCGAGCGGCTCGTGGCCTTGCTCGCGCCACAGGAATCGCCGACGCTGCAACACGCGGCGATTCGCGCGTTGACTCGCTTCGACGATCCGGCTGTTGCAAATTCGATGCTCGCTCGCTGGAGCGAGTACACGCCGGCGCTGCGTCGGGCGGTGCTCGACGGCGTATTCTCGCGCGAATCGTGGTTGACCGTGTTGCTGGATCATATTGAAGGCGGCCGCGTTACGCCCGCCGAACTCGACGCGGCACGCCGGCAAACGCTCGTTACGCACCGCGACGACGCCATTCGCACCCGCGCCGCGAAAATACTCGGCGCTGCGCTCGACGGCGATCGGGCGAAAGTCGCCGAGCAGCATCGCGACGTTCTTAAGCTCGCCGCCGACGCCACACGCGGCAAGGCGGTGTTCGGCAAGCATTGCATCAGTTGCCACCGACTCGAAGGCGTCGGGCAGGACGTCGGCGCGGAGCTCGACGCGCTGGCCAATCGCTCGCCGGAAGCGCTGCTCGTCGCAATTCTCGATCCCAATCGGGCCGTCGAGGATAAATTTCTCGCCTATTCCGTGAGGACGACGGACGGTCGGCAAATCTCCGGCATTTTGGCGAGCGAAACCGGCAACAGCCTCACGCTAGTCGGGCAAGACGCCAAGCGCGAAGAACTGCTCCGCAACGAGATCGATGAAGTCAAAGCGACTGGCAAGTCCTTCATGCCGGAGGGCCTGGAGAAAGACCTTTCCAAGCAAGACCTGGCCGATGCGATTGCTTACGTCGCACGAATCGGACCTCAACGCAAGGAGTTTGCCGGCAACGAACCGCGGACGATTGAGGCCGCAGCGGACGGCTCGCTCGACTTGCCGGCCAGCGGCGCGTCGATCTACGGCCCGTCGCTGGTGTTCGAGCAGCGGTACGGCAATCTCGGCTATTGGTCCTCGGCGGCGGATCAAGCGAGTTGGCGCGTTCGCGTTCCGCGTGCCGGTGCGTATCGCGTGGCTCTCGATTACGCCTGCGACGACGCGACGGCGGGAAATACGCTGATCGTGGAAGCCGTCGGTTCGGCCGTCAGCCATCGCGTCGAGGGCACCAGCACGTGGGACGACTACCGCGAGGCGGCAATCGGCGTGCTCGAACTTCCCGCTGGCGAGATATCCATCGTAGCACGGCCCAGCGGCGAACCCGGTGGGGCGATGATCGATCTTAGAACGCTGCGACTGCGGCCAGTGACGGGGGATTGAGGGCTGCGCCGAGTGCCACTGCTCACCAAGAAGGCGCTTGCTACGATCGAAGTCTCACGACGCCTCGAACGACGGGAGCGGCCATCGACAACGTTCACGAGAATCCTGTCAGCCGCGGCCGCGGCCAACGTGCAACCGATTGGCGTTGATCCAGTGCCCGCCGATTTCTCGAACCGAATGCGGAAAATGACGACGCACGACCGCCGATCCACAAACTGCCGGCACACTTTCTTGGGGGATGATCTGACGGGTGAATCGAGAATGGAACGTCCAACGGCAGTTCGCACTGCTGGGCAAGGTGAGCAGCGGCACCGGGCGTCGGGAACGTGCTCCGCTATCACAGCGATCTCGCACTTAGTCCGCGTCTTGCTTTCTTGCGGATTGAAGTAGTTCTTCAAATGCGAGGCGAGCTAGCTTGCCGTAGCGGCCGTTGAGCCATTCTCTTCGTTGAACATCACGCGGATTGAAGACACTCATCACGTACTTTTCTGCGGCACGCGCACACCCGCTATGGAGCGCAATATGTACCAATCCAAACGCAAACGTCCACACATGAAAACCCCATTCGGGCAGCAGTTGTTGAAACTCGCGATACCCGGTAGCCTCGCTCGATTTTTCAGACACGATGCGATCGAACGTGTCGGGCGGGCAAAGCTCCAAGAACACGCGAGGATCCTCCCATCGCCTCGCATAGTCGTCTAGCAGCCCGTTGAAAAAGGGCGTTTCATGCCGCGGCCGCGGCGAACTTCCGAAGCTCGGTTTGGCGGTTGGAAACGGCGAGTCGGCTTCTTGTGGCCGTTGCGAGCCGCTTGATGGCAAGCCAGGCAAGATCGAGAC
>JAJDEG010000786.1 GCA_029259895.1 Planctomycetota bacterium
GGTCACACTCGAGTCGGACCAAGACGTCGATGGCAACACGCTCAGGTTGGTGTTCGCGGTGTAGGTCGGCTGATTGCCGATTTCGACGCGAGCTTTTGCATTCGACCCATAGGCGATGTACACGTCGTCGAACATCGGGTGGCTGTTCGGCGTCTCCCGGCCATATGCGTTGATTTCGATTTTCTTGAAGAGATCCCCGGGACTGGTGACGACCGAGCGATTGACTCCGACCGGATGCTGAACGCCGGAATTATTCAAATGCCAGAAATCAATTCGTCCAGAACTATCGGCAGCGCCGTGAAGGTAAAAGGACATGTACTTCCACTGTCCTTGAACCCAATTCAAATTGCCCATCCAAATATTGCCGGAGGTGAGCGGGCATCCGTTGCAAGCCAAGGCCCACTCGCCGTCCTCGCCCAACCCCACGGGCATGGTGATCGCGTTGTCGGTCGAGCTGTCGCCCATCACCCACACAACCTTCCAGTTGGGCGAGCCGGATGTTGCGCCCGGGAAATTGTCTCCGGCCGGCAGATTCAACCAATACGACATGAAGATGTCGCTCGATCCACCTCCAGGAATGCTTGCGCTGACGTATTCGAGCCAGTGCTGCGTCATGTCGGCGCGAAACGACTGGGAGCCGCTATGCGAATCGCCGTCGTAGTACCGGGGCTTCAGAACACCACTGATTGCATCCCATTTCCCGACAGTTGCCGACCCGGTCCCTGTCTTGATCACACTGCCGACCGACCCGCCTTCGAAATTATCGAACACCAAAACATTCGGGCCATTCGCGCCAAAGTTCGCACCGGTGACGGTGACCGTTTGGCCCTCTACGACCACCCCGGCAACGCCGCCTACGGTTGGATTGGCGGCGATCCCCGCGTCGGGGGCCGCGCCCACGGGACCGGCAACTTTGACGATCGTGTCGGCCGATTCGTTGGCGAGCGGTTCTTCAATCGGATCAGATAGTTTTTCCCCTGCGGGCAGACCGTATTGGCCGACCGCCACGTCGTCGGGAGTTAGTAACGCCGCCGAAGCAACAGCCAGACCTGTCAGGCCACAAGCTTCCTTTGGCGCAACTGGCGCGGTGAATACCTCGATATCGCTGTTGTCACACTCATTGGCCGCAGAATCGTCAGTTCTTACTAAATCAGCCGCACTCAATAAGTGGCGGCCTTCGAGCATCTCGAACCTAAAGTTGCGCTGTGCCGTGCGTCGATGCGATGACAATTGGAGGCTGTGCTGCTTGCACCCAAAAAGCGGTCGGCGGCGTAGACTCTGTAACATCTGGACAAAATCCTTTCTTCCAGTAACGGCGAGCCATTCCGTGCCATTTCATAGGCAATCACGCTATCGCCCCTTCCGTAATCCGTAGCAATACGGTCACGCGGGAATGAAGGCGCATATCGCGATCCTCGATGGCGGACGTGCCTGCCGCTGGATTAGCAATCGACGTGAAACTCGTGATGTGAAAACGCTAGGTAATGCAACACGCAACAAGAGAGGTGGCTGCCGGAGCCCTAATCTGCAGCATGCCATCGAAAGGCGATGAGGCCATCAGGGAAACTCATGCAGGTGTGTAATCATTCGCCTCAACGATGAAATGGCCTATGTAAGCAGCGAAACCATCCGTTTGAACATGGATTTGGCGAGCGCGTTCGTAAGTCGCAGTGCCCCAAGTCCCTCGATGTGCTCGGCCGATCGCACCATCGATCGAATTTCATAGGAAGAACACAAAAACGACGATGAATGACCGAGCCGAAACGCTTGCGGATGCTGTTCGCTACTTCTCTGATCCCAGGGTCTGCTTTGAAATCATGCTGTCGCTCAAATGGCCCGATGGCAAACCGAGATGTCCAAAGTGCAATTGCGATGCCGTGGGCGTGATCCGCAGTCGCTCGCTACTGCAATGCAAATCCAAGGAATGCCGAAAGCAGTTTTCCATAAAGGCAGGAACGATCTTTGAGAACAGTCCCTTGGCGTTGGAGAAATGGTTTGTTGCCGTGTGGCATGCAGCGAACGCGCAAGCAAACGTGAACAGCTCTGAGCTTGCACGTGCTCTGGACGTTACGCAAAAAACGGCGTGGTTCATGCTGAGCCGCATCAAACTGGCGTTGCGAACGCGAACCTTCCGCAAGCTGAGCAAAACGAAGGACGGCAAGCGTGATCGGTCGGTCCGCAGCAGTCCAAGCACTCGCAAACGTCGTGACACGAAGGTCACTTCCGAATTCATCCTCCGGGCTTTGCTGGAAGGAAGTGGCGACGCGCCGATGACAACCGTTCCCCGCACAATGCGTGCCCCAGCGCCGAAGGCGACCGGCAAGGCTCGCGGATCTCGAGTGGTCGACAATCAACCACGCTAGCAGCGGGCAGTTCAACGGCGTGAAGGCGCAGGCGAACCACCGTTTGCCGAGCGAACGTGCTCGCATACAGGTTCTGCCGGCTTGATGCTGTGGATTGCCAGTCTGAGACAATCCGTAGGGTCCGTAGGGTCGCCCGCAAGATTGCTGGTCAATTGCGTAACCGTCCGCCGAATCCGTCATTTCGGTGGTAGGTACCGGCGGCTTGCGCCGCTGAGCTTGACCACTTACGGCTCGACCTGGTTTGCCGTCCGGCCGGGCGCGGCGGCCGGCAAGATCGCGGTTGACGGCAATTTGACCAAACGGAATCTCAGGTCTTTGGGGATAAGTTGATGGCAAGGAAACCTGTCGGCCATAGGGAATTCTCTTCGCTGTTGCGAAGATTGTCGCAGGTACCCAAACGCGAACTCGACCGTGAAGTCGAGAAGTCAAAGAAACGCGCGGCGAAGCGGAAGGTGCGGACATAAACAGTCGTGATGAGCCATGTATGTAGTCGCTGCGATGCGTCAAGTATATAGCCTCCGATTACTGAATTTGTCAACGCGCAATCCCGTGCGACTCGATGTGGTGCTTCGCGAAATCGTGCTATCAGCCTACTCAGGCCCCACGTTTAGCACGACGAGAAGTGATACTCCTTCCATGACGGAACGTGGCAAATGGTAAGGCGTTAACGCCTGCGTGCTCCTTCACACAAAATCACATCAGGGCGACGCCGGAGAGAGTCTTGCGGTTTGTCGCAAAATCGAGAAATCGTTGAGTACAGATCTTTTCCGGGCGAGCCTATCTCGGGGCGTCGCACCGAACCAGACTTGCAAACTCTGCCCCCAGAAGCGACAAACCGCGCGAGTCGTATTACCTCGGGCCTGGGTTCGTTCGCCTTCGTCGCCGTGGGCAGCTTTCTCCAAGGGCAAATGATTCTGATGGCAGGCTGAATTCGTCAAGCAAGACATCAGCCGATCCGTACGGCGGATTCGGTGCCAAATACGGGAGAGGCACCTTCCTCCTCTTTTGTTGCGGTAGTGCCGTGAGATTAGGCACCTTGGGGGATACAAAGTCGCGGGGAGCAGGCCAGCCCTGCCACGAGGATCGGCAGAACTCCGGTCGGTTTTTAGCCCGTAGCGTCCTGCCTTCACGCCAGACGCGCAGTGGCTTAGGGGTTTACCGGGGATTGCCGGTACTCTCGCAAGCAAAGTCGTCGATCACAGTGAGCTGGCCTATTGGATGACCGGTCGACGGCAGCGGGACGGCGGCGAGCGTCTACGGCGCGAAAACAAGCATCTGGCGAACGGCCCTGCCGGGCCGCAGCGACCATCGACGAACAAGGTGGCCTCGCGGTTGTGATATCGATGGGCACGTCGAGGCCGACCGACAATAGTGCATCGCAGATGCGCGTGGCCAAGGAACGGGCCAGCGGCGCCGGCGCAAAGCGGGCGCAAGACGCGTTCGGCGTACCGCGGATGACGTTCTATCGTCGTCGCCGAGCGTCGAGTTGGGCAGCGCAGCGGCCGGCATTCAAGACATTTCAACGGCAGGTTCCATCCGACTTCTTACCCTGTGCAACGTGTGAAAGGACAACCTGTCACTTCTTTTGGCCTGTGGGGGTTCGACCGCGCGAATGGTTGCTCAGCGTCCAGGGTGGACGATCGACAACCTGTATTGATCGGAGACTCCATCCCAAACACTTGATATTGCCGGCTCATCGGCGTTAATCGGCTTCTCGGCACGGATCGTGCCTTTGTCGCACCCCGTCGAAAAGGTGGGGACAATGCGATGAAAGTAGAACTGATCGACGCTGCCGGAAATCGCTACTGCATCAGAGGGCCAACCCAAGGCGTGTATGGCGTTGTGGCGCATGCTGTCGCCAGGGGAGCTCGAATCGTCAGAACGACGGAAGGCAATTTGCCATGCCGTCAAATTCTGGGCGAGAATCCGAAAAGGCCACCGTTCCAAGCGGCCGGGACGGCAAATTCGGAGCGAGTCTCCGCGAAAAAGCCTCACGACTTGGCCGTCGTGGAGAATTGACCAACGTGGAGAATTCTAAGGTACTGCTGGGTGCTATCCGTAGCCGTATCCGGAAGTCGCCCCTTTTTGGTTGCAAGCTTGAATCGCGTGAGTGCATTCCTTGATACCTTCACTTGCGAGCTTATGGACGGCGATGACCACGTCATTGGCCTACGCCCCGCCTTCTTTACCGGTGGCTTGGGCTTCGCCAGCGGCTATCGCGCGTCCGCACTGCCGCGGTGGCTGCCGAATTCGTCGTTAGAAACCCGATTCGTGCCGATAAGGTCTCACCGACGCTCAAGCCGCTAAATTCGGCTCTCTTTCGCGACATGATTCTATGACGGACCGCCTTAGGCCTCGGCATCGACGGACCTGTGCCGGCGATGTTGCGGCCGTTCGGCGCCCGAGCAGCCGTCAATCGTCTCTGGACTGTGGCGCTTCGCCGGCGTACTGACGGTGTCGCATTGACGTCATCGCTGCTCGATTCTTTCGCCATGCGTTCGTTCGCTGGCGGTTGTGTTCCCGCACCCGACCGCCCAGCGGTTTGCGGGGCGGTCTCACTTTTATGGAGATCGTGCCCCAATGATCGCGACGGCTAAAAAAAGGACCACGCCGAAACGCTCTTACCGACCGGATGTTGACAACCGCTTTCTGGACATGTTGCCGACGATCCGGCGGATTGCCCGGTCGGCATTTCGCGAGTTAGCACCACCGAAACGAGACGAGGCCGTCGACGACGTGGTTGCCGATACGTTCGTTGCTTTCCGCCGACTCGTCGACCAAGGCCGCGCCGAATTGGCGTATCCGACGGTGCTGGCCCGCTACGGCATTGCCCACGTCCGTCACGGCAGGTATGTCGGCGAGAGACTTAACAGCAAAGACGTCTTGTCGCGTTATGCTCAGCTTCGCCGTGAGATTCAAGTCGAACGCCTCGATCAGGTCGATGAAACGACGGGCGACTGGCGAGAAATCGCCGTTGAAGATCACCGTACCTGCCCGGCGGAAATCGCGACGTTCCGCATCGATTTTGCTGCCTGGTTACGCTCGCTTCCGGCACGTGAACAACGCATCGCCCGGAAACTGGCCGCCGGGGAAACAACGAGCCGCGTGGCGAAGTTGTTTCGGATGTCCGCGGCTCGCGTCAGCCAGATCCGCCGCGAGCTTCACGACGCTTGGCTGGCGTTCCAAGGGGAGTCGGGCCAACTGGCGGCTGCGGCGTGATCGGCCGAAGGCGGCAAACGACGAAGCGAGGACGTCCTTCCGCAGAAAGGAACTTGTTCGGTGATCGAGGCACTTTCGATCGCTGGAACTCCGGTGGCGATTGGTTGTTCGTACTAACGCAGCGGCAAACAAATAGGGTCGCGAAAGGGCTGTCACGTTGGCAGTTCGCGCGACCGAAGACGTACCGAAGACGTTTGGACCGAACACATGGGCCAGTCGCAGAGCTGGTCCAGAAAAGCTGCCGTCATACGACGCGGCTTTTTTTAGGTATCCCGCCGGCTTTGATCGGCGATCGCGACGGCCACGGCGTCGAGCTCCACGCGCTTTGCAATACTCTCATCACGAACCTGCCGCAGTCAGGCGTGACGACGAATCCCGCGCCGTTCTCGGCCCGACATTCGGACATCACACTGACAATGAACGTCTACTTCAGATCTCCATGCCCAGCGTCTAGCGAAGCACGCGTGTCGTGCTGGAGCTCCATGTTTCGGCTTGCAACAACGCCGCGGTTCGGCAATAGCCGAACCGTGGTCGTTACACGGCGAGCGCTCGCATCCGCGCCACCAGCGACGCTTCGTCGTCGCGCGGCTTGGCCTCGTATCGTTGACTGCTGCGCGGCTAATCGACTGCCTTGCACGCCCTTCGCTCGGAGACGGCAAACTCTTGTTCAAGTTTGCGGACAGCCGCCCGCTTCCGCGCAAGGGCTTACCAGTTTCCCTCCGCGGCGTGCTTGAGCACTCGGTTGTCCAGCGTCAACTCGGCAACCACCATCTTCAGACGCTTGTTCTCGTGCTCAAGCTCTTTGAGACGCCTGGCCTCCGCGGACTTCATGCCGCCGTACTGGCTTCGCCAGCGATCCAGCGTACTCTCGCTGACCTGGAGCGCATGCAGAACGGCCGCCAAATCCTTGCCGGCATTGAGCATCGCGCCCGTATGCGCGAAGCTTGCGAACAATCTGCTCCGGAGAATGCCGCTTCCGTCGTTTCGTCGTCATCGAAAAGGTCTCCTTGCCCTGAGGACTAACCCGGATTATTCAGTGCGCCGTGAAAGCTGTTGTGTTTCAGCGGGTGCAAGTCCCGCCCGGCAATTGGGTCGCTCCGGCCGGTAGCAATTGGAGCGGCGGTGGAGGTGACGAAGCCGCCGGAGCCTTCGATGGAAAGGAT
>JAJDEG010000787.1 GCA_029259895.1 Planctomycetota bacterium
ACAAGTAAAGCCGGTGGCGCTCGAAACTCGAACGCAGCCGGCGGCACTTGGCGGCGGATCGCGGATTTGCCGCGCGAGGCGGCCGCGGCGGCGAGTCCGGCGCTGGCCAGCGGCGCGGCTCATCTTACTATCGTCGGTGGCACGTCGGCGGCGGCGCAGCATTTCGATCCGCCGTCTCACCCGGGCTGGCCGCGGGATGCGCTGGTTTATCACGCGGTGACGGATCGCTGGATCACGGTCGACGATGCTGTGCCGGAGGGTGCCTCGCGGGTGACGGTGCCGGCGACAACGTGGAACGGCAAGTACACGGTGGTCAGCGGCGAGCGTTCGCCCGGCCGACGTTCGCCGGACGTTTTCGCGGTGGAAGCCGTCGCTCGGCAGGCCGATTTCGGTTGGGTGAATTACACGTCGCTGGCCCTTTACCTGGCCGCGATGATCGGCGTCGGCGTCTACTTCTCGCGGCGCAACAAAACGACCGACGACTTCTTTCGCGGCGGCCAGCACATTCCCGCATGGGCGGCCGGCTTGAGCATCTTCGCCACGGTCCTCAGCTCGCTCACGTACATGGCGATTCCCAGCGTCGCGTTTGCCGACGGCTGGACGCTGTTCATCAACAACGCTTATATCCTGCTGATGCCGCTGGTGGTGTTCGTGTTCTTGCCGTTCTACCGGCAACTCGACGTCACGAGCGTGTACGAATATCTGGAGCGGCGGTTCAACGCCGCCGCGCGACTGGCCGGCAGCATGCTGTTCATGTTTTTTCAAGGCGGGCGGATCGCCGTCGTGCTGTATCTGCCGTCGCTGGCGCTGTCGACCGTGACCGATTTCAACGTCGTGACGTGCATTCTCATCATGGGAACGGTGAGCATCGTCTACACGATGATGGGCGGCATCGAGGCCGTGGTCTGGACCGACGTCGTGCAGACGTTTGTCCTCGTGGGCGGGGCGCTGTTGAGCTTGGGTCTCGTGCTGGCGCGGCTCGACGGCGGCGTAATGCAAATCGTCGAAACGGTCGACGCCGTCGATCGTTTTTTCGAACCGGTGACGTGGGACGTAAACTTCGCGGTGGCCTCGGTATGGATAATCGTCGTCGGCAGCCTCTTTAGCAACATGCTGACGTACACGGCCAGCCAGGACGTCGTGCAGCGATACATGACGACCAAGGACGAGGCGAGCGCCGCGCGGGCGATCTGGACCAACGCGGCCATCGCCGTGCCGGCCAACGCGCTGTTCTTCGTGATCGGCTCGGCCCTGCTGGCGTTTTACTCGGCCCATCCCGATCGGCTCGACCCGACGATGAAAAACGACGCCGTGTTTCCGTTGTTTATCGCCCGCGAGTTGCCGATCGGATTGGCCGGCATCGTGATGGCCGGCGTGTTCGCGGCGGCGCAGTCGACGATATCGAGCAGCCTCAATTCGATCGCGGCGTGCTACGTGACCGACTTTCATCGGCGAATCTGGACAAGTTCGACCGACGCCGCGTGCCTCCGCGTGGCGCGGGCGGCGACGGTGATCGTGGGCGTTGCCGGTACGGCTGCGGCCCTTGTGATCGCCAAGGCCAACGTGCGAAGCGCGTTCGATCTGTTTCTAGAGATCCTCAGCCTGTTCGGCGGGACATTGGCCGGGCTGTTCGTGCTCGGAATATTCTCGCGGCGAGCCAGCGGCGCCGGGGCGGTCGTGGGGGCCGTGGCGAGCGTGGCCGTGGTTGTCGCCGTAAAGGTGTTGTGGTCGCCGATCTACTTTGTGTACGCGCCGTTGGGAATGACGGTGCTCGTGGCGGTCGGTTACGTGGCGAGCGTGTTGCTGCCGGCGTCGAGCAAGGACTTGGCGGGGCTGACGATCCATACGCGGCGCAGCCGATAGCTCCGCGTTTCCCCGCGCCAAAAAACATTCTTAGCGCATTGTGCCGTCGCGACGCCCTAAGCGAGGAGAGTTACGCAATTCGCGCAATGAGAATCCGCCGCCGGCCGCCGAGGCATGACGAAAACGGAACGAAAGGTGGGCCTAGCCCCACGCTACTTGACTATGTCGCGATGACTATGGTGCGGTAGCCATGGCGCGTTGACTATGGCGCGGCAGGGTGGCTTAGCAGTTGAAGCTGGCCCAGCCGGGTAGCCGCGACGCCTGGCTGATCCAACTTGCCAGGAGCTTTTCGTCGAGCTGGTCGTGCTCGTGGATATGGAAGTAGCGCGTGCCTTTGTTCTTGGACTCGACGGGCGGGACGGGGCGCAGCGACGTGCCGTTGAAGAACGCCACCTTGACGTACTTCGTGAGGCAATGGAAGCCGAGGAACCAGCCGTTGCTTTCGGTGCCGTAGAAAGGCGTGTTCCAGCGGACGGCCTTGCGGACGCCGGGGACGGTGCGCTCGATGAGCGCGTCGAGGCGGCGGCCGACGTCGCGTTTCCAGATTGGCATGGCCGCGATGTAGGCTTGCACCGGCGCGTCGCCGTCGGCCTTGGCGATCTGCGGGTTGCCGCCGGAGAGGAGTTTTGGCTTGGCGGCAGACTTCGCCGCTTTTCGTGGCGGCGTTTTCGGGGCGGCTTTGCGCTGTTTGGCTGGCTTCGCGGCGGCCGGTTTGGCGGTGACTTTCTTTGCGGCTTTCTTTGTGGCTTTCTTTGTGGCTTTCTTTGTGGGCTTCGGCGGTTTGTTGGTGGTCTTGCGGGGCATGTTGTTGGCTCACACTGGTAGACTAATTGGTAGGTCAAGCGCTCTGGCGAGTGGCGATTCGGCGGACCGACCGTCCGCATGTTAGTGAGGGCGAAGTGAAGCGGCAACTAACTTCAAAAATGTTAGGCACAAGAGTGCGTGACCTACTTCACTTTCGCACGGGAGAGGGATGCGATGCTGATCAAGGACATTTATGAAAGGGCGAAAGCGCGAGGCGTCCACGTCAAGACGCTGGTAGTGCTCGAACGGCTCGAGTCCATTGTCGCGCGCGACCCAAATGACACGTACGCCTATGTGGAAATGGGACACTTGTGGCACTTGAATGGCAACTACGCCGTGGCGCTCGAACTCTACAACAAGGTGATCGCGCTCGATTCGCGTTTCGCGTACGCCTTGTGCTACCGTGCGGATCTACTTGCTACCTGCCCCGAAGCTCAATTTCGCGATGGCGTAAAAGCGGTGGCGGACGCGACTCTTGCATTGAACGTTGGGCGCGAAGAGGGATTTCTTCAAAACGATTGGCGCCACCGGATGTTCTTACGGGTGCTTGCCGCGGCGTATGCCGAAATCGGAGATTTTACAGCCGCGATGGAAGCCGAGAATGAAGCCCTCGCGTTTACGGTTACCAAACGAGCGGCCCGCACGATCAAGCACTACCTGTCGAGTTACAGATCGCAAGTACCGATCCGCAAGAAGCGCGGCGTCAATTGGTCGTAGACCATTCGTCTCAGGCCAGACAACGTCTGTGCGTGGCGATTCGGCGGATCGCCCACCCTGATGTTAGTGACGGCGGCGCGAAGTCGCAACCAACGCCGTCGTTTCATCATCGCGTTGAGGGCCCCAGTTCTCTGGCGGATGATGCAGGTCATGGAATGGCCCGCGGGTGGCCTGATTTTTGGTGGAAATTGGGCCGCGGATTTGGTAGGTTGGTGGGGGTTTGAGTGTTTGGTTTCTTTGACTTATCGCGCCGTTCGGAGACCTGCGGTCGGGTGGGTGGTACGGTCGGGAGACCGTGCCACAACACGGGGATGCCCTTTTTGCGATGGTCGATGGCAGTGACCGATAGCAGTGATCGATGGGCAGTTCGCACCGCTCGGAAGAGGGAATTTGTGAGCGCAGCTCCCGTTTTTTTCGCGGCGAGAGGGAGTTTGGCTGGAGGTTTGGGCAGGATGGCGACGATTGGGGGTTTTCGATGAATGAGGTTTTGCCCGCGGCAGTCGAGTAGGTTGGGTTGTGCCCACCGAATTCTTCTAGCAAAGGCAAGCTGAGGAATCGCGACGTTGGGTGCCGTCGGAGTTTGGCCGAACAGAAACGAGTGCCACGTCGGTTCAACGCGAGACGAAATGGAATCGAAGGTGGGCACAGCTCACCGTTACTGGCGCTGTCCGCTTTGTTATTGCCTTCGTCGGACCTGTTCAATGACCACGCGACGTTCTGCTCAACTTCTTGGTGCGGTCTTGGCTGTCTCCTTGGCAATGGGCGGATGTTCGACCGGCGAGCGAGAGAACGACGCGACAGGGGGCGATGATTCGATTTTCGGCCGTGTGGAAGTTGCGGACGCGCCGGCGATGCGAGATGCCGTCGACGCGGTTGCGCCGCTATTGACGATCGATGGTTTCGACGAGATTGCGATCGAACCGGCGGAGTCGAGCGGTGGCTCGCAGGCGCTGGTATGGAAGCTGCGCGGTCGGGCGGTCAAATCGTTCACGGTGAAGCTGGTCGGCTTTCGCGACGGAAAGCCTGCGCCGGAGATCGACGTGCAGGTGGAGTGTGAATTATCTGAGGCGTCGTCGACGGGCGAGTTCGCGGCGAACCTTGTTTATTCGGTCGTCCGCGGCGATGCGTTCGGACAGGTCGGCCGGCGGATGGCGTCGCTACAAATCGACTTCAAGACGGGAGGATCGAGTTTGACTATTTGGCGGAACCGGCAATGCACTTTCGATTTGGCGGACTTGCCGCCGGCGGCGGAGATGCGCAGTCACGGTGGTGACGTGTCGCGCGATGAGGGTGAACTGCTGTCGTTCAGCAGCTATCTTCCGCCGTCCAATGAACGTCGCTATGCGGTAAGCGACCTTGCGGATCTTGCTGCACTTTCGCGCGGGGGCGGGCTTACTTGGGGCGCGGCTGTGGAATGGAAGGCGAACGGGGAGTGATGTCGAGTCGTCCAGCACGTCCGTCAGGCACAGGGGGGCCTGACCTATCCCTGAAACGCGGCCGGGCGGCAAGGGGTTCTGCGTATTGTTTTTTTTTGGTCCAGGCCTTCGCTTCTTCTTTGCAGAACAGAGAAGAGGGGAAGGAGGTTGGGGGTCTGGGGG
>JAJDEG010000788.1 GCA_029259895.1 Planctomycetota bacterium
GCCGCTGGTCGCCATGACGTCCGGCAGCCGAAAACTGCCACCGATTTCGATCAGTTCGCCGCGCGAGACGATCACCTCTCGACCCGCGGCAGTCGCCGCCAACGCCAGCATGGTCGCGCCGGCGTTGTTGTTGGTGACGACCGCCGCTTCGGCCCCCGTCAGCTCGCAGAGCAACCGTTCGACCGCCGCGACTCGCTGAGACCGCTCGCCGCTTGCCAGATCGACCTCGACGCTGGCGTAATCCCGCGCCGCCTCGGTCATCGCCTCGATCGCTTCTTCGGCCAGCGGAGCGCGGCCCAATCCGGTGTGCAGCAACACGCCGGTGCAATTGATCACGCGTCGCAAGCTCGACGTTTCGCCGGCGGCAACTGCCTGCATAACGCCCTCGGTCAACGACGCTATGTCGAGCGATCTTGCCTCGCCCGGCGAACGCCGCAACGCCTCGCGAACGCCGTCGAGATGCTTCCGCGCATAGTCAACCACCACGACATGTCCCAACCGCTCGGCCAGTTCGCGCAGCACCGGCTGCTCGACCAGCTCGTTCACCGCGGGTATCGATCGCAGGGGATTGGAGTGCATGAGAGTCGTGCTAGTACCAGATCGTGCCAAGACGTCGGCCAGAAAAACGCTCTCCTAAGTCTACCACGCTCCAGCCCCCAGTCCCCAGTCCCCAGCCCCCGTGCGTTACCGCGCCGGCCGCAACGGACTCTTCTCCAGCACGAACTTCTTCTGAGTGGCGCTGGCCACGAATTGGATAGTGCCCATCCGCCGCGAGCCGCTGCCGCTCAGCGCCACGATCTTCCCCAGGCCGTACTCCGGATGCCGAACCGGCATCCCCAACGAGAACGCGTCTGGCGAGACCGCACTCTGCGTCCGCTCCGCGTCGCCCGACATCGCGGCCGCCGTCGTCAACGAAGCGAGCGCAGCCGCCCGTCGACGCGCTGACAATTCGCTTTCGTCTGGCAAAGACGCGTCATCGCGTTCCGCAGCCCCAAACGGAAAGCTCGTATCGCCGCCGGCATCATCGACGCCGGCACCATCGGCGCTGCTTCCATCGGCGCTGCTTCCATCGGCGTCCTTTCGATCGGCGTCGCCCGACCACACCTTCTCGTCGTCCTGCCAATCGCCTCGATTGGGCGACGCATAACCGCCGCGCGGCGACCACGACGATTCGATCAGCTCCATCTCGTCGCGCGGCAATTCCAGCAAGAAATGGCTCGGCACGGTCATCCGCTGCTGCCCGCGGAATGCTCGATAGACGGCGTGCGACAAGTAAAGTTCCTCGCACGCCCGCGTGATCGCCACGAACAACAGCCGTCGCTCCTCTTCCTCCTTGTCGGCTTCGTTGAGGCTCCGCTCGTGCGGCAAAATCCCGTGTTCGAGAGCGACGACGTACACGACGGGGAACTCCAACCCCTTCGCGCTGTGAATCGTCATCAACATCACATGATCGGCCTCGGTTTCCAGGCCGTCGGTGTCGTTCACCAGGCTCGTCTGTTCGAGAAAGTCTTCTAGCGCGTTGTCCCCGGCGTGCTGTTCGTCGAACTGCCGGGCCGCCGTGAGCAACTCCTGGATATTCGCCAGCCGCTCCTGATCGTCTTCGGCGTCAGACTTCGCCAGGTGCTCCTCGTAGCCCGACTCGGAAAGCACGTGCCCCAAAATCTCCTCGACCGGCGCGTGAACGTGCTCGCTGACGGAATCGAACATCGACACGAACTTCGCCACGGCCACCGCCGCCCGCTTGGCCAGCGATTCGATCGTGCCGCACTCGCGGGCCGCCTGCAACAGCGAAACGCCGGTTCGCCGCGCGTGCTCGCCCAAGGTTTCGATCGTCTTCTTGCCAATCCCTCGCGGCGGCGTGTTGATGATCCGCTGCAGCGCCACGTCATTCCGCGGATTGTTCATCAAGTGCAGATAGGCCATCACGTCCTTGATTTCCATCCGCTGATAGAATTCGACGCTATTGACCAACTGAAACGGCACCCCTTGCTCGCGGAGCGCAATTTCCAACGACCGCGACAGGGCGTTGATGCGATAGAAGATCGCGAAATCGCGGGCACGCCGCCGACCGGCCCGCATATCCGCCGCGATCCGCGCCGCGATCTCCTGGGCTTCGTCTTGCTGCGTCGGATGGGCGACCAGCCGCACCGGTTGCCCTTCGTCGTTCTCGGTGTGCAGCAGCTTCGCCTTGCGTCGCACGTTGTGCGAGATCAACGCATCGGCCACGCGGAGAATCCGCTTCGTGCTGCGATAGTTCCGCTCCAATCGCACGACCTGCACGTCGGGATAGTCCTTCTCGAAGTCGAGAATGTTCTTCAGATTCGCGCCCCGCCAGCCGTAGATCGACTGGTCCGGATCGCCGGTGACCGACAAATTCGGATAGTCGTTCGACAACGCCCGCACGATTAGATACTGCGGCAGGTTCGTGTCCTGGTACTCGTCGACGAGGATGTAGCGATAGCGGTCGTCGAGCGCCCGGCGGACTTCCGGGTTATCGCGCAGCAGCACGGCTGTGTGAAACAGCAGGTCGTCGAAGTCGACCGCGTTGCTCGCGATGAGCCGGGCCTGATACTCCGGATAGACCTTGGCCGCGATCGAACCGGCCACCGACCGCGCCGACGGCGCGAAATCCTCCGGCGTGAGCAGCCGGTTCTTCGCCCCACTGATCGCCGCGCCAATCCGCTGCGGCGTCACTTGGTCGACGTCGTAGTCCCGCTCGCGCAATACATTCCGCAAGAGTCGGCGGCTGTCGTCCGTGTCGTAGATCGTAAAGTTCTCGGCTAAACCGACGTGCGACGCATACCGCCGCAACAGCCGCGCGCAGAAGCGATGGAACGTGCTGATCCAAACGTTCGCCCCGGGAGCCAGCCGCGCGAGACGCGAACGCATTTCTTCCGCCGCTTTGTTCGTAAACGTCAGCGCAAGAATCGACCTG
>JAJDEG010000789.1 GCA_029259895.1 Planctomycetota bacterium
GAGCTACGTCGGACACGGCATCGACCCGATCTACTCGCCCGAACATTTAGAAGAGCTGCGCGTGGCGACGAGCGTCGTCACCGTGCGATACACGCTGTGAGGCAATCGTGGCGACGAGCGGATTCACTCTTGGACTGCGACAGGCGAAGGCCGGGTTCTTCGACCGCCCCGCCGTCAAGAATGCCACCGACCGGGCGACCAACCGCAACCTGTCGCGGTTTGGGGCCTTCGTTCGCACGCGTTCGCGCTCGAGCATCCGCAAGCGCAAGCGAATCAGCGAGCCGGGCCAGCCGCCCAGTTCGCACGTCGGCACGCTCAAGAAGTTCATCTTCTTCAGCTTCGAGCCAACGACGCGGTCGGTGGTGATCGGCCCGACGCGCACGTCGGGCCCCGGCACCGCCCCCGAGCTACTCGAATATGGCGGCACGTCGCCGTTCATTCCGCCCCGCAAGCGCCGCCCCATCACCGCCCGCTATCGTCCGCGACCGTTCATGACGCCGGCGTTCGACGAAGAACAAAAGAACCTGCCGGACCTGTGGCGCAACTCGGTCCGCGCTTAAAGGAGATAACAAATGGCTTTCGTACTCGGCAAAGACTGCAAGTTTTATCGCAACACGGGTTCATATGGCACTCCCGCCTGGAACGAGATTCCTAACGTCAAAGACCTGGCGAAGAACTTCGAGACTAGCGAGGCCGATGTCACGACCCGCGGCAACGCAGGTTGGGAAGCGGTGGTGCCCGCGTTGAACCGGGGCAGCATCGACTTCCAGATGGTTTATGACACGGCCGACGCCGGCTTCGTCGCCATCCGCGACGCCTATCTCAACAAAACGGCAGTCGAGTACGCCGTCATGGACGGCGACATCACGGTCAGCGGCAAACAGGGGCTGCGCGCCACCTGCATGGTGATCAACTTCTCGATGACGCAGAACCTCGAAGAGGCAGTCACCGTCGATGTGTCAATCAAGCCGACGTATGCCGCCAACGCGCCGAGTTGGTACACGGTTCCGTAATCGAACGGTGCAGGACAACGCGTGCTCACCCACGCGACCTGCCCCAGTCCTGCGTATCCAATCGTAGTTCCAAAGGTTTCTCATGCCTAGCTTCAAAGATACCAACGACCGCGAGTGGTTCGTCACGCTCAATGTGGCCCAGGTCAAGCGCGTCCGCGAGCGACTCGGGATCAATCTGGCCGACTTGCAGGAAGGGAATCTGCTGTCGCGGCTGGCCGATCCGGTCACGCTCGTCGACGTGCTGTTCGTCCTGGTTCTACCGCAGGCCGACGAGAAGAACGTCACTGACGAACAGTTCGCCGCGGGCCTCGGCGGCGACACATTGACTGCGGCCTCGACAGCGCTGTTGGAGGCGCTGTGCGATTTTTTCCCAGAGCCGCAGCGAACGCTGCTGCGGAAAGTGCTGGCGGCGACGAAGGTCAAACGGGCCGAGGCGATCACACTGATCGAAACGGAAGGCGACGAGATGATCCGCACGGCGATGGACAAGGCGATGAACATCAAGACGGTCCAGGTCGGGAGCCCAACTGGCGATTGATTCTGTCGCTCGCCGGGCGGCTCGGTATCGACGCCGGTCCGTGGACGCTCCGCGATCTGCTGGCGATGGACGAGGCTCGCCAGACCGATCGCTGGAACCATACCGCCATGACGTGCGCCCTGATGGCCAACATCCACCGCGACAAAAAGAAGCGATCGAAACCATTCACGCCCAGCGACTTTCATCCGTTCGCCACACCCAAAGAGAACATTGTCGTCGGCATTGAAGCTCTCAAAGATTTCGTTCCTGCGAATCCCTGACCCCTGGCCCCCGACCCCTGTGATTCATGCCTGCTTCCGCTTCTGCCATCCGTGCCGGCCGTGCGTTCGTCGAGCTGTTTGCCGACGACTCGCAGATGGTGCGCGTGCTGAAGTCGGCGGAAAAACGGCTCAAGAACTTCGGCGCGGCGGTTCGCAACGTCGGATTGGGGCTGGCCGGCATCGGTTCCGCGATCACCGCGCCGCTCGCTTTGGCGGCCAAAACGTTCGCCAAGACCGGCGACGTATTCGACAAGATGAGCCAGCGGACCGGTTTGGCCGTCGAATCGCTGTCGCAACTTGCGTTCGTCCTCTCGCAGTCGGGTACCCGCCTGGAAGACTTTGAGAAAGGCTTTCGCAAGCTCCAGCAGAACATGGGCGAGGCGGCGAGCGGGTCGAAGACGGTACGCGACGCCTTTACGGCCATCGGTTTGGACTTCCAGAAGCTGTTGGAGCTATCGCCCGAGGAACAGTTCTTCGCCGTCGCCGAGGCGATTTCGCGGGTTCAAGACCCGGCGCTGCGCGCATCGGCGGCGATGGAATTGCTGGGGCGAAGCGGAACGGCGCTGCTGCCGACGATGCAAATGGGAGCAAGCGGCATCCGCGACATGATGATGCAGGCGGACCGATTGGGACTGACGATGTCCGGTCCCGCCGCCAAAAGCGCCGCCGCGCTCAACGACGCCTTGGACGCCTTGCATCGCGTCTGGCAGGCGATCTCGCTCACCGTCGGTTCCGCCGTTGCGCCGGCGATCACGCAATTCGCTACGCACATGGCTGCCGTGGCGGCGCAAGTGCGCGTGTGGATTGCCGCAAACCAACAGTTGGTGACGACACTCGGTGCGGTCGGATTGGGACTGACGGTTGCCGGCACTGCGCTGGCAGGGGTCGGCGTTTCGATATCCGTGCTCGGTTCCGGTATCGGCGTCGTAGCCAAGGCGTTCACGGTATTCAGCGGCTTGCTGTCGGGCGTCGGAGCGCTCGTCGGCGTGTTGGCGTCCCCCGTTGGCATATTGGTCGCCGGTTTGGCGGCACTCGCCGCCGCGACGATTGATTGGTCTGCCGCGTGGACGTCGATCCAGAGCATCGGCGCGAAAGCCCTCGAAACGCTCGCCGGTGGATTCGCGGCGGTGCAACAAGCCGCCCAGCCGGTGTTTGCGGCGATCGCATCCCAGGCCGACAACCTCTGGCAGCGGATGCAGCCGATCGTCGAACTCGTCACCGGCGCACTCACGTCCGCATGGCAATCGTTCGCCGATGCGGCCACCACCGCAATCGCTTGGGTCGGCGAACAGATCGATGCCAACCGTATGGTGATCCAGCAGTGGGGCACGCTGGCGCTCGAAGTCTGGCGTAACGTCGCCGAAGGCGTGATCGCCCTGTGGAACGGCATCGTCGACGCCACAAACACGGCGCTCGCCTGGATCAACGAACAATGGAAGAACGTATTCGGCCAGACGTTCACCGAAAGCCTATCGACCGCGTTCGGTTGGTTCGTCAATTTCGTCCGCGACGTGCTGGACATGCTGAGTCTGCTCACGACGAACTGGCAACTGACGTGGGAACTGGCGAAGAACGCGGCGGGCACGGCGCTGTTTTTCGTGCTCGACCTCGTGCCCAAAGCCGCGCACGCCATCATCGGCGTGATTCGCGGCGCGGCGGACGCCATCGGTGAATTGATTGCCGCGATTGCCAGCGGCGACTTCGACGCCATCGGCGCGCGGATGGCGACGCTTTTCGCCGACGCATTCGCCGACCAGATGTCGCAGGAAACGCCGTTCACCGGAATTCTGGCGGACTTTGAGCGTGAGCGGGACGAACTGATTGCCCAAATGCAGGCCGAGCGCGACCGCCTGCGCGCCGATCGGGCGGCCCAGGACGCGGCGGCACGGTCGAACACGGGTGCGATTCCACGCGCCACGCTGCCGACGCTTCCCGCACCGCCGCCATTGCCGGATGCCGCGGGCATGCCGGAGCAGTCGGCGAAGCTCACCGAGATCATCAACCAACTGGACGCCCTCAACGGTGCAACGCGCGACGTGGAAGCCGCCGCAAGTAAATCGGCCAACGACGCCGCCGACCTGCTAGCGATCGGCACTCGCGAAGCCGCCGAAGCCATCCTTCGCCACGAAGCGGGCCGCGACCGCGATCGCACGGATCGTATCCAGCGCGACCAGTTGGCCGAGCAGCGCAAAGCCACCCGCGCCTTGGAAGATATTGACCGCAGCCTCCGCAACACCGCCACGCTCGCCGTGGCCAACCTCGCCTAGCTCCCGTTCATGGCATTTGTCATCCGCGAACAATTCCGCCGCGACGCCACGAAGTCGGCCGACAACGTCGTCTTCGAGCGCGGATGGACCGTGTGGCAGGAGTCGAGCGGCGCGATCGTCGCATCCGAAGCCGACGAAATCTTTGCGGCGCTGGAATCGACAGTGCAGATCGGCTCCACGTATCCGTCGTTGGGCGGACTCAAGTGCGTTGAAGTGCGCCCGTCGTGCCGCGACGACATCGAGATTTGGGACGTGTCGGCCCGCTATGAAATCCCCTAGGTCGAGTCGCCGCCCGACAGTTTTGACGACTTCATGGACCAGTCGCAGCAGAACTCGCCCGAAAATCCCTTCGGGCCTGAGTTCTCCGGCGGCGGACAGACGGTCGAAGAGTACCGCGTCCGTGATCTCGACGGCATGTTGTTCGTCAATTCGGCGAAACAGCCGTTTCGCAACCTCATTCCCATTCCCGTCACAATCCAGGTTGATC
>JAJDEG010000790.1 GCA_029259895.1 Planctomycetota bacterium
ATCCCCGCCTTCACGCCCGAGCGCGAAACGGCCGCGTTGTCCTTCGTCCGCGAACACCACGCCGAAGTCGCCGACCTGCTCGAGAACCTCCGCAAGACGCGGCCGGAGCAATATCGCCGCGCCGCCCGCGAGTTGTTCCGCGCCAGCGAGCGCGTCGCGCAGTGGAAAGACCGCGACCCCACGCGCTACGAACTGGAATTGCAGACCTGGAAGATCAACTCGCGTATCCAACTGCTGCTGGCCCGCTCGACCATGTCGCCCGACATCGACGTCGACGCCGAGCTGAGGTCGCTGCTCGCCGAGCGAATCGACGTCCGCCTCAAGCTCCGTCGCCACGATCGCGAACTGGCGGCCAAACGACTCGCCGACATCGATAGCGACATCGACCGGCTCGCGCGCCAGCGAGATGCTGCGGTCGAACGCCAACTCGCGCAAATGCGTCAAGGCGTCAAAGCCAACCGAAAAAAGCTCAAGCCCGCCGCCGCGACGAAGAAAACATCCAATTAGGACCGTCCACATAACGACCGATGCCGCGTCCGCGCGGCCGCCCTCGAAACGCGAACACTCACCGCTATCTCCCAACGAAGGACAAGAAGGATGCCACTTGTCGCCGTAAAACGCAGCATCGCCCGAAGATTTCTCGCCCCGCTTTGCATCGCCGCGGCCACGTTGTCGGCGTTCGCGCTCGGCACACACGTCATGCACGCCGCGGCTGAACCGGTCGCTGGGCCTGTCGCCGACGAGTCCGCTGCCACTGATCGAGTCGACGCCGAGCCAGCCGCCGCTCCGCTCGCCGCCATCCACACCCGCTTCGCCGCCGACACCGACGAAGTCCCCGACTTCCAGCGCCACGTCTCGCCGCTGCTCGGTCGCCTCGGCTGCAACGGCCGCGCCTGCCACGGCTCCTTCCAGGGCCAAGGCGGATTCCGCCTCTCGCTGTTCGGCTACGACCTCAAGTCCGACCACGCCGCCCTTACCGAGAAAGACACCGATCGCGTCCTCGCCGACGAGCCCAAAGACAGCCTCATCCTCCGCAAGCCGACGCTCCAAGAAGACCACGAAGGCGACGAACGCTTCAAAGCCGACTCCTGGGCGTACCGCACGATCCACCGCTGGATCGCCGCCGGTGCCAAAGAAACACCCGAAGACGGCCCCCGCCTCGTTCGTCTCGCCATCTCGCCCAGCGAAATCAACTTCACCAAGAACGACGAAAGCGTCGCCCTCACCGCCGTCGCCGAGTGGTCCGACGGTAGCCGCGAAGACGTCACCCCGCTGTGCCGCTTCCGCACCAACGACGAATCGGTCGCCACCGTCGACGAAGACGGCCGCGTCGAGAGCAAGTCGCCCGGCAATACGCACATCGTCGCCTTCTACGACAACGGCGTCACGCCCGTACAGATCATCCGCCCGGTGTCCGACCTCGTCGGTCCCAATTATCCCGGCGTCGCCACGCCGACCAAGATCGACGAGCTGGTCGTCGCCAAGCTCCGCAAGCTCGGCATCGTCCCCTCGGACCTGGCGACCGACGCGGAGTTTCTCCGCCGCCTCAGCCTCGATATGACCGGCTCGCTCCCCACGCCGGCCGAGGTCGAAGAATTCCTCGCCGACAAATCGGCCGGCAAACGAGAAAAGAAAATCGAGTCGCTGCTCGCCAGTTCCGCCTACGCCACGTGGTGGGCGACCAAACTTTGCGACATGACCGGCAACAATCCCCGCCGCGCCGCCGAACAACAACTCGGCGACCAACAGTCGCGACAATGGTACGACTGGATTCATCGCCGCGTGCGCGAAAACGTCGCCTACGACGAGATCGTCGAAGGCATCGCCCTGGCCACCAGCCGCGCGCCCGGCCAAAGCTACGAAGAATACTGCGCCGAGATGTCGAGTTACTATCATCCCGACAAACCGGCCGATTTCAGCCAACGCGATTCGATGCCCTATTTCTGGTCGCGGGCGCGCGACGGCGCAAAGGCGAAAGAAAAAGCCCTCAGCTTCAGCTACGCCTTTCTCGGCGTGCGGCTGCAATGTGCCGAATGCCACAAGCATCCCTTCGACCAGTGGACCAAGGACGACTTCGACCAGTTCACCGCCTTCTTCGAGCCGGTCACGTACGGCAACTCGCCCGATTCGCGCAAGGAGTATCAAGAGATGCTCAAGAAGATCACGGGCGACGTCAAAGGGGGCCAGGCCCAACGCAAGCTGGCCGACGCCGTCAAACGCGGCGACACGGTTCCCTGGCGTGAAGTGTTCGTCACCGCCGCCGGCCGCGGCAACGACAACGCCAAGGGCAAGAACAACAAGAACAAGAATAAAAAGAAAGGCCCGTCGCGCCGCGTCGTCACGCCCAAGCTCCTCGGCGAGGAACAAGGCGTCGATCTCGTTCGCAACGAAGACCCTCGCGCCGCGCTGATGGAATGGATGCGCGAGCAGGACAATCCGTACTTCGCCAAGGCGTTCGTCAACCGCGTTTGGGCGTCGTATTTCAACGTCGGCATCATCGAACCGCCGGACGATCTGAACCTGGCCAACCCGCCCAGCAACGAACCGCTCCTCGATTACCTAACCCAAGGTTTCATCGCCAGCGGCTACGACATGAAGTGGGTGCATCGCGAAATCGCCAATAGCCGCACGTACCAGTTGAGCTTCAAGATCAACGAGACGAATCGGCTCGACGAACGCAATTTCAGCCACGCCGTGCTCCGCCGCTTGCCTGCCGAAGTCGCTTACGACGCGGTCACGCAAGCCACGGCTTCCGATACCGAGCTGGTTACCTACCGCGAAAACTACGAACGGCGCGCCATCGGCCCGGCCAGTTCCGGCCAGCGCCGCGGCCAAAGCAACTTCGCCCTGCAAGTCTTCGGCAAGCCCGACCGGCTCACGAATTGCGACTGCGAACGCTCGGCCGAGCCGAGCCTGCTGCAAGCGCTGTTCCTTCGCAACGATCAAGACGTCCTCCGCATGATCGACCGCCCCGATGGCTGGATCAGGCAGGTCTCGGCCGAACTCGGCCAGCCGGAACGCGGAAACCGCACGAACATCGCCGACGCCAAGGGCAATAACGACCGACGCGCGGCGGCGAGAAACGTCGAAGACTTCCGCCAACTCCGACGTGAGATCGCCGCGCTCGAAGCTCGCGCGGCCCGATTGACGAAGAGCGGCGACAAAGTCCAGGCACAAAGAATTCGTCGCCGCGTCGAAAAAATGAAAGAAGAAGCCCGCACGGCCGCCCGAAAAACGCAGGCCAAGCCCGTCGCAGCGAACGACAAAGACGTGGCCGTAAAGAAAGACGGTGCGGCAAAGAAGTCCGACAAGAGCGGCTCCGACAAGAGCGACATCGCCAAGCAGCCGGACGTCGCTGCGATGATTCGCTCGGCCTACCTCCGCACGCTCAGCCGCCCGCCGACCGCGGAAGAACACGAACGCATCCGCGCCCACCTAGCCGCCACCGGCCAAGTCCCCGGCCTCCGCGACCTAATCTGGGCGCTCCTAAACAGCAAAGAATTTATCATCAATCACTAGTTCAATCCCCTAATCCCCAGCCTCCAGCCCCCGCATAATCCATGACCACTCCCCGATATTGCGACGGACTCACGCGACGCGACGTTCTCCGTGCCGGCATGATTGGCGCGACCGGACTCACGCTCGGCGGTTACATGCAACTCGAAGCCCGCGGCGCGATCGACGCAGCCGCAAGCGGCAAACGTGCGATCTTCGTCAACCTCACCGGCGGACCGTCGCACCAGGACATGTTCGACCTCAAGCCCGACGCCCCGGCCGAGTTCCGCGGCGAGTTCAACCCCATCAAGACGAACGTGCCCGGCGTCGAAATCTGCGAGCATCTCCCCAAGCTCGCGCAGTGCGCTGACAAGTACGCCATCCTTCGCGGCGTGAGCCACAGCATCGCCGCCCATCCGCTCGGCCAAAAGTACTTGAACACCGGCAACCGACCGCTGCCGTCGCTCGAATATCCCTGCTACGGCTCGGTCGTCAGCAAGGAACTCGCCGGCGAGCCGAACCTGCCGTCGTTCGTCGCCGTCCCCAACACGCCGCACGCCGCCGGTTTCCTCGGGGTGCGCTACAACCCGCTGCAAACCAACGGCACGCCGAAGCCCGGCCAGCCGTTCTCCGTCCGCGGCATCACGATGGCCGGCGGCCTCACCATCGACGACGTCCAGCGCCGCCAGAGGCTGCTCGGCGATCTCGACCAGACCTTCGCCGGCTACGAAAAGACCAGCGACCTCGTCGACGGTCTCGACCAATTCTCGCGCCGCGCCTACGACATGCTCACGTCGCGCCAAGCCCGCGAAGCCTTCGACGTCAGCCGCGAGCCGAAGCAACTCGCCGATGCCTTCGGCGACAGTGCGTTCGGCCAAAGCTGCCTGTTGGCTTCGCGGCTCGTGCAATCCGGCGTCCGCTTCGTCACGGTCACCTTCGGCGGCTGGGACACGCACAACGCCAACTTCACGAAGCTCAAGGATAAGAATCTGCCCGAGTTCGACGCCGGTCTCGCCGGGCTGTTTGGCTCGCTCTCCGCCAAGGGCCTGCTCGACTCGACGGTCGTGTTCGTCACCGGCGAGTTCGGCCGCACGCCCAAGGTCAACGCCCGCGGCGGACGCGACCACTGGGCGCGCGCCATGTTCTGCCTGCTCGGCGGCGGTGGTCTGAAGACCGGCCAGGTCGTCGGTGCTAGCGACGAACGCGCCGCCATGCCCGCCGACGATGCCATCGCGCCCGAGCAAGTCGCCGCCACGTTCTATCACGCGCTGGGCATCGACTTCCACAAGGAATATCACACCTCGTCTGGCCGGCCGATCACGCTGGTCCGCGACGGGTCGGTGATTCCCGCCCTGGTGAGCTAGGCGCTACGCCGCTCGTCAACCGAGTCATCGATCGTTTGTCCAACGTAATTATTCGCCGTGTGTTTCGCAAAAATCCCGTTTAGGAGACCCAAAGATGTTGAAACTGTTCCGCGTGCTTTCCGTGTGCGCCGTTGCGATGGTCCTTGCCGCGCCGTCGCTGGCCGCCGATGAAACGCCGGCCGAAAAGAAGGCTGCCAAGAAAGCCGAAAAGAAGGCCGAGAAGAAGCCCGCCGCCAAGGGCGAGCAAGGGGCGAAGAAAGATCGCGCCAACCCCGCCTTCCAAGCGCCCAAAGGCATCGAGCTTTCCAAAGAGCAACAGGCCAAAGTGGCAGGGCTGAAGAATGAGTATGCCGCTAAGCTCAAGGAGGCCGCGGCCGGCGCGAAGCTGACCAAGGACCAGGCCGCCGCTCGCAAGGAAGCCCTCGCCAAGGCCAAAGCCGACGGCCTCAAGGGCAAGAAGATGCGAGAAGCCGCCGACGCCGCGGTGACCTTCACCGCCGATCAGCAACAGGCCCGCGAGACCCTCGCGTCGCTCCGCAAGGAAATTCAGGCGTCCATTCGCTCGATGTTGACCGCCGAGCAAAAGGCCAAGCTTCCCGGCAAGAAAAAGGCGAATAAGGCCTAGTAATCTCGGTCTAGCCCGAATCCAACCCTCGACGACCGCCAGCCGTCGACGAGGGCCAAAGCGCAGTCGCCTCACCACTCGCGAAGAGCTCCTTCGTGCTGCGGTGAGGTCTGCGCTTTTTTTGTTGCGCCCGCATCATGAATCTTCGCCAATCTCTAGCCCTGCGGCGAAACTCACTCGCCGCGGCGGGGTTTCTGTGGTTAGTCGCGTGGGTGTACGAGCGCGGAGAATGTGTCTCCGCGTCGTCGACTTTCAAACGACCGTTCCCACCCATTCTATTTCTTTCGAGGAGACCCAGTATGACGAAGTTCGTGCAATTCGTGTTTGCGGCGGCGCTGGCGGCCATCGTGTTGGCCCCGCTGTCCGCCTCCGCTCAAGATGAGCCGGAGCAACCCCGCCGCGGCCAGCGTGGACAACGCGCTCAAGGCCAACGCTTCCAGCGCTCGCCGTTCCAGCTTCCTCGTTCCGTCGAATTGACCGACGAGCAAAAAGAGAAGGTCGCCGAGATCGAGAAGAAGTTCGGCGAAAAGGTCAAGGCCGCGCAAGAAAAGTCGCGTCCGACCGACGAGCAGCGCACCTCGATGCGCGAAGCGATGCAAAAGGTCCGCGATAGCGGCAAGGAAGGCGAAGAACTCCGCGCTGCGTTTCGCGAAGCCATGGAAGCGGTCGAGTGGACCGACGAGCAAAAAAAGGCTCGCGAGGAAATGGCCAGCTTGACCAAGGAAATCACGGAAGCCGTCGGCGGCCTGCTCACCGACGAGCAGAAAAAAGCCCTCGAAGAAAGCCGCAACCGTCGCGGAGGACGTCGCCCCGGCGGAGAGCGCGGAAACCGTCCGCCCCGCGACGCCGCCTAAGCAACGTGCGAACGTCTCGCCCCAGCCGTGCCGCGAGAAACTCTGGTCTCGCGGCAACGGCAATTAGGGCGAGCGACGCAATCTCTTTCGACGCCGGGACGCGGTTCGCCAAAAACCGCGGCCCGGCGTTTCTCTTGCGCTGCTCGCCGCCCGACGAGCTTCGACCCCCAATTCGCCGACCGCATCGCCGACCGCATCGTCGACGCACGCCGCCGCACGTCGCGACATTCTCGTCCGCCTACCCAATCCCCCGACATCCCGCAGCCTGCACCGGCGACCTTGACGCGACGCGGCGTACTTCGTATTAACTCGCCGAAACACGTCACAAGATCCGCGTGCCGGGCCGTCGCCGCAATGGGCGACGCTCTCTCATCGCACAATGCGCGGAAGGATCCCGCTCGGGACGACGATAAGGAGACGCGGTATGCGCCGTCTGGGGCAAGGGTTGGCTGTTCTGGTTCTGATTGGCTTGTCGGTCTGCCGCGCAACGGCCGCCAACGAGTCGGTCGACGATCTCATCGACGGCGGCATCCTGCTGGTCAGCGCCACCGAAGACTTAGCGGCCGATGAGGCAGAAAAAAAAGCGAAGAACGAGCAACTTGGCGAGCGCCTCCGCGTCGCTCAGCGAACGCTCGACGCCGCCAAGTCCGCCACGCCGATGGGCGTAAACCCGCCCGAAGAACTCAAGCAGGAAGTCGACCTGCTTCAACAACTGAAAACCGCCCAGTCGCAGCTCCAAGCGGCCGAGAACCGCCTCGTAGAACTCAAATCGACCAGCGATCAGCTCGAAGCCAATCTTCGCATCGTCGCCGGCGGCGGATCTCTCGAACAGCCGGAATCCGAGTTCCTGCTGCTCGATCAGCTTCGCGACGAGCTGGTCGTCGAGCAGGACCGGGCCGAGACGACGGCCACCGAACTTTCCGCCGCAACGGACGCGCTCGCCAGGGCGAAGTCGATCCACCAAGAAAAAGAGCGCCTCCGACGCGCTGCCAAGGAAACGGTCGACACGCGTAAACCGGACGCCGACGAAACGACAAAGGCACGCCAGGACCAGGCTTTGAAATTGGCCGAGGCGGAAAGCCAACTTGCCGAAGCGGTCGTCGAACTTCGCGAAGCGGAACTCGCCAACGAAAAGCTGGACGCCGAGAATCACGAGAAGCGGATGCGGCTGCTCAAGCTGCGGATCGAAACGTGGGAAAAGCAGGCGACGTTTCGCGACGAAGACCTTTCGGAGATCCTCACGCAGATCGAGCAGCGCGAAACCGAACTCCGCGAAAAGGCCGAAACCGCCCAGTTGGAAGGCGATTTTCCCGAGCGCCAATGGCGCGACGCCATTAACCGCCGCAGCGCCGCCGAGGAAGAGAAAGTCCCGGTGCTCGACGCGGAGGTCAACGCATGGCGACGGGCACTCGAAAGCCGTCGCGCGGAGTTGGCCGCGATCAACGAACACCTCAACCATCTGGCAAAGGCCAAAACGGTTTGGAGCCGCCGCTACAAGATCGCTACCGATCGGACCGAGGGCGACGCCGTCGACGCCGCCGACTTGATCGCGTGGCGCAAGGAAACGCGGCAGGCGATCGACGAGATCAACGCCAGCGCGCGCGGCAAGTCGAGCCGCATCGCGGAGCTGCGCGGTGAACTGTCGAGCCTCGACTCCGACCTGCAAGCCGCCCGGCAAACGCCCAATCCGGCGGCCCGCTGGATCGGCGAGGAACGCGAGCACGTCGGCGCGCTGATCGAACACTTGGGCACGAGCATGGTGACGCTGGAAGCCAGCCGCCGGCTGCACGAAAAACTCCTGGCCGACATCGAGGGCGATGCAGAATCGGGCGGCATCGGCTCGTGGTTCGCCACGGCTTGGGCGTACGTCGTGGCAATCTGGAACCACGAGCTTACGTCCGTCGAAGACCGGCCCATCACGGTCGGCAAGATTTTTTCCGGCGTCATCTTATTGTTGCTCGGATTCCTTTTCTCGCGATGGCTGAGCGGATTCGTCGCGCGGCGCGTTTTCTCGCGGCTGAACTTTCACGAAGGGGCGATCGCCGCGCTGCAAACGATCTTGTTCTACGTGTTGGTCGTGACGTTTGCGCTGTTCGCGCTGCGGTTGGTCGCCGTGCCGCTCACGGCGTTCACGATCCTCGGCGGTGCGCTGGCCGTCGGCGTCGGTTTCGGTAGTCAGAACATCGTCAATAACTTCTTCAGCGGCCTGATACTGTTGGCGGAACGGCCCGTGCGCGTGGGCGACGTCGTCGAAATGGAAGGCGTGATCGGCACCGTGCAACGGATCGGTGCGCGAAGCACGTGGATTCGCACGCCGACCAACTTCGAGGTCATCATTCCCAACAGCTCGCTGTTGCAGAATAATGTCGTCAACTGGACGCTGTCGGACGACAAGATTCGCACGTGCGTGAAGGTCGGCGTGGCCTACGGCTCGCCCACCCGGGACGTGTCTCGCTTGCTCAAGAAGGCGGCCGACGAACACGGTCTGGTGCTCGATAATCCCGAGCCGTTCGTGTGGTTCACGGATTTCGGCGACAACGCCCTCAACTTCGAGCTGCACTTTTGGCTGCAAATGCGCTCCATCGGCGAACGTCGCCGCATCGAAAGCGACTTGCGCCACATCATCGACCAGCGGTTCCGCGAAGGCGGCATCGTCATCGCGTATCCGCAGCGCGACGTGCATCTCGACGTGACGAGGCCGCTCGATGTGCGGTTCGTCGATCGCGAGGAGCCAGTCCGCGAGGCCGCCTGACGTCAAAGCCAAGTCGGCTAGCGTGCATCGACGCTCGGCTCCAGCGTTTCCAACGCGATCGTCAGCAAATCGCTTTCTTAGCGGATCGCCTTGTCCGGCAACTCCGACTTGATTCCTTCATCCAGCGGCATCTTGTCCGGCACGGCGCCGGCCGCTTCGATCAGTTGCGTCAGCTCCGTCCGCAGCGTCGCCACGACCTCGGCGTACTTCGGATCGTCGATCAAGTTCGTCGATTCTTCCGGATCCTTGGCGATGCGATAAAGCTCGCCCTGGTGCCGGTCCGGCTTGCCGTCGCCGTGCGGATAGCGGATGTACTTCCACTCGTCGGTGCGAATGCCGCGGACGTTCGGCGTGTATGGGAATTGCTTCTCGTAGTTGTATTCGTAGTACCAGCTCTTGCGCCAATCGGGGTCGCCCTCGCCGACGAGCTTTTTCCACGAGCGGCCGTGCGTCTTGGCCAGCGGCGGCGCGGAGCAGATGTCGAGCACGCTCGGGGCCATGTCCAGAGTGAGCACCTGTGCGTCGATCACGCGCGGCTTCGACTTGCCGGCCGCGATGGCCTTGGGATACCGCGCGACGATCGGCACGCGGATGCTCGCTTCGTGCATGGTGCGCTTGTCGACCATGCCGTGCTCGCCGTTGAGTAGGCCGTTGTCGCCCATGAACACGATCAGCGTGTTGTCCAACTCGCCGGTCTCGCGGAGGTACTCGTACAATCGCCCCACGCTGTCGTCGACGCTTTGGATCGTCCCCCAATAGGCCCGCGTCATGGCGGCGAAATCCTTGACCGCCTCGGGACTCGAATCGGGAAACTTCTTGCGATAGTCGAACAGCGGACCATAGATGCCGTGCCACGTTGGCAATCGTTTCTTCAGCCACGCCGGTTTGTCGTCGAGCATGAACGCGCTTTTGGGATACTGCACGTCGACATCGTCGAAGGTGTGCTCGTACTTCGGCTCCGGAAAGTAAAAGCTATGCGGCGCTTTCTGGCCGATCATCAACATGAACGGCCCCTTCCGCGGCCGCTTCAACCACTCCAGCGCCATGTCGGTGATGACCGTCGTGTAATATCCTTTGACGACCTTCCGCTCGCGGCCGTGGAAGTTGAACTCCGTGTCGAAGTATTTGCCCTGGCCTTTGTGCGTGACGAAGTAGTTGAAGCCCGGCCGCGGCTCGTCGTTCTCCTCGCCCATGTGCCACTTGCCGAGGTAGGCCGTGTCGTAGCCGTTCGATTGCAGCGTGCGTGGAAAGCTCTCCAACTTCGTCGGATATTCCGTGAAGTTATTCGTCACGCCGTGGCTGTGGGCGTACAGCCCGCTGAGAATCGACGCCCGGCTCGGCGAGCAGAGCGACGTCGTGCAAAACGCATTGGCGAACCGCACGCCCTCGCGGGCGAGTCGATCGATGTTCGGTGTTTTGAGGTGCGGGTGCCCGGCGCAACTCATCGCGTTCCAACGCTGATCGTCGGTGAGCATGAACAGCACGTTGGGCCGCTTGGCGGCAGTGTCCTTGGCGGCGGTGTTCTTAGTGGCAGTGTCCTTGGCGTCTGGCTCGGCTGCTTGCGCGACGATCCGCGCGCCCGATGCGACACAAACCAGCGCGATCACGGCGGCAAGGCAGCGAACGGATACGGCGAAAAAGGACAATCGTCGCTGCGTTATCATCGAACGAACCTCTCTAATCGGACGGTCATGCTGTCTGACCCATGCCGCGCGGCCGCGGCACACGGTTGTTTCGCCCAGTTTAACAGGCGTTGCCCGCCGACGATAGAATAAGAGAAACTATGCGCCCATCCGCTAACTATTCATCCGCATCCCTCGGACTATCGCCATGTCAACGCATACCACGCCCGATGCCGCCACGCCGACTGCCGGCGACCCTTCTTTCGCCGAGACGGCGCTAAAACTCGGCGGCAAGAGCGACGATGAGGCCCGCCGGACCGGCGCGATCGACGCGGCCGACGATCAGGTCGAAACGCTGTTCGCGGTCAAGTATCAGACGGTTGGCAGCCCGGTCCATCGCGCGGTGTGGGATCGTGGTGTGCCCGCCGAACTTTTCTATTTTCCGCCGACCGAAACGCCGGCGGCCGTGCAGCGCGTGATGGACGATTCCATCGCGGTCGTCAACCGACATCGCGAAGCCGGCACACTGCTCGACGAGCATCGCAAGATCGCCGAACCGGTGCTTAGCGAACTCGGCGGCGTCGGCTACTGGGG
>JAJDEG010000080.1 GCA_029259895.1 Planctomycetota bacterium
CGCGGTGCCCAACACCCAATCGCTATGCGCCCCGTTGAATAGCTCCTGTTTGCCGCTGGCCGCTTCGACGGCGCGAATCGTGTTGTCCGAGCAGCCGAACGAAACCAACTTGCCGTCGGGCGACCAGCTCACGCCGTACACCGTGTCGAAAGTCACCGGCAGCGACAGTTCGAGCTTGCCGTCGGCGACGTTCCAAATCTGCACTTCACCCATCCGGCCCGGCTGACCGCCAGTCACCGCCAACTTCGTTCCGTCGGGCGAAAACCGTATCGACTCGATCCGCTCCGACAGGCCGACGAGTCGACGCACCAAGCTTCCCTCGCCGCCCGCTTGCAGCTTCGCCGCGTCGTGAAGTAGCACTTCGTGGTAGCCCGACACCGCGAGCAGTTTGCCGTCCGGCGAATAGTCGAGCGCGGTAATAACCGCCGACACTTCGTAAACCGGCGGATGGTCGGCGTCGATGACCGTCTTCGTAACGGCCGTCGAATCGTCCTTCGCGCCTTCAGCGATCCAACGGCGAATGAGATCGATCTGCGTTTGCGACAGCGGCGGCTTGTCCTTGGGCATCGCCACTTCGCCGTCGGCCGGCGTGATCTGGGCGACGAGATAACTTTCGTCCGGCTTGCCAGGCACAACCGCCGCGTCGCCCGACTCACCCGCCTTGAGTAAATCGTCGAACCGCGTCATCACGTATTCGCCCTTGGCGATCACCGGCTGATGACAGCCCTGACAATGCTCGCGAAAGATCGGCACGATCTGCTTGGCGTAACTGACCGGCGTGGATTCGTTCGCGGCGGCATCGGCGGGTTTCTCGTCGGACCAAGCAACGTTGGGCGCGATCGGCAAGGCCAGCGCAGCGACCAACGCCAACGAAGCCCATTTCAAGGCGATCATTCCACGACTCCAAACATATCCATAGGTAGGTGTCGCCGCGAAGGACGGCGAGGCCCTTGAAGCGGCGACCATCGTGCGCGAACGAAGCCGTTCGCAGCGGCAGGCAGTCCTCGCCGTAGCGACGACCGGCAAAGGATTAGTATAGACCAACCGCAACGCCTGCGGCAAGCATCAATGTCTGCCGATTCGACCGCCGGCTTCGCACGTAACGAGTTTCTGTGCAACGACTTCGGAGCAGCACTCGACGACGCAATCGCGCTTTTGGCACCGCTCGAGCCGCCGCGTTATTTCCGCGATTATAATGAACGCTGTTCGGCCAAAATCGTCTCGCAATTATTCGGAGTTTGCACATGGCACTCGATCGACGATCTTTCCTCACAGCCTCGGCCGCCGTGGCAGGCGGGGCACTCGCAGCCCGTGCGGCCGAAGATCAGCCAGCCGCCGACCCCAATGCGGCCGACGCCGACCGCCGCATCGATCCCAAGCAGCCCGGCAAGAGTTGCAAGACGCAGTTTGCCGTTAACGTCGAGATGTGGTTCCGCAAGTTGCCGTTTCTCGACCGCGTGCGGGCGGCGGCCCAACTCGGCTTCCCGGCCATCGAGTTTTGGCCTCACACGAACAAAGACATCGACGCGCTGGCGGCGCTGGCCAAGGAACTCGGCATCGAGATCGCGCAGTTCACGGCCTGGGGGTTCACGCCCGGCATGAACGAGGCGAAGAACCACGATCTCTTGGAAAAGACGATCCGCCAGGCCTGCGAGGTGGCCAAGAAGCTCAAGGTGAGCAAGATGTGCGTTGTCGGCGGCAACGACGTTCGCGGCATGACGCAGGCCGAAATGCACGAGCAGATCATCGTCGCGCTCAACCGCGTCAAGCCAATCGTCGAGGACGCCCAGGTGATGCTGATCCTCGAACCGATGAACATCCGCGTCGACCACAAGGGCCATTGCCTGTACGGCAGCCCGGCGGCCGTGAAGATTTGCCGCGAAGTCGATTCGCGGATGGTGAAGATCAACTGGGATCTGTACCACATGCACATCAGCGAAGGCGACCTGTGCGGCCACATGCGCGAAGGCTGGGATCAGGTCGGCTATCTGCAACTCGCCGATCACCCGGGGCGCAACGAGCCAGGCACCGGCGAGATTCACTACAACCGCGTGCTCAAAGAAGCTTGGGCGCTGGGGTATCGCGAGCACGTTGGTTTGGAGTGCAATCCCAAGGACGGCGAGTTGAAAGCGGCGATGGGCGTGGCGCTGGCCGATATTTGGTAGACGGTGTTGGGGCTCGGGATTCGAGTTTTTGGAGAAGCGTTCGCCGCGGATTTGGAGACCTGACGGTCGGGCAGGTGCGGCGGTCGGGAGACCGCGGCACAACGTGACGCAGGGACTGGGGATTGGGGACTGGGGAAGGGCCTGCTACTGCTCGCCGAGAAGTTCTTCTAGTTTCTTCAGCGAGCGCGTGAGCATCACCCGAACCGCGCCGTCCGTCTTGCCCAGCCGCTCGGCGATATCTTTCGATGGCAAGCCCTCGACGTAGCGCATCCGCAGCGCATCGCGGCAGTCGCTCGGCAACTTCTCGATCGCCTGATGCAATCGAAACTCGCGCTGATCGCGGGAGAACGCCTGGCTCGGCGTCGTCATCGTCACGACGAGCATGTTGACCAGCCCGACTTGATTGGTGCCGCCGGCGTCGAGCGGCACTTCGCGGCCGGCCGACCTTTTTTGGGCGTCGAAGAACCGCCGATGCGCGTCGATGATCCGGCGTTCCGCCACCTGACAGAGCCAGGCCAGCGGCTCGCGGCCAGTGAGGTCGATCGACGGCAGCGACCGCACGGCGTCGACACCGACCTCTTGCAAGATGTCCTCCGGTTCAATCTTCCGCCGCAGCGCCGCGCCCAGTTGCCGCTCGATGTACGCCATGATCGCGCCTCGTCGGGCCTCCATGTACAGCCCCAGCGCCACCGGGTCGCGGCGGCGGATGCGTTCGACCAGAACCTGTTCGGTATCGGACATGTTCGGCTCGTTCCGCCGGTGGGCGTTCAAAGTAATTCTCACGACGATTATCGCGCGTCGTCGCCGAGTTTGCCAGTGTGGCGCTTCCGCGCAAATCGTCGCACTGGCGAAGCAGACGGTACGACGCGATAATGCCGCCACGATGTCCGCGCTCGAACGAATACCAGAAATTGCCCAACTCGACGCGCCGTCGGCAGTCATTCGCATTCCGCCGGACGTGAACGTGCCGCTTACCGCGCGCGTGCGGCGGCTGATCGATACGGCGGCGTTTCGCCGCTTGGCGCGGATCGGCCAACTCGGACTTGTCTCGCTGGTTTATCCGGCGGCGCTACACACGCGGTTCGAGCACTCGCTGGGCGTCTATCGCTTGGCGCTGCGGTTCTTGCGGCGGCTTTCGGCCGACGAACGATTTGCTGCGGCGATTCGCCCCCAGGACGCGGAGCTGCTCCTCGCCGCGGCCCTGCTACACGACATCGGCCATTGGCCGTTCTGCCATCCGATCGAAGACATCCGCCTCGCCGGCGTCCCCAAGCACGAGCAGTTCGCCGAGCGGTTCATCGCCGAAGGAGAAGTCGCCGACGTGTTGCGCAACGACTGGGGCGTCGATCCGCAGGCCGTGCTCGCGTTGCTCGCAAAACCTGGCACCGCGAACGCAGGCAACGACAACGACCAGAACACCTCAAGCCTCACGCCTCAAGCCTCGCGTCTCTTGTCGAGCATCCTCTCCGGCCCCATCGACATCGACAAGATGGACTACCTGTTCCGCGACAGCCTGCACGCCGGGGTGCCGTACGGTCGGCACTTCGACCAAGAACGGCTCATCGGCAGCTTATGCCTGAACGAAGCCGGCGACGCGCTGGCGATCAACGACAAGGGCAAGACCGCCGCCGAGTTGATGGTGTTCGCCCGCTACGTGATGTTCAGCGAAGTCTATTGGCATCACGCCGTCCGCTCGGCCACCGCGATGCTGCAACGGGCGTTCTACCGCATGCACGAGCGGCTGGACTTGAACGCGCTGTTCGCGATGCCCGACGCCGAGATGATCGCGGCGCTGGTGAAAGCCAGCACGGGCACGAGCGCCGCCGATTTGATCGACGGCCTATTTGGCCCGCGACGACGCATCTTCAAGCGACTGGCCGAATACAGCGTGTTCCAAGAGACGGCCGTCTACGAACGGCTCGCGCGCCGCGGCTATGAGTGGCTCGTGCTCTGCGCCGAGGCGCTGGCGAGCCGATTCGCCGCGGCGCTCGGCGAAGCCGTATCGGCCGACGACGTGCTGATCGATGCCCCGCCGGTGGAACGCGAAATCGAGTTTCGCGTCGATGTCTTCTACGCCAAGGAAAAGCGATATCGGCCGCTCGGCGACGTGTCGCCCGTCGTCCAGGCGCTGGCGCGGCGGCAATTCGACGATTACGTCAAGCAAGTACGCGTATTCGTCCATCCGCGGCTGCGCGACGCTCTGCGCAGTCGCGGCGATATTGCATCGCTCGTCCTCGCATCGGCTGCCGAAGTGGACGAAAGGTCGCCGACGACGACCTAGCGCAAAGCGAGATCGCGGTCGAGATTGCAGCAGCCGCTCAGCATTCGCGCCGCCGCCCGGGTGGCGATTCGATACGCCAGCGAAGTCGTCACGCCGCCCGCGCTACCGATCGCTTCGCAATCCAATCCGGTGTCCAACCCGCCGGCAACACCGCCAGCGCGATCCGGTCCTCCAAGTTCGGCCGAAAGATCGTCAATAAGGCGATTGGCAAGAACCACGCCAAGTACAGCCCGCCGCCGTGGGCGTGCCAGAACTGCGAGCCGAGCATCACCGCCGCGGTGCAGCACAACAGCGTTCCCAAATTCTTCTGCGCCGGCCACAGCGCGAAGCTGCCGCACATTGCAATGAACGCCGCAAGCACGGGAATTCGATACTCCGGCGTCGTGAATCGTGGGGACCAGAATCCTTCGGTCGGCACGTTCCACGGCAGACGCCAGCCGAACATCCACTGTAGCTTGCTGACGAAGTCCGGCCAGCCGTTCCATTCCAGCGCCAGCGCGATTACGAGTACGCCGACAGCCACCAGCACGCCGCTGAGAAAGCGAAACAGGCCCCGCCGCCAATAGAACGAAATCCACAGCGGCAACAGGAAGATCGGATAGTAAATCGCTCCGATACTCAGTCCGACGAGCGTGCCGGCAACGAGCGGACGCCGATAGGCCACTAGCGCCCAAGTCAGCAGCGCCGCGGGTAGCACGTGATCGACGAACCCCGTCATCCGCGCCGTGTAGGGCAACATCAGGTATAGCGTCGCCGCCGCGATACCCGTCTTATAGTTGTCGAAGTGGCGATAGCCGATCATCACGACGCCCAGCACGATCGCCAGGTGCGAAAAAATCGCCGTCAACCGCACCGTAGTTTGGTCGACCGAGCGTCGTGCTTGCGCCCGTTCCTGCTCCCCTTCGGGCGTTCCGCTGCGCATCATCGCGGCAATGGTCTGCGCCGGAATACGCTGCAATTGAAACAGGATCGGATAACCCGGCCCATACCTGGCAAGAAGGTCTTCGCGCTTCGCTTTTTTCCTGGCCTCTTCGGCCGCCTCACTTTCCGTGGCGTTGTCGCCCGCGTCATATTTCGTGGCCATATTGCCTGCGTCATCATCGCCTACTTTATCTTTCGGGGCGTTTTTGCCCTCGTCACCTGGCTCGTAAAAGAACTGCTCGGCCCCGCGAGCCGCCGCCAGCGCGACCGGGTCGTCCTTGCTCGTCAGCACGTTCGCCATCAAGAACAAGAACAGCGACGCGCCGAGAAACGTCATGCCGCCGACCGAAAGGTTTGGTTCCAGCAGCGGACGCCGAACCATCGTAGGATCCCAAAGCA
>JAJDEG010000791.1 GCA_029259895.1 Planctomycetota bacterium
CGACGCGGAAAAGAAGCCCAAGAAGAAGCAAATTAAGATCGATAAATTGGCCGGCAAACTCGGCGTATTCGACGACGGGCGGATCGAAGTTCCGCTCCCCCAGGGATGGAGCGAGTCGATCAACGAGGAGAACGAGCAAAAGGATCTCGATACGAATCTCGGACGCATGATGCGTGGCGAGGTCCAACGCCTGCCGGGCATCATGATCAAAGTCCGCGAGTACGACGACTTCAAAACGCTCGGCGAGCCAGACCTCCGCAAGTTCGTACGGGCGAGAAACGCGGAAGTGCCCAAGGAACGTAACTCCAAGGGCAAATTCAACGTCAAGCCGCTCTCGCTCAATGGGTTTAACGGCGTCGAGTATGCGTATCGCGCAAAGATCGGCAGCCGCCCCTTCGAGCGACTCACCCTGGAAACCGTCGTCGACTCGCGCATGTACACGCTGGAGCTAACGACAATCAACGGCCTCCGCGAAGAGGCACGTCCAGCCCTGTATGCCGTGGCGACGGGTTTGAAGTTTCCCAAGATGGTGAACAAACCGACCACCGGCCGCCGCGGCAGCGACGAAGCGGACGAAGATGAAGCCGACGCGAAAGCCGATGATCCTGAAGCCGACGACGAGAGCGAAGATGATCCGCCAGCGGATAAAGATAAAGAGGACGCCGAAGCGAAGGACGGCGACGGCGAAGAAGAGTAAGACGTTCTTGCCGGCGCGAGCGCCGTTAGCACAGCGAACAGTTTGCATGGTGTCGCGACTCGCACGGGCAATCTAGGAGCAAGAAATCCTTCGACAGAAACTCGGCGGCTCTCCATGATGACTCGACCATTGATTCTTTCGTGCTGTTTGGCGATTTCGATCATTGGGCCATGGCAGAGCCAGCAAATTTCCGCTGCCGATTGGCCGCAGTGGCGCGGCCCCACCGGTAACAGCGTCAGCGACCAAACGCGATTGCCGCTGGCTTGGAACGACAGGGCCGGTATCGCCTGGAAGGTCGAATTGCCCGGCTGGGGCACGAGTACGCCCGCCATTTCCAACGGCGCGATGTTCGTCACGTCGCAGGACAAAGACAAACTTCTACTGCTGCGCGTCGATCTCAAAACGGGTGGCGTCGTTTGGAGGCAACAGGTCGGCACGGGCACCGTGCCGCGCAATCTCAAGGGCCGCGGCGACCAGAAGTTTCACGACCTGCACAATCTCGCCACTCCCTCGCCGGTGGCCGACGGAAAAACCGTCGTCTGCCACTTCGGCAACGGCTTGCTCGCGGCGTACGACTTCGACGGCAAGCAGCTTTGGTCGCGAGATTTGGCCGAAGACTACGGGCGCTATACGATCTGGTGGGGCCACGCCAACAGCCCCGTGCTTTTTAAGAATCTCGTCATCTCCGTTTGCATGCAGGACTCGCTCGCCGACCTGCCCGAACACGCCGCCAAGCCGGCCGCGAGCTACATCGTCGCCCACGATCTGGCGACCGGCCGCGTCCGCTGGCACATCGATCGCAACACCGAATCGAAGTCCGAAGAATGCGACGCCTACACGACGCCCGTGCTCTACGAAACGGAGCAGGGCACGCGGATGATCGTGATGGGCGCGAATGAACTCACGGCCTACAACCCGGCCAACGGCAAAGAGGCCTGGCGGCTGCCAAAGCTCGTCGGCGGCCGCACCGTCACCGGCCCAACCGTCGGCGACGGCAAGGTGTACGTCACGATCGGCATGCGTGGACCGATGCTCGCGGTGCCGCTCGGCGGAGAGGGCGAGCTATCGCGAACCGTCGTGGCCTGGGAGCATCGCCGCGGCACCAGCGATTCGTGCTGCCCGGTGTTGTGGGACGGCTTGCTGTTTTCGGTCACAGACGACGGCATCGCCCGCTGTTTCGACGGCAACGTGGGCGCGATTAAATGGCAACGGCGTTTGAAGGGAAGCTACAAGGCGTCGCCAGTCGCCGCCGACGGCCGAGTGTACTTCCTCAACACCAGCGGACTCTGCACCGTTGTGCCGGCCACCCCTCGATTCGAGAGGCTCGCCGAGAATCAACTCGACGACGAGACGATCGCGTCGCCAGCCATCGGCGAAGGGCATATTTATCTCCGCGGCAAAAAGCGGCTGTTTGCGATTGAACGCTGAGCCACGTAAGTCGCAAGCGCCCGAATGCCGATGCGAATCCTCATCGTAACGCCCGTGCCGCGCGGCTCGCGAAAAGGAAACCGCATCACTGCGGACCGATACGCTGCGTTGTTGAGGCAATTGGGACACCGCGTCGCCGTCGCCGAAACCTACGATCGCCAACCCTGCGATTCGCTCATCGCGTTGCACGCGCGCAAATCGCACTCGGCTGTCAGAAAGTTTCATGCCCATCGGCCCGCCGCACCGTTGGTCGTCGTGCTGACCGGCACCGACTTGTATCGCGACTTGCCGAAATCGCGCACGGCCAACGAATCGCTGCGTCTGGCCACGCGGCTGGTGTTGTTGCAAAGCGACGGCGTGCGATTCCTGCCGCCCGGCGTACGCCACAAGGCTCGGCCGATCGTACAATCGTGCGAACCGCCGCGATCCCGACAGCAGCCACTCTCGTCCGCGTTTGAAGTCACAACGATCGGCCATCTACGCGAAGTGAAAGATCCATTCCGCACAGCGCTGGCCGCGCGACGGCTACCGGCCGATTCGCGCATTCGCGTGGTGCAGCTCGGCGCGGCGCTCACCCCGGCGATGAAGCGCCGGGCGCTGGCCGAAATGAAGCGGAATCCGCGTTATCGCTGGCTCGGCGATGTACCGCGCGGCAAAGCGATGCGGCTACTGGCTCGGAGCCGATTGACCGTCGTCAGCTCGAAGATGGAAGGCGGACCGAACGTCGTCTCCGAGGCTCTCGCGGTCGGCACGCCCGTGTTGGCGAGTCGGATTTCCGGCGTCATCGGCATGCTGGGCGACGATTATTATCCAGGTTACTTCGACGTGGGCGATACCAAAGCACTCACGGCATTGCTGCTCCGTGCGGAGCGCGACGCCCCGTTTTTCGAGCAACTGAGCGCGCATTGCCGGTCGCTGGCCACGCTGGTCGAGCCTCGGCGGGAGTTGGCGGCCTGGCAAGCCTTGTTCGACGAGATTGGGCCGGTCGTCGGCTGAGCAGTGCGCGTGCGATCGGCACGGAGAATCTGCACACGGCACTCGGACAGCCTCCATAGCCGGCGACGGTCGTCGGCGCACGGCCGATTTCCGCCCCCCAAACGATAAGTCTGGGTGTTACGCAGGATTCCCGCACGATAGAATGCCATTAAGGGATTTGCCGAGCCCGCGATTCCCCCGAACCGTCGCCCGCTGCTCGGCGACACCTACAGCATGCCTAAAGCATTTCGTCGCTTCCGCGGACCCGAGCGTGGCTTCCAATAACGCCTTACAACACGCGGCCGTCACCGACGTCGGCATGCGGCGGTCGAATAACCAAGACAACCACGCCGTCGTTATCGCCGGCGACGGTGGGCAGTGGCGCGAGCGCGGACATCTATTTCTCGTCGCCGACGGCATGGGCGCCCACGCGGCCGGCGAATTGGCCAGCAAGATGGCCGCCGACGGCATTCCGCTGAAGTACTTCAAAGATCGCGATCTGCCCCCGGCCGAGGCCTTGCGGTCATCCGTTCGTGACCTCAACGCCCAAATCCACTCCCGCGGTGAGTCGAATCTCGAATTCAAGGGCATGGGCACGACGTGCACGGTGCTCGCCCTGTTGCCCGAAGGTGCGGTCGTCGCCCACGTCGGCGACAGCCGCGCGTATCGGCTTCGCAAAGGAAAGCTCGAACAACTTTCGTTCGACCACAGTCTCGTGTGGGAATTGCAGGCGGCCGGCGATTTTCGCGACGCCGACACGATCCACCTGCCCAAGAACATCATCACCCGCTCGCTCGGCCCGAATTCGAACGTTGACGTCGATCTGGAAGGCCCGTTTCCGCTCGAACTCGGCGACACATTTCTGCTTTGCAGCGACGGCCTGACGGGCGAAGTCAAAGACGACGAGATCGGCGTGATTCTCGAATGCCTGCCGCCGGAAGAGGCGGCCCGCGTGCTGGTCGATCTGGCCAACCTTCGCGGTGGCCCGGACAACATCACCGTTCTCGTCGCCAAAGTGAACGGGGCCGAGTTGATCGGCAAGCCCGGCGAGATCGACGACCGCGGCGGCGGATCGTCCGGCGGCACGGTGCGCAGTTTGCTCTGGATGCTCTGCGCGGCGTCGGCGGCCGCCACATGCGGGGCATTGATCGCCCAGGCGTCACTCGAACTGCTCGTCGGCGGTATTGTCGGTACCGTGTTGTTCGGTCTGTTCGCCCTGTTGGCCAAACCGATCCCGAAGCCGCCCCCGCGCCGCACGGCCGCCAGCGGCAGTCGCTACGGCAAGGGGCCGCACACGTCGCGGCAATGCACGGCCAACGGTCGCATGGTCGCCGACCTCGCCAAAATGGCGGTCCAGCTTCGCGAAGCGGCCGCCGAGCAAGACTGGTCCATCGACTGGCAACGATTTGAAGCGGATCTCCACGCCGCCGAAGCCGCGATCGAAGAAAAGAACCACGCCGCCGCCGTGCAGGCGTATTGCCACGCCATCAGCTTCTTGATGAGCGAACTGCGCCATCAGGGCGGGTGATTTCGCCTCGCCGGCCATTTCTCGTTGAGAGCCAGTTTTCGCCTCGATACCGCTTCCGGTTGAATCGCTTCGCCGTGAAGGGGCGACTAATCGATCCATCGCGAATTATCCGAACCAACCCGTACATCCCGAGCGTATTGTCACGGTTAGTGCCGGACAGTTCGCCGCGCATGCCGTGCGAACCGGCCGGCCATTCGTTGGTCGACGTAGAATTGGCCAAACGAACCACGACGCTCGCCGGTGTGTCGAATGTACGACGCCGCAGCGCGAACTTGTCAACAGTGGAGAACGGCTATGTTTGGGATTCGTTATCTCAAAGTTTCGCCGACGACGTACGTTTTGCATTTCCGGCAAGGCCGACTACGACGCGCCGGCGCCGGCCTGTCGTTCTTCTATTTCGCGCCTAACTCGGACATCGCCACGATTCCAACGTCCAGCGTCGACGTGCCGTTCGTCTTCAACGAAAGCACGGCTGACTTTCAAGACGTGATGGTCCAGGGGGAGCTGACTTATCGCGTCGCCGACGCGGAGAAGTTGGCTTCGATGCTCGACTACGGCGTCGACGCCCGAGGCCGCTATCGCTCCGAGGATCCGCAGAAGCTCAGCGAGAGACTCTCGCATTTCGCCCAGAATCTTGCCCGATCGTATGCGCAGCAACGCAAGATTAAGGAAGTGCTGAGCACGTCGGATGAATTGACGCGTGTGTTGCTCGAAGGACTGCAAAACTCGTCCGCTGTGGCGATGCTCGGTGTCGAAGTCATTGGCTTGACGGTATTGTCCATCAAACCGACCCCGGAAATGATCAAAGCGCTACAGGCAGAGGCGCGCGAGGACTTGCTCCGGCAAGCGGACGAGGCGGTGTACGCCCGCCGCAACAACGCCGTGCAGCTCGAACGCACGATTAAGGAGAACGAGCTGAATACCGAGATAGCGGTCCAGCAAAAAACCCGGCAGGTGCGCGAAACGCAAATGGCGGCGGAGATCGCCGTCGAAGAGCAACGGACCGCGCTGGTCGAACAGCGGGTCTCGAATGAAAGGAAAGAGGCCGAAGCTCGCGGCCATGCACTGAATGCCATCATGCAGCCGCTCAAATCGGTCGATTGGCGCACCCTTATGGCCGCATCCTCGGGTGCGGCAAACCCCAAGCAGTTCATCGCTATGGCATTTCGCGATTTGGCCGAGAACGCGAGCAAGATTGGCACGCTGAATATCACTCCCGATCTCTTGAGCGAGTTGCTTGACTCACGCGACGATTCGCAGGACAAGCGTCGTAAGGGTTGATCGCATTATTCTCCCATCTCCATCGATTGAAGGTGCCGCATGCGGCGAGCGAATCCTGGAATCGCAATCGTCGTCCGTCCGACACGCTTAGCTGGATTGCGCGAACGATGGGGAACGCGTGGGCAGGCGCGGTTTCGGATGAAGGCCATGCGTGCGCACGCGGCAATGGCAGACGCGACGACCGATCAGCCGCTACCCGGACAACGAAAAAGCTCGGCGAATAGTTCCAACACATCGGCCGCGGCTGCCATGGAGGCGGACTTCGATGTCTACGAACACGAAGAGCAAACCTATCAGGATGCGCTGGAACGACTCGAGCACGAGTTGGATTTCGGCGTGCCCCTAAAAGTGCTCGATCGCCAGTACGTGCCGAGCTACGACTTTTCCCGAACTGCGGCCGTCGTCGTTCTCGGGCAGGATGGATTAGTTGCAAACACGGCGAAGTACGTCGGCGACCTGCCCGTGGTCGCAGTGAATCCCGATCCCGAGCGGATCGACGGCGTGCTGTTGCCGTTTCTAGCCGAAGATGCCCGCCGCGTAGTCGGGCGAGTCCTAGAAGGCAGGTACAAAAGCCGCTACGTCACGCTGGCCGAAGTGCGGTTGAACGACGGTCAGCGGCTCAAGGCATTCAACGATTTCTTCATCGGGGCGGCGACGCACGTGTCGGCGCGATACACGATTCGCATCGGCGGCACGTTGGAACCCCAGTCGTCGAGCGGCGTGCTCGTATCCACCGGCGTAGGTTCTACGGGATGGATGTCGAGCGTGTTCAACATGGCCTGCGGCGTGTCGAGAATGCTCGGCGCGGAAATCGATCGCCGGGTGCAGCTCGAATGGGGTGATCGCCGTCTGTTGTGGGCCGTTCGCGAGCCGTTCTTGAGCAAGACTTCGCGAACGAGCTTAGTGGCCGGTGTTCTCGGCGAAGGCGAACGCGTCGTGCTGGAATCGCTGATGCCCCAAGGAGGCGTGATCTTCTCCGACGGAATTGACAGCGACTTCTTGGCGTTCAATGCGGGAACGATCGCGGAAATCAAGACGTCGGACCAGCGAGCGCAACTGGTCGTGGCTTAGGCGTTTCATGGATCACGAGCGCCTAGTCGACGCAACCGCGACGCGGCATAACGCCGGGTTGTCGTCTACGTCTCACTTACGGAGCAGCCCTGGAAATGCATCCAGGTCGAGCGACTCGGTCAGGCCCGCCTTGATTCGTTCGACGGCGATCGCCCCCATCACGGCATTATCCGTGCAGAGCGCGATCGGCGGCACATGTAGCTCGAAACCGCGTCGCTGCGATTCTTCTTCGAGCCGCGCTCGCAGCCGCCGATTCGCCGCCACGCCCCCGGCGACGCAGAGCGTATTCACGCGCTGTTTCTCCAGTGCCAACAACGCCTTGCCGACGAGGCAATCGACCACCGCCTCTTGAAAGCTCGCGGCCACGTCGGCGACCGTCTGCTCGTCGAGATCGAGCGACTTGAAGTCCGTCCGGCCGGGTCCGGCGATCTCGTACCGCACCGCCGTTTTCAGCCCGCTAAAGCTAAAGTCGAGTCGGTCCTTGTCCTTCAGCAACGATCGCGGAAACGAATACGCCCGTGGGTTGCCTTTTTCCGCGACACGGCCGAGCGCCGGTCCGCCGGGAAACGGCAGGCCGAGCATCGAGGCGACTTTGTCGAACGCCTCGCCGGCGGCGTCGTCGATCGTGCCGCCCAGCAGCTCGAAGTCGATCGCCGTGCGGCAGCGGTACAGACTCGAATGGCCGCCGCTGACGATCAAACCGACGCACGGGAAAACGTCGCGGCCGGCGGCGATGCGGCAAGCGTAAATGTGGGCCTGCAAATGATTGACCGCCACGAGCGGAATATCGAGCGCCAGGGCGAGCGATTTGGCGGCCACGAGGCCGACGATCAGCGACCCCGCCAAACCTGGCATATTTGCCACGGCGACCGCGTCGAGATCGGCCAGTTGCAGATTCGCCCGACGGAGTGCTTCGTCGATGACCGGCAAGATTCGCTCGACGTGGGCGCGCGACGCAATCTCCGGCACGACGCCGCCGAATCGCTGATGCAGCGCATCCTGAGACGCGACCACCGAACCGAGCACTTGCAGGTCGTCGGTCACGACGGCGGCGGCCGTTTCGTCGCACGTGGTTTCGATGGTGAGGATATTCAAGGCAGGGCAGGGGACGGAGGAATGGGGGTCGGGGGCCGGCGGTCGTGAACGAACAAACGTCGACTCGCGGCCATCATACCTCGGCATGACGCGTTGCCGCGAGGGCCGACGATTCACCGCCGCCGGATTGGGGTTGGGACGTTTGGGCGACGGCGGGTAGTCTTTGCGGCGCTGGACGCCGGCGCGCGTTCGAAATGTTGGTGGTACGTTTGCCGATGCAGGAAAGTCATCCATGCGCTCGCCGCTATCTGTCGTGATCGGTTCGTCGTGGACGAGCGGCCTCGTGCAGTTCTTGTGTTTCGCGGCTCTATTCGCCACGTACGACTTGAAGATTCTCGCCCGCCAGCGTGCCGCTCCGCACGGTGTGAGCCTGGTCAACTACGTCGTTCGCGACGGCCGGACCGATGAATCGGCCATGTACATGGCGGCCCTGCGCGAGCTGGTCGACGGCGAGACGGCCTCGACCGACCCGTATTTGAAGCAGCATCGCCACGCCGCCGACATTCGCCCGCGACTACCGGTTTGGATCGGCTATGCGTGCCACTGGCTGGGCGCAAATACGATCGCCGATGTGCGGGTTGGCCGTGTGGCGTTTGGCGGAGCGACCAACGCCACCGTCGTGCTGATGCACGCGCTGCTCCCGGCGCTGGCCGCGGTGTTGCTCGTTCGCGTGTTCTCGACGCTCGTCGGCCCCGGCATGGGTTTCGTCCTCGCCCTGCTGGCGATCGGCAGCGTTTGTTACCAAGGGAACTTCTACGTCAACGCCTTACGGTTGGCGCATCTCGGCGGGCCGATCTCCTATAACCCCGAGTTTCATCTGTTCGGCCCGCACAGCATGCACCTCGATTTCAACCGCTACTTTTCGCCAGGCATCACATTCGGCGTCTTCCTGCTCGGCTTGCTGCCATTGGCGCTCGACCCGGACATGGATCGCCGCCGCACGCCGATAATCGTAGGCGGCGCGATCGGCTTGCAGCTCGAATCCTATCCTCACGCGGCGCTGGTATTGGCGGCGATCGCGGCGTGTTTGCTGGCGTTTGCATTGATCCGCCGGCGTGCGGAAAAAAGCCTTGCACCGGCACTACAAGCATTCGTACTCAACGTTGCCACGATGGCGGTCGCGTGTGCGATCGTCGCCGCGCCGTGGCTGTGGCGGTGGAGCGAATTCCGTCACCTTGCCGAAGCTTCCGACATCGTTCAGCGCGTGGGATTTCTCGACGAGCGCATCGATACGCAGCGAACGCCGATTCTCGTTTGGCTCGTAGTCGCGTTGTTGTTGCGCCGCGCGGCCAACCGCGCCGCGAACGCGCGGCCAGGCGCGATGCTCGGCACACCGGCCGACCGGTTTTGGACCGCCGCGATGATCGCCACCGCCGCGACCGTGTGGATTCCCGGGTTGTTCGGCCAGTATGGCCTGTTCCCGCAACCGTGGTTGATTCCGCTGCGCTGCCTGTGCTTCGTCGTGCCGGTGCTGGTCGGTTATCCGGCGGTGCTATGGTTCCGCGCGGCGCGGCCGCTCTGGGCGACGGCTCGTTGGGCGCGCAGCCTCGGCATCGCGGCAACGGTGGCCTATGCCGCGCTGTTATTTCACGGCGAATACGCGGCGGGCCGCAACAACGCGCATCTATACGCCGTTACGCCGGAAATGGCCCGGTGCCGCGAATCCATACTCGCCCACTCGCCGCCGCAGTCAACCGTGCTGTGCGACGATTTGCGGCTGGTGAGCTATCTCGCTTGCGAAACGGATCGCTACTCGTTCATCGGCTACGGCGCGAGCAGCAACGCCAGCACGCACGAGTTGCTCGAGCGGCTGATGATTCCCAGCGTGCTGCAAGGCATGTCGTTCGAACAGTTTCACGCCCAGCACTACGTCGTCGGCCGCGGCTTGCCGCATGGTCCGACCGGAGCGCATTGGGCGTTGCATCACGGCGGCGACGCCCGGCCGATCGAATTTGAACGGCTGAGGGCGATGTACGACGCACTAGCCCACGTCGAAGCCGGCCAACTCATCGCGCGATATCCGTTCGACTATCTCTATATTGACCCCGCCCGGTTGGACGAGCGATTTCGGCCGCTGTTCGAGCCGACGGCGGACGTATGGTTGCTGAGGCGAACCGTGCCCTCGCCGCAATAGCCAACTGCCGCGGGAAAACGGCACCATCCATATCCTTGGACCGAAGTTGGCATTATCGCACCGGTCCGACTATACTTTTTCCCGACGCCGGGCATGGCCTCACCAAAGGCCGGACACGCCAAGTCCCGTCTCGGCGTCGCCCAGCCTAGGTCACCCACCATCACCGCGTCGACTCCCCGACGCGCCCACCTCGAACCCCGCCAAATTGCCATGAAAACCGAATCGTTCAAAACTCCGCAACGATTGATTCTGCTGGTCGCCTTGCTCGCCGTCGCTGGCGGCTGGACGTTCGTCAATCGCGACAATCCCGGCGTCGGCATGACCGTGGCCGCCGAAAAGTTCCTGGCGACGCTCTCCGACGAGCAGCGAGCCACGACTCTCATCGCCTACGACAGCCCGCAGCGCGTCGGTTGGCATTTCATTCCCAAGGCGGAACGCAAAGGCCTGCAAATCAAGCACATGGACGAAGCCCAGCGCAAGGCGGCCCATGCGCTGCTGCGTTCGGCGCTCAGTCAGGCCGGCTACGACAAATCGACGACCATCATGGGATTAGAGGCCGTGCTGCACGAATTGGAAAAAGCGAAAGGTGGCGGAAATATCCGCGACGCCCAGCGTTATTACTTCACCGTATGCGGCGAACCGTCCGCCGACGGCAAATGGGGGCTGTCCGTCGAGGGGCACCACCTCTCGCTGAACTTTGTCGTCGACAAGAACGAACTGATCGGAACGACACCGCAGTTCCTCGGCGCGAACCCGGCCACGATCAAGGGCAACTACGCCGTCGGACCGAAGAAGGGGACGCGCGTGCTGGCCGACGAAGAAGAACTCGGATTCACGCTCGCCAATTCGCTGTCGAAGGACCAGTTGAGTACGGCGTTGATCGACAAGAAGGCACCGGCCGATCTCCGCGGAGCCGGCACACCGCAGCCGCCGACCGAGAAACCGGTAGGCGTGGCCGCAAAGAGTCTTTCTGCCGATCAGCAGCAAACACTCCGCAAGCTGATCCAGGTTTACGCCCAGGCGATGCCGGCCGCCGTCGCCGAGGCCCGCATGGCGGCGATCGAAAAGGCCGGCTTCGACAATATCCAATTCGCCTGGGCCGGCGCGCTCGAACCGGGCATCGGCCACTACTACCGTGTCGAAGGGCCGACGTTCCAGATCGAATTCTGCAACACGCAGCCCGACTCGGCCGGCAATCCAGCGAACCACATCCACGCAATGTGGCGCGACACGGCCGGCGATTTTGCGATCCCGGCGAAGGAGTAGTGGAGAAGTGGAATGCGGCAGTTGATAGAAATGTGGATTGCGAACTCGCGACTGCTGTCAACGGCCTCCTGCCCAACGATCCACCGTCCAATAGCCTTGCCCGCCATGCCGCCCCGTTAGCTTCCCGCCTTCGTTCTTGCCGAGTAATTCATGACCGAGTTGCCTACGTTCGACGGATTGCGCCGTGCGCTCTGGTGGTTGTTTCTGGGTCTTGCGATCGCCGGTGTCTCCGCCGCATTCTCGATATCGAACGCCGCTTTGCTCGCCGCTGTCGACGACGATGACGAAGAGTTCACAGAAGTCACTGCCGCCGAGCGGCAGCCGAATCCAAAGACCGGCGAAGTAGGCCCCATCGCCGACCGGCCGATCGTCGCGGCGTTCGAGCGATTTCATGCGTCCGACGGTGCGGATGTTGTCGCTGGCGGATTGCTGCTGTTGGGCGAGTTGAACTGCACGTCGTGCCACGCCGCCGACGCTGCAAGCGACGCGATCGCCGTCAAGCAAGGGCCGCTGCTCGGCGATGTGGCCGGCCGGGCCGACGTAGAGCACGTCGGCCAATTCATTTTCGATCCGCACGGCACCAAGCCCGGTACGACGATGCCGTCGGTTATCTCGACGCTGCCCGAAGCCCAGCGAGGACGAGCGGCCGAAGCGCTGGCTCATTATTTTCTATCCATCCGCAAGTCGACGTTTGCCCTCTCCGCGCCGGACGGTGCGGCGGTCGCCCGGGGCGAGGCGCAGTTTCATCAGGTCGGCTGCGTCGCGTGCCATGCGCCGCGGCGGGAATTGACGGCCGATCTCGACGAGCGGATCGGCGTCTCCATACCGCTCGGCAAGCTCGATGTCAAATACTCCATCGCCAGTCTGTCGGCCTTTTTGAGCGATCCCCTCGTCGTTCGACCTTCCGGCCGAATGCCGCACATGGCGCTTACCGCTGCTCAGGCCGGCGACATTGCCAGCTACCTGCTCAAAGACACCGACGCGCCCGCCCCGCTGCACTACGCCTACTACGAAGGTAGCTGGAACGACTTTCCCGACTTCGACAAGCTTCAGCCGGTTCACGCCGGCAATGCGTCGTCGTTCGGCCTGGGGCAACAGAGCCGCAACGACGCGTTCGGAATGCGTTTCGACGGCTTTCTGCACGTCGCCGAAGAGGGCGACTATCAGTTTTGGCTGTCGTCCGACGATGGCTCGCGGTTGTTTATCGACGAGAAAATCGTAGTCGATCACGGCGGCATCCACGGCACGACGACGAAGGACGGCCGCACGCGGCTGACGGCGGGCTTGCATCCGATTCGCGTCGAATACTTCGAGCAAGCCGGCGAGGAAGTGCTGACGGTCGAATACGCCGGCCCCCGCATCGAACGCCAACTGATCCCCGCGTCGGCGCTCTCGTCGACGGACAAGCCGCAAGGCGACAAACCGACGTTCGAGCTGGACGCAAAACTGGCGGCCAAAGGCAAGGTGCTGTTCGCCACCGTCGGTTGTGCGTCGTGTCATCAACTCGGTCCGGGCTTCGAGTTGGTCGAGTCGAAAGTTGCCGGTCCGCCGCTGGCACAACTCGATGCGACGAAGGGCTGTTTGAGCGATCCGCCGTCGGGCGACGTGCCGCACTATTCGCTCAGCGCGCGGCAGCGAATCGCACTTTCGGCCGCGCTCGCAGCGATTCGCACCGATGCCCTTCCCAAGAAATCGCCGGCGTCGCGCGTGCATCAGACGATGACCGCGCTGAATTGCTACGCCTGCCACGCCCGCGGCGAAATCGGCGGTGTGCCGGCAACGCGCAACGAGTTCTTCACCGCCGACGACAAAGACCTCGGCGACGAAGGCCGACTGCCGCCGCTGCTGACCGGTGCGGGCGACAAGCTGCAAGACAAAGCGCTCGACGCCATTCTCACGTCCGCCGCGGTTGCCCGTCCGTACATGCACGCCCGCATGCCGCAGTTCGGTGCGGCGAATCTCGGCGCGATCGCCGCCGACATGATCGCCAGCGATCGCGTCGACGCGAAATTGCCAGAAGTGCCCGACGCGCACAATCAAGCCCGCCACGCCGGTTGGAAGCTGGTTGGCAAGAACGGCCTGACGTGCATCTCGTGTCACACGTTCAATCAACATAAATCGAGCGGCATTCAGTCGATGGATTTGGCGATCATGGGCGAGCGACTGCGGCCCGAGTGGCTGCACCGCTATCTGCTCGAGCCGCAAGCGTTTCGTCCGGGCACGCGCATGCCGCAAGCCTGGCCGGGCGGAAAGACGACGCGGCCCGAAGTACTCAGCGGCGACACGAATCGCCAGATCAACGCCGTCATCGCGTTTCTCTCCGAAGGCCGCCGCGCACGCATTCCCGAGGGCGTGATTCGCAGCAGCTTGGAGTTGATTGTCGGCGGCGAGGCCGTGGTCTATCGCGGTTTCCTCGACGTGGCCGGGGCGCGCGGAATCGCCGTCGGTTATCCCGAGCAAGTGAATCTGGCGTTCGACCCTGTGGCGATGCGGCTCGCAATGTTGTGGAAAGGGCGATTCTTCGACGCGTCGAAGCATTGGCAGGGCCGCGGCAATGGTTTTCAAGGTCCGGCCGGCGACGACGTGCTGCGGCTGGTCGACGGCGCGCCGCTGGCGCGACTCGAGGACGCCCAGAAAACGCCGTGGCCGAAGGAAACCGGCAAGGAGGCTGGGTATCGCTTCCGAGGATATCGGCTCGACGCGCTGCGGCGACCGACTTTTCGTTACGACTACGGCGCGATGCGCGTCGACGATTATCCGGTCGACCAGTGGACGGAAGGCGGCCCGGTGTTTACGCGAACGGTCACGCTGGCCGCTGCCGAACCGGCGCAAGACCTGTACTTCCGCGCCGCCGCTGGGGACAAGATCGAAAAGCAGGGCGACGGATCGTTCGTCGTGGATGGGCGGCTTAAGCTGCGAATCGAAACGGGCGAAGACGCCAAGCCAATCGTTCGCCGCGTTGGGTCGAGCGAGTTGATCGTGCCCGTGAAGTTCGACGGCGGCAAGGCGAAGTTCGTCCTGCGGTATGCGTGGTAGAAAGCACGGAGAAGGAGACAGGAGACAGGAGAATACAAGAATTGATTGCACTCCTTCGGAACGGCGACGCAACGGCAACGCTCCTGCCTCCTGTCTCCTATCTCCTTCCCCCAATAAGCAAAACGACATTCACGGAACACAACCCATGCCCCGAATCCTGACATCCATCGTACTTGTGGCTCTCTTTGCGGCCGCCGCCTGTGCTGCCGATAGGCCGCCGACCGAAGACGACTATTACCCGATGCTCCGGATGCCGATTCCGCCAGAGGCCTATCTCGAAGCCGGCGGATTGGAATGGCTTGCGGACGGACGCTTGGCCGTCTGCACGCGTCGCGGCGAGATCTGGATGGTCGAGAATCCGACCGTCGCCGAACCGGAGAAGATGAAGTTCTCGCTGTTCGCCAGCGGGCTGCACGAACCGCTGGGACTCGTCGAGCGCGACGGCTGGATCTACGTCACGCAGCGCGGCGAAGTCACTCGGCTTAAGGACGAAGACGGCGACGGTCGCGCCGACGTGCTCGAAACAGTCGCCGATGGCTGGGGGCTATCCGGCGATTATCACGAGTACGCCTTCGGCTCGAAGTTCGACCGCGACGGCAACATGTGGGTCGTGCTCTGCTTGACCGGATCGTTCACGAGCAACGTGCCCTATCGCGGCTGGTGCCTGCGCATCACGCCCGACGGAGAGGTGATTCCGACGTGCAGCGGCATTCGCTCGCCCGGCGGCATTGGCAGCAACGCCGACGGGGACGTCTTTTACACCGACAACCAAGGTCCGTGGAATGGCACGTGTGGACTCAAGCATCTGCGGCCCGGCGGATTCATGGGGCATCCGATCGGCAATCGTTGGTACGACGAACCTTTGGCCGCCGACGCGATGGGCAGCCGGCCGGTCGAGCCGAAAACCAACAGCCGCATCGCCGCTGAGGAAAAGCGCGTCGCCGAGCTCGTGCCGACCGCCGTGATGTTCCCCTACAACGCGATGGGCCAATCGGCGGCGGGCATCGCCTGCGACATGTCGGGCGGAAAGTTCGGCCCCTTCGCCAAGCAGCTTTTCGTCGGCGATCAAACGCACAGCACGGTCATGCGCGTATTCCTCGAAAAGATCGACGGCGTTTATCAAGGCGTCTGCTTCCCGTTTCGCAGCGGCTTCGGATCGGGCAGCTTGAGTTTGCAGTTCGCACCGAACGGCGCGATGTTCGTCGGCGGCACCGATCGAGGCTGGGGCGCACGAGGCGGCAAGCCCTACGCACTCGACCGGCTCGACTGGACCGGCCGCACGCCGTTCGAGATTCACGAAATGCGAGCCAAGAGCGACGGGTTCGAGCTGACGTTCACTGAACCCGTAGACACGGCGACGGCCGGCGACGGGAAGTCGTACGAAATGAAGACGTACACGTACATCTATCGCAGCGACTACGGCAGCCCCGAAGTCGACCACACGACGCCGACGATTAAGGAAATTCGCGTCGCGGCCGATGGACGGAGCGTGCGGCTGGTGATCGACGGGCTACAGCTTGGCCACGTTCACGATCTCCGCGCCGCCGGCGTCCGCTCCAAGACGGGCCTGCCGCTGCTGCACGACAAGTCCTATTACACGCTCAATCGAATCCCCGCCGCGCAGTAGAACGGCTCACTCGGATTCTTGGCCCGGCTCTGACGATGGCTCGGCCGGTGCATCTGGATCTAACTTAGCAGGAGCGGCCGGGCGTGCCTCTAAAAACTGTGCAACCGCCACCGCCGCCGACGGCATCGAAGCCGGACCGAGCGCCAACCGCGGCGTGAGCGTGGCGATCGTTTTCTCCGCGGTATCGAGGTACGCCTCGTTGCCGGCGTGCTTGGCGAGATAGATGAGGTTGCTCGCGGCGATGGCATTGCCCGACGGAATTGGTCCGTCGAAGGTGTCTTTGCGTTTGGCGATCAGTTCTTCGTGGTCGGCGGACGTGAAGAAGAAACCACCGTTCTTCTCGTCCCAAAAGAGTTCGATCTGCTTGGCCGTAATGGAGTCGGCCTCGTTGAGCCAGTTGTCGTCGCCCGTGGCTCGATGCAGGGCGATTAGTCCGTCGCAGAGCAGCACGTAATCTTCGAGATACGCGTTCAGCTTCGCCTCGCCGGCCGTGTGGGTCCGCAGCAATCTTCCATCGCGGCGATTATTCGTCAACACGAACGTGGCGGCCGCTTTGGCGGCGTCGATGTAGCTCTCGTTTCTAAGCACCCGACCGGCGTCGGCCAGCCCGCGGATCATCATGCCGTTCCAGCCGGTGAGAATCTTCGTATCGGTCAGCGGGCGTTTCCGCTTGGCTCTCTCGGCCAGCAGCTTCGCACGGATCGGCACGAGCGATGCTTCCAGATCATCGACCGAGACGCCACGCTCCTTGGCGATCGCGTCGCGGCCGTCGGCCAACTGCGGCACGTAGTGATGCTCCTCGAAGTTCGGCTCGCCATCGATGCCATACACGGCCGCGAACAACTCATACTCCTCTTTGGTTAGCGCCGCTTGCAGCTCTTCGCGGGTCCAAATGTAAAACTTCCCTTCCACGGCGTCGGTTTCGGCGTCGAGCGCAGAATAGAACCCACCGGCCGGATCGGTCATCTCGCGGAGCATGAACGCCGCCAACTCGTCGACTACCCGGCGATACTCGGCCGAGCCGGTCAACTCGAACGCCTCGGCGTACAGCGACGCCAGTTGGGCGTTGTCGTACAACATCTTCTCAAAGTGCGGCACGTGCCACTGCGGATCGACCGAGTAGCGATGAAATCCGCCACCGATGTGATCGCGCAGGCCCCCTTGGGCCATCTTGTCGAGGGTCCGCGCGAGCATCCGCAGCGCCGCCGCCTTGGCGTCCGCATCGGTCGCGTGGCGTGCCCGATGCAGCAACAGCACCAATCCCGGCGGGCTGGGAAACTTCGTGCGGCCGTAGGCGAAGCCGCCGTTTTCCTCGTCGAAATGCTGGGCCATCGCCGCTTGCACTTCGGCGAGCATCTCCAGCTTCGGTTCCGCCGGCACGCCGCGCTGGGATTCCAACTGTTGCTTCACCGCGTCGGCCAACCGATCGGCGACGCCGTTGACGTTCTCCTTGTCCTCGCCCCACACTTCTTGCACGCGCTTGACGACCGTCAGAAAGCCGGGCGCGCCATCCTCGCGGTCGCGGGGCGGAAAATACGTGCCCCCGAAGAACGGCTTGGCGTCGGGATTGAGGAACATCGACAGCGGCCAGCCGCCGTTGTTGCGCATAAGCTGCACCGCCGTCATATAGATCTCGTCGATGTCCGGCCGCTCCTCGCGGTCGATTTTGATGCACACGAAATGCTCGTTCAAGAATGCGGCAATCTCGTCGTCCATGAACGACTCGCGCTCCATCACGTGGCACCAGTAACAGCTCGAATAGCCGATCGATAGGAAGATCAGCTTGCCTTCCTTTTTGGCCTTGGCCAGCGCTTCTTCGCCCCACGGATACCAGTCGACCGGGTTGTGGGCGTGCAGCAGCAGGTACGGACTCGACTCCTTGGCAAGTCGATTCGCCTTTCCGTGTACCTTGTCGTTTGCCTTGGCTTCGTCGGGCTTTGCATCATTCCCGTCGGGCTTTGCGTCGTCCTTTGCGATCGTCGCAGGCTCCTCCGCCGGTTCTTCCGCCGCGATTTGCGGCGCGACGCCACACGAGCCGCACGGCAACAGCACAGCGATGCTCGCCGCCAGCGCAGCACAGACCCAACGCACGGACCACATCGACGTCATCGGCGCGACTCCTTTCGATGTCGAGCCGCTCGCCCGACGAAATGAGAAGGGCCGCGCCGGCGCGGCCCACCGTAGATACTACAGTTTAGGCTATTTTTCGATGCCAATGTCGCTGAGAAAATCGTCGATCTCGTCGTCGTCATCGTCGATTGCGTCGATATCAAATTCGACATCATCATTGGCGGCCGAATTGGACTTGGCTTCTTGTTTCACCGGCTTCTTCGCGGCCGGTTCATCATCCAAGTCGATGTCGAACTCGGCGTCATCGACGGAAAGCAGATCGGCGAATTCATCGTCTTCGTCGGCCTTGGCGTCGGCTTTTGCCACGGCCGCTGGCTTGGCATCGTCGTTGTCGTCGACGTCGAAATCGAGATCGCCAAAGTCGTCGTCGTCCTCGACCGTTGCGCTGGCCGCCGATTTTTCGTCGGCGATGTCGTCGATCTCGAAGTCGTCAATCGAAATATCGTCGGCCGACACCGTCTCGCGCAGCGACGCCGTCTTCGTAATGTCCATCGGCTGCGTTTCGGTGATGTCGGCATCGTCGTCGAGGTCGAAGTTGAATTCGTCGCCGGCATCGACTCCCGCCGGGCCTTCATAAACGGCGCGAAACACCACCGGCCCGATCGTAATCAACTCATCCGGCTTGAGCACGGATTCCTCGATCTTGGCATTCGCCACGAACGTGCCGTTGAGCGAACCGAGATCGCGAACCTTGAGCACGCCGTTCGCTTCAAAGAATTCGCAATGCTTGCGGCTGACCAGCGGATGCCGCAGTCGAATGTCGGCCTCGTCGCCGCGGCCCACCACGGCCGGCAGTTTCTTGATCTTCACTTCGCCAGCCTTCGCTTCGCCGCCGACGACCACTAATTTGGCATCCATCGATATTTCCCCGCAAAAGCTTTGCCAGCCACGCGCCGCGACAACCCCCGTTGGCCGCCACGCCCAGCCGATGTTTTTCGCCCCGCTGGCGCAATTTCTCACTATACCCACGCAAAATTGCCCCCGCAACTATTTACCCGCGGATGCGAATCTAGCGACGGCCCCACTCCTCCCTTCTCTCAGCTTGACTTGGCCCTTTTCGCGGGCATAGACTGCCCAGAGGAACGCTGGGAGGTAAAGGCAATTCAACATCGACAAAACTAGAGCCGTGCGTCCGCGCGTTGCGGCAACCAACGACGAGGAGTTCCGCCATGTCGAAACTCGACCGCTTTATCCACCGCCCGACGGGCTGCGCTCCCCGCGCGACGATGCTGCTGATATTCGCGTTCGTCGCGGCTTTGGTTCTGCTGGACGGGCACTCGGCGGCGTTGCCTCTCGTGGTCGCCCAGGATGCCAAGCAGCCGCCTTCAAAGCAACCGCCATCGGAAAAGCCGCCGAAGAAGCCGTCGAAGAAAACCGACGGCGGTAAGAAAGGCGAATTGCCACAGTTTGAAATCCTTCCCGTCGATCCGCCGAAAACTCCAGGCAAGCCCGGCGACAAGCCAACGAAACCTAAAGGTAACGACAAGGGCGATCTCAAGCCAACCAAGCCGGAAAAACCGGCCAAGGGGGCATTCAAGCCACTCCCCGACGATCCCAATCTCCCCGAGGGCACCTGTCCGATGTGCCTCGGTGCGACGTTCGTTCCTCATGCGAAGCGGCTCCCCTACGTCCACGTCGAGGGCGACCGTGCTCCGGCGATTGCGATGGTCGTCCCGTGGCAATTCTGCCCACAGTGTCAGAGCGACCGCGATCCCCAGGAATTAATCGACCTGGAAAAAGCGCGGCTGGCCAACGCAGGCGTCACGCATCTAGAGTGGGAGAAGCGGATGGGCATGCCGCTCGTGCGGGTCGAAACTCGCCACAACACGCTGCATTGCCAAATGTCGCCGGACGTCGCCCGCCGCCAGGGCGAAGCGGTCGAAGCGGCCATCGCGTACATCCAATCGAAAACGCGTTCGTGCTTTCTAACGCCTACCCGCCCGTCCACGCATGAGTTCGTCTATCTGTGGGACAAGGAGACGTACCTCAAGTCGATCGAAATCTGCCGCAACGTCGAGGAATTCCGCCGCGGAGAGGATTGGCACCTCTATCCGAAATTGGCCTGCTTCAACGGCACGACGACGACCGTTGCGAACGCCGCGGAAGGAAAATCGGCCCCGCCGGAGCATCTCGTCGTTTCACAGACGGCGCTGTGGAACATCACCAAAGCGACGAACGGCCACGCGAAAGACTGGCTCGACGTTGGATTCGCCTATCACACGGAATACGCCGTGAAGAACAAGGTGCTGATAGAGTACGTCCGCTATCAATTGAACGACACGCGTCTGGGGCCAAACTGGGCCAGCGAAGCCCGCAAGATGGCCGGCGAAAACAAGCTCGTTCGTTGGAACGACCTATTGGACAGCGATCTCGTGGCCTGGAATCCGCCGCACCACGTCACCGCGTTCGCGACGGTCTCGTTCCTGATGCAAGATCCCGTGCGATTCGCCAAGTTCACCGTCCTCATTCGTGACGGCGTTTCGGCCCAAGAGGCATTGCCGAAAATCTACGGCCGCCCGCTCGACCAACTCGAAGCATTATGCGGAAAATGGATATTGTCGTCTGGGTAGTCGCCGTCGTGCTGCGGCAAAGAAGGGCGACGCGACAGGGCGTGTTTAGGCGTATTATTTCGTCGATTTTTCGCCGTCCATCGTGGCGATGGCAAGTTTTTCTCTTGCCCCGATGGTCGTTTGGAGGCAAAATACTGATAGACGTATCGCGCTTACGCGGCGCGATGGACTAGAGGCCCGCGTGCCGGCCGGTTCTAACTGGCCAAATGGTCGGCGGCGGGGTGGTTCTAGTGGAAAGGAGGTGATCTCTTGATAGATTTCTGTAAGAGCCAGCGAGGTGGTTGCGGCTGAGGACAGCCGGCGGGCTGCCCAGCCTCGACGAAAGTCGTTCCGGCAGCCACCCACTCGCGAGAGGATCACCTAAGAAACGATCCTAACTAGCGAGCAACGAGCGGGCCTAGTCGCCTTT
>JAJDEG010000009.1 GCA_029259895.1 Planctomycetota bacterium
GAAACTTCCGCATCCCCTGCGTTGATAAAACACCGGCTCGTTTTTGGTGTTGGCCAACCGCTGCTCTGTATCTACGTGTCGCCGTGCCCCCGTGTTTCAAAATTCCCGCGGACCTCGCACGATGAACCTCGCACGCACGGCCCTCTCAACGGTCATCCGCCACTTCGAGCATCACGCCGAAATCGGCTCGACGAACGACCGTGCCGCCGAGCTTGCCCGCGATCCAACCGTCCCGCTTCCCGCTCTCGTCGTCACGGACAAACAAACCGCCGGCCGCGGCCGCGGCGCCAATCGCTGGTGGTCGGCCGACGGAGCGTTGACGTTCTCGTTGGTCGTCGAATTGACCGGCGACACCGTGAATGGCAACACCGTGAACGGCGACACAGACGCCAGCATTTCGGCGACCGCGCCCCCGCGCGAGCGCTGGCCCCTCGTCGCCCTCACCGCCGGCCTCGCCGTCTGCCTGACGCTCCAGCCAACAGTCGCCCCTGCCCCGCTCGCCATCAAATGGCCCAACGACGTCTACGCCGCCGGCCGCAAGCTGGCCGGCATTCTCGTCGAAGCCCCCGCCATCGCGGCCGCCACGCCGCTGGCCCGCGTCGTCATCGGCATCGGCATCAACGTCAACAATACGTTCGCCGCCGCGCCGCCGGACTTACGCCAGCGCGCCGTGTCGATCGCGGACCTCACCGGAAGGCCCAGCGACGTCGACGCCACCCTAACAAAGATCGTCGGCGAACTGCTCGACCTGCTGCCAACAACGTTCGCCTCGCCGTCGCCGCTCGTCGAGCGCTGGCGGCCCTACTGCATGCTCACCGGCCGCGTCGTCGAACTCGATTCCCCCGCCGGCCCGACCACCGGCCTCTGCGAAGGCATCGACGATGACGGAGCCCTGCTACTGCGCGGCGAATCCGGCCAAAAACGCTGCACGTCCGGCACGGTCGTCCGATGGTAACTCGGTCGTCCGATGGTAACACCGTCGTCCGCTGGTAGCACCGCCGTCCGCTGGTAAAGAGAACGAGCAACGTCAGCGACCGACGGTTCGTTGGATCGCTCGATCGCACCAATGCGTTCTACCGTACATCAATAATGCAGCCCCGACTTGCGAACGTGTACCATCGGCCGCGCTTCGTTCGCAAGTGCCCCCGCTTCCACGCGGGCAAGAAAAACGCGATGGTCGCCCGAGTCGACGTGCCCCGTCGCGACGCATTCCAAATGCCCCACGGCGACGTCCAACACGGGCGTCCCCCGTTCGGTCCGCGACACAGCGATGCCCTCGAAAGCCGGTTGCCCCGGCTCGAACCCGCGGCCAAAGTGCTTGAGCAATTGCTTATCGTCCTCGGCCACGACGTTCAGCGCGAACACCGCTCCGGCGTCGAGCCAGTCCGCCACGTAGCGCCCTTGCTTGACGGCCACCGTGACCATCGGCGGCTCGAACCCCGCCTGCATCACCCAACTGGCAAGCATGCCAGTTTCCTGTTCGCCGTGGCGCACCGTAAGAATGAAGATGCCGCTGGGAACGCGGCCCAGGATCGAGACATGTGCGGGTGTTTCGGTCGACATGGGCAGATCGAATTAAGGATTGGGGTATTCACTCGGCAGGCCTTACATCGATTGGCCCACGCGACGAGACGATTCACTCTACGTAAAAAGATTCATTGCAGATTCATTGCGCCGGCTCGTTCGGCAAGCGTCCCAGCGACCGCCCAAGCTTCTGCTCGACGCTCGTCACCTTCGCCTGCAGCCGCCCGGCGTGCCCCTGGCGATAGTCCAGCTTCGCCGTACACGTCACGCGGCGGCAATCCGCGGCCATCGCCTCGATGCACCGCTTCATCAAATCGAGCACCTCACCCAGCTCTCCCTCGACGATCGTGCCCATCGCGTGGAGTTGGTAATCCAGGCCGCTTTTGTCGATCAGGTCGAGGCTGCGGGCGACGTAATCGCTCACGCTTTCACCCTCGGCGAGGGGCGAGATGCTGAATTCTAGGAGAACCATTCGAGCCTGCTGCATTTGCATACGGTAGCGATTGTTCCGCGTCCGATGTTTATGAGGAATAGGGCGGTCGCCATTGTAGTCCGCGACGCCCCGCCGCCCAAGTCTGGCGGCCACCTAGCGTCGTCGTAAAGCATTCCCGCAAAGTGCTTTACGGCGGATGATTTCCCGCCTGTCCGCGGCCGTCGAAAACGGCTAAACTCCGCCGCCCAACGGCAACGCCTCGAGCGGTGCGCGCCCACGCTGGCCACACCGCCGCAGCGACCACGACCCAGCCATGTCCCGACGCTCCGGCCCCACGCTCCCGCTGTCGCCCATGCGGTGCGCCTTGCGTATCGCGCTGGTCGTCGTTGCGCTCGCCGCGACCGGCCGTGCTCAGCTTCATTCGCTCCCCACGGCCATGCGCCCCGCGAGCGAACTTGCCGGCCCCAGCGTAACGCGGCCGATGGTGTTCGCGCCGCGCCGCACGGAGAACGAGTCCGCCAATCGACCCGCCCCGTTCGACGGTCCCGTGCCGTTGCCGCCCGTCGTTCAAACGGGCCTGTCGGCCCCGACTTTTTCCTCGGCATCCGTCGTCGCAGAGGGAATCGTCGCGGAAGGAATCGTCGCCGAACCAGTTCCACAGCCGACATTCGCCCGAAACGCAGACGGAATCTTCGAACCGATCTACGGCTCGCCCCACGACGGAGAACATTTCGGCGGAGCCTACGAGCCGTGGACGGTCCAGTTCTTTCCCAACGGACTCGTCTATCGTTCGTATCTCGCCGGTGTTAAAGAACCGCGGTTCGGCGTCCAAGTCTTTCACGAGAAGAACGACGGCTGGCTCTGGGACGTCACCCTCGGCGGCCGCATCGGAATTCTCCGCTACGGCACGACGCGAGCCGACCGCCCGGAAGGATTCCAAATCGACATGGAAGGCGCGGCGTTCCCGCGCCTCGATCCCGAGTCGCAGATGGACCTCAACGCAGCCGACTTCCGATTCGGAATTCCATTCACCTACGGCTACGAGCGGTGGCAAGTCAAGTTCGCCTACTACCACCTCAGTTCGCACCTCGGCGACGAGTACGTATTCCGCAACAATCTAACAACGCGATTCAACTACGCCCGCGACGCCCTCGTTCTCGGCTATTCCTACTTCGCGCTCCCCTCCGTCCGCTTGTATGCCGAGGCCGATTGGGCCTTCTACCAAGACGTCGCCGAGCCGTGGGCGTTTCAGTTCGGCGCGGAGTACAGCCCCCAAGGTCCAACCGGCGTCCGCGGCACGCCGTTTCTCGCCGTCAACGGCCACCTGCGACAGGAACTCAACTTCTCCGGCAACGTCGTCGTTCAGGCCGGCTGGCAATGGCGCAGCAAGGACGGACACATGTTTCGCGTCGGCGGCCACTACTACAACGGCCTCAATCCACAGTACGC
>JAJDEG010000081.1 GCA_029259895.1 Planctomycetota bacterium
ACCGAACGTCAAGCTCAAGGCCTCGCGCGGCAAGGGCCGAAAGCATGGCGAGATTGAGTTGCCAGCACCGTCGTACCACTGCGAATGGTCGGGCCTTTCCGTCTTGCGCCCACAATGGCAGCGCGGCGGAACGCGGTTGGCGCTGGCGTTCGGTGCGCAGCAAATGCGGCTAGAAGTTTGCTGCGGCCGCGATATCGTGCTCGGCGGACCTTGGAATGCCGAGGTGACCATCGACGGGCGGCGGCTCGAACCGATCGGCACGTGGGAGGAATCGTGCTGGATAACGAGACGCCGCGTCGATTACGTCGAGTTGCAACTGCCGCTGTCGGAAAACGTCGTATTGCAGCGGCACATCGTGCTCGCACGCAAGGACGGTTTTCTGTTTCTCGCGGATTCGGTGTTAGGACACGCCTGGCGACCGCCCCGCCGCGAGGACGACGAGAATGCGAACGGACGATCGTCGGCGGCCGGCATCGCGACGCATGGCCCCAGCGCATCGCTAAACGGCGACGCCGATCTCGCGGCCAAGCACGTGATCGCATACCGCGGCACGCTTCCGCTCGGCCAGGGCATGCAGTTCGCCGGCGAATCGGAAACGCGCGAAGCGATTCTCGGCGGTTCACGCTCTCAAGCGCTCGCCATGCCGCTGGCGCTGCCAGAGTGGCGCAGCGATCCGCGCGTCGGATCGTTTTCTTGCGCCGACGGCGCGCTCGAATTGCGACAATCAAACCAGGGCACGTCGCTCGTCGCGCCGCTGATTTTCGACTTGAAGCGCGATCGGTTCACCGGTCAGCGCACGTGGCGGCAGCTTTCGGTCGGCGAGGATCGCCAGGTGCAACCACCGGACCGCGCCGTCGGTTTTCGCGTTCACGTCGGCGACGAGCAGTGGATCGTGTATCGTTCGCTTACTCCGCGTGGGAACCGTTCGCTACTTAGCCACAATCTCTCCACGGAGTTTCTCGTCGCCCGATTCGAGGTTGGCACCGGCGTGGGAAAGATCAAGCCCTTGGTCGAAATCGAATAATCGTCGTCGTTTCCCCGGCCGGTAATGTCACCGGCAATGCCGACCGGCAATCTCGTCGCTAAGGCCGAGCATTTTCGGGAACGCACGCTCGACGTTGACGCGGCTTTGCGTTGCAAGAATAATGCAGGCACTGCGACGGTGCTGGCGAGGACGGTGCTGGCGAGGCTAGAGTATTCGCCGGCCGCCGCCCCGCCTGGAATTCGCCTGCCCTGCTACGTCATTCGATATACTCGCCAAGTGAGATGCGCATGCGCCGAATGGTTGCTCCCATCGCGTTGATGCTGCTCGGCGTTTTCGGCTGTTGTTCCTCGATCGTTGCGGACGACGTGCGCTCGAGCGGCCGCATCGATGAATTGCTAGCGGAGCGTTGGCGGAGCGAATCTGTCGAGCCTTCGTCGATCTGCGACGACGAGGCGTTCGTGCGACGGTTGTACCTCGATCTCATCGGCCGGATTCCGACGCTCCTCGAGCGCAGTGAATTTCTTGCCGACGCCGCCATCGACAAACGCGAGCGGCTCGTCGATCGATTGCTGGCGAGTCCAGCGTACGGCGAGAACATGCGCGACGTGTTCGACGTCGTATTCATGGGCCGCGGCGACGAAGGGCGCGGCGATGGTGGACGCGGACGTGGGCGGCGCGGCGGGCGGACGATCGAGAAGCGGCAGCGCAACGGCTGGCACGACTATCTGGCGGCGGCGTTCGATCGCAATCGACCGTGGGACGAAGTCTGCCGTGAGATCGTGCTGGCTCGGCCGACGTCGGAGGAGAATCGCGCCGCGGCGTGGTTTCTGTTCGAGCGGGAAAATCGCTTTCAAGAGATCGCCGAGGCCGTTTCGCCGGCGATATTCGGCGTGCAGATTCAGTGCGCTCAGTGTCACGACCATCCGCTGACAGCCGACATCGAACAGCGGCACTATTGGGGTTTGGTGGCATTCTTCAATCGCGGACAGAACGTGATGGCGGCGGGTGGGCCGCAGGTGGCCGAGTCGGCCGTTGGCGGGTGGAATAAGTTCGCGGATCTATCCGGCGCGAGCAGCGATGCGGCGCTGGCGTTTATCGGCGCGAAGGCGATCGACGAGCCGCGCCCCGCCGACGGCGAGAAGGAAGACAACTCGGCCGATCGATACCGCGAATCGACGGGCGAAGACAAGGACCGCGGCGCGCCGCGAGTGCCTGTGTTCTCGCGGCGCGAGCGCTTCGCCGACGACGTGCTCAAGGATCATCCGCTTGTAGCGCGTGCGATGGCGAATCGGATGTGGGGCCTGCTGATGGGACGCGGCATTTCGCATCCGGTCGACAAGCTCGACTTTGAAAGCGATCCGAGTCATCCGGCGCTGCTCGACGATTTGGCGGACGAGTTTCGCGACAGCGGCTACGACGTGAAGCAACTCGTGCGGCGGATCGCCACGAGCCGCGCGTATCGGCTATCGGACGTGCCGACGGGCGACGGGATCGATCCGGCCCTGTTCGCCCATGCTATCGAACGGCCGCTGATCGCCGAGGCGTATTATCGTTCGATGCGCGTGGCGCTCTCGCAAGATCCGAACACTCAGGCCGACGACGAACTCCTTGCGGCGTTCTGCGAAACGTTTCCCGACGTGCTGGCGGAGCAAAGCGTCGCGAATCTCAAGCAGACGTTGTTTTTGACCAACCATGAAGGCATGCAGCGGATGTTCATCGAGTCGTCGGCAGCGACCGAGTTGGCGTCGCGCGCGACGAGCGAAGGTGCGGAGTTGGTCGTCGAAGAGTTGTTCCTTCGCTGTTTGGGTCGAAGTCCCACCGACGAAGAACGCGGCGCATCGGTCGCGTTGATCCATGCCCGTGCCGACGATCCGCAAGTCGCACTCGCCGACATCGCCTGGGCGTTGTGTACGGGGGCGGAGTTTCGCTGGAATCATTGACGAAAAAGGTAGTCAGGAGACAGGAGACAGTAGATACGAGCAAAACGTAGAGGTAGTGCGCGGGAGCCGCGTGGCAGACTCCTATCTTCTACCTCCTGACTCCTTAACGCTTGCCATTTCGCACACGCTATGACCAAACGCTCCGGGAAAAAAACGTTGACCTGTGGCGGGCCCGACCACACCATCCACCGTCGGCTGTTCCTCGAAGGCGCAGTTGCGGGCGCGTGCAGTATCGCCAGTTTCGGCGGCCTGTTCACGTCGCCAGCCCTGGCGGAACAAACGAAGAAGCGTGGCAAGAAGTGTATCCTCCTTTGGCTCTGCGGCGCGCCGAGTCAATTTGAAACGTGGGATCCTAAGCCCGGCCGCCCGACGAGCGGCCCGTTCGGTGCGATTGCGACGAACTTGCCCGGCGTGCAGGTGAGCGAGTTGATGCCGCAGTGCGCGCGGCGGATGGATCAATTGGCCGTCATCCGCTCGATGAAGACCGATCAGAGCGAGCACTTCCAAGGCATCGACCTGCTCACCCGCGGCGACAGCCCTCGCCCGCCCTTCACCCGGCCGCTGCTCGGCTCCGTCGTCGCGAAGGAGCTTGGCGACGCCGAGAGCGCCGTGCCGCAGTTCGTGCTGCTCGATCCTTGTCCGGAGGGAAACGAGTTTAAGCGGTTCAAGACGGTCGATTGGGCTGGCTGGCTGGGGGCGGAGAATGCCCAAGTCCGCGCCGGCGGCGAGTTCAAGATTGCCAACACCGAGCGGCCCGACATCATCGATCAACTCGATCATGCCGATCGCGAGGCGCTGCGCAAGTTCCTCAGCAAGAAGTACGAAAACGAGCGCAAGAGCGCGGCGGCCGGGTCGCACAACGCGGCATTCGATCGCGTGCAGGGATTGATGAAGAGCGCACCGCTGTTCGATCTCGATCGCTTGCCGGCGCGCGACCGCGAGCGTTACGGCGCTGGCGCGTTTGGGCAACATTGTCTGCTCGCCCGGCATTTGATCGAGCACGGCTCGACGTTCGTGATGGTGGCCAACGGCATGCCGTGGGATTGCCACGTGCTCAACCACGAGATTCACCAGATGCTGGTGCCGGAATTGGATCACGTGCTCGCCACGCTGATGGACGACCTCCGCGAGCGCGGGCTGTGGGATGATACGCTGGTGATCGCGATGGGCGAATTCGGCCGCACGCCGTGGTTGAACGACGCGCGAGGGCGAGACCACTTTACGCCGGCGTGGAGCATAGCGCTGGGCGGCTGCGGAATCCGCGGAGGGACCGTGTTCGGCGCGACCAACGAGAACGGAACGGACGTGGCGGACATGCCCGTCGATCAGCGGCGGTTGTTCGCGACGATCTTCTCGGCGCTGGGCATCGATCCGCACGCGGAATACGATCTGCCGGGGCTGCCGACGTTTTACCGCGTCGAAGGCGAAGCACCGCCAATCCGCGAGGTACTCGCGTGAAGCTCAAAGTCAACAATACCGCCAAACGCAACCTTCCGTCGGGCGTTCTTGGTTGGGATGTCGCGCCCGACGGAAACACCGCGTTCGCGGCAGCGATGGACGGAGTTTATCGTGTGGCCCTTGGCGATGGCGAGCACGAGCGGATCGGCCAACACCGCTCGTACGCCAGCGGCGTCGCGTGGATATCCGAGGGTAACGAAATCGTTTCCGCCGGCTACGACGGCGCGCTGCAATGGCGCAACGTGGCGATGGAAGGAGCAGCGAATCCGCCGCGCCGCGAAGTCCAAGCCCACAAGTTTTGGTCGTGGGACATGGCCGTCTCGTCCGACCGCGGTCTCGTCGCCACGGTGACGGGCCAATACCTCGCCGGCGGCTACAAATACGAGCCAGCCGCGGCCACGGAGCCGACCGTCAAAGTGTTTCGCACGGGCGACGGTGATTTGGTGCGGGCGTTTGATATGACACCGTCGGTCCAGGCGGTGGCGATCAGTCCTGACGCGCGGTTCGTCGCTGCCGGCAATCTGATGGGCGACGTGCGGGTGTGGGATTTGTCGACCGGCGAGTTGGCGGCACAGTGGAATACCGACGCCTTTACGAGTTGGGGCATCATCAAAAGCCACTGCTACATCGGCGGCATCTTCGCGATGCAATTTACGCCCGACGGCGAGCATTTGCTG
>JAJDEG010000082.1 GCA_029259895.1 Planctomycetota bacterium
ATCGACGACGTGTGGGCGACGTTCGACGCGCAGCGGGGCGAGCTTGTCGCCGCCCATTGGAAGCGACAGGGACCAACCGACCCGTTCGCCTGGGAAGCAATGAGCGAAGCCACGATCGTCGACGCGAAAAGTTGGGCCGCAGGCCTCGCGGTGGGCCAGGCCGTGACGGGGCCGCCGTGGCGTCGTTGGCGAGCTTGCCTGCCGACGGAGGCGGTCGTAGTGGCCGAGGAATTCTGGCATCCGCAAGCAGTGACCGTGGGGCGGCTGGCGTGGCGAAAGCATCAAGCCGGCCACCGGCAGGACCATTGGGCGCTGGGTCCGAATTACATGCGGCCGAGCGCGGCCGAGGAAAAACTCAACGCCGGCGGGTAATGCCATCGTCCGTTCCGGTCTCCTTCGCCCCGAGGCCGGTCGCCGACTGCCCGCCAATATCGGCAGAATCGGTCGCAAACCGAGCTAAACATCTTTCATCGTCGTGGGGTATAATTCCGCGTCAGGATCGCACCGGAGACGGTATCGCACCGACGATCTTTTTGGGCGGATGGCCGCGCCGAACCAATCGAATAACCAATTCCACCGTTAGGAGTTCTTTCCCATGCGCAGCGGCAATCCCGTCCTTTCGCACGATGTATTCCGCATTGAGCAGTCGGCCGTCGCGTCGACTACGATGACCATCGCCGGCACCGTCACGAAGACGGCGATCCTGCTGGCGATTACCGTGGCCGGGGCGGCCGTGTCGTGGGTTCACGTCGAGCGCGTGCCGGAATTGATGATGACGTACATCTGGGGCGGCATGATCTCGGGGCTGGTGTTTGGCGTTGCGACGTCGTTCAAGCCGACGTGGTCCCCGGTTACTTCGCTGATCTATGCCTTGTGCGAAGGCTTGTTCCTCGGTGCCTTGTCGCTGTTCGCCGACCAATATGCCCAGGCGATGACCGGATCGCAAACCCGCATCGTCCCCCAGGCGATCATTCTCACGTTCGGCACGCTTGCCGCGATGCTCACGGCCTATCGCAGCGGTCTGGTCCGAGCGACCGAGAAGTTCAAGATGGGCGTCGTCGCCGCGACGGGCGGAATCGCTCTGGTTTACGTCGCCACCTGGATCTTGGCCATGTTCGGCGTCGCCATTCCGTACATCCACCAAGGTGGCATGATCGGCATCGGCTTCTCCGTCTTCGTCCTCGTCATCGCCGCCTTGAACCTCGTCCTGGATTTCGATTTCATCGAAACAGGCGTCCAGCAAGGCGCGCCGAAATACATGGAGTGGTACGGCGCGTTCGGGCTGCTCGTCACGCTCGTTTGGCTTTACATCGAGTTCCTGCGGCTGTTGATGAAGCTGCAACGCCGCGATTGAGAAGCTGCACCGCTGCGAAACTGCACCGCGGCCAGTGGCGAATCCCTTCGCCGACGTTTGCACTAGCCTGCGCCGTCGGCCCAAGGATTCGCCCAGTCGCCCCACTTCGTTAGATAGCTGCGGTACGCCTCGATCGTTTCGCTTTGGGCGATGAGCCATTCTTTCGCCGTCGCGATGAGGCCCTGTTCTTCGTCGAGCGATAGTTGGCCGAGCAGCACGCGGGATCGCAGAAACACGAAATACGTATCGAGGACGTCGCAGCGGCAATAGTCGTTGATCTCGGCCAGTTTGCCGGCCTCGAACATGTCTTGGACCATGTCGCCTTGAACGTCCATCTTGCCGGGCTTGCCGAGAAGGTTGGCGGCGAGGTTCAGCCCGCCAGTGAATCGCGTGGCGCCGAAGTTGGTGAGCAGATCGTATAGATCGAGATGCGCCGCCGTGTTGTAGCGGTTTCGCGGTTGGTCGTAGGTTCTTAGCTGCGTGTTGAACCAACGGGGTATGGCAATGCCGAAGCGAAACGCGGCGAGTTCCATCAGCGGCAAGTCGAAGGACCGCCCGTTGAAACTCACCAGCGTCGGCTGGCCGTATTTCTCCCAACCGAGCCAGAAGTCGTGCGTGATCTTGTGCGGGCGGAAGTCTGGCTCGTCGAGCACCACGAGATCGAGCAACTCAAACTTGCCGCTGACCTTGGCGATCGCCACCGACACGGGAATCTGATACGTGTACGGAATGAAATCCGACTCGTACTTTTCCATCAGCTCGGCGCGATAGCGGGCGACGGCGAGGTTTGGATCGCCGTCGAACTTTGGCTCGCGGAGCTTGGAGACCAGGGCCGCCTCGGCGACCGATTCCGTGTCGAAGACGAGATACCGAACTTCAGTGCGGGCCATGACGGGGAGTTCCCTATTTGCGGCGAAGTCGTCGATGTCGGTGATGTTGGTGCAATTGCCGGCGGTGCGACGGAGTACCATTTGACGCGAGCGCTCGGCGATAAATTACCACAAGCCAAATTACCACAAGCCGTCGTCGCGGGCGACGTTCGCGCGGTGCGAGTGGCGTTAGGGATTTGAAGCGGTGTACATCGGCTCGGCGGTGTTTTCTGGCGTGCCGGCTTGGTAAACTGGTTCGAGGTTCCTTTGGTGTCTGCATTGCGAATGAGGCGGCCGTGCGGTGTGCCCTTGCGTATGCCGGCCTTCGGTCGGTCGGCCTGGGATCATTTGCAGTGCAAGCGTCAGAAAAATCAAACCACTTTCCACTCCGGAGATCCTGCCATGCTTCGCTCGCTCCACGGTCGTCGCGTTCGTTTGCCGGTCTTGCTGGCGTTTGGGCTTCTGCTGCTTGCGGATAGGTCTGCCCTGGCGGCCGAGAAAATCAAGGCGCTGATCGTCGACGGCCAGAACAATCACAACTGGAAGTCGACGACGCCGGTTCTCCAGCAAGCGCTGGAGGATTCGGGGCTGTTTGCGGTCGACGTTTCGACGTCTCCGGCGGGCAAGGATCTGACGGGCTGGAAGCCGGAGTTCAGCAAGTATCAGGTCGTCGTTTCCAATTACAACGGTGCCGAATGGCCGGAGGACGTGCAGGAGAGCTTCGTCGTGTTCGCTAAAGGTGGCGGAGGCGTGGTGATCGTGCATGCCGCGAACAATTCCTTCGGCAAATGGAAGGAATACAACGACATCATCGGACTGGGCGGTTGGGGCGGGCGGAATGAGAAGTCAGGCCCGTACGTGTACTTTAAGGATGACAAGTTGGTCCGCGACGACTCCAAGGGGGGCGGCGGCAGTCACGGCTCGCAGCACGAGTTTCAGGTGATCGTTCGCGACGCGGACCATCCGATCACGCGTGGCATGCCGAGCGTGTGGCTGCATGCTAAGGACGAACTGTACGACCGGCTGCGCGGCCCGGCGGAGAATATGACGGTGTTGGCGACGTCGTGGTCCGACCCGAAGCACGGCGGGCGCGGCGCTCACGAGCCAATGATCTTCACGGTCGAATACGGTAAGGGCCGCGTGTTTCACACGCCGATGGGGCATGCCGATTATTCGATGAAATGCGTCGGCTTCGTTGCCACATTGCAACGCGGAACCGAATGGGCGGCGACGGGCAAAGTGACGCAGAAGATTCCCGACGATTTCCCGACGAAGGACAAGACGAGTTCGCGATAACGGTCTTGCGTCATGGGTTTTGCGTTGTTGGTTGCGTGCGAGCCGCGATCGCCGCGTGCGCCGCAAGGCAAGTCGCTCGATGTGCGAAGTTCGATGCGGAGCGTCTAGCGCGCGTCTAGCGCTGCGTCCAACGCTGGCCGCAGCGGAGTACGGCGACTTGCTGGCCGAGTCGCGCGGCTTCGGCCGAGAATTCGTCCGGTGAGACCGTGTTGAACTCGAACATGTCGTAGTGGCACGGGATTGCAACCTTGGCGCCGATGGCGTGGGCCAGGTTTGCGGCCTCGGAACCGTTGAGGTTGCCGGCCACGCGACGCTCTGGGGCTGCGCCGTTGATCGGCAGCAGGGCGACGTCGACGTTGTGCGGACGCAGCCGCTCGGCCATGCCGGGGTATAGCCGCGTGTCGCCACTATGGTAGATCGTCCACGGGCCAGCGCGAACGACGTAGCCGAGATAACGATGATGGCCGGCGTCGTCTCGGTCGATCTCGTCGTGGGCGGCCGGGACGCCGGTTATTTGGAAGCCGGCGATTTCAATGCTCTGGCCATCGTCGAGGCCCAGAAGCCGCTGCGACGGCACGCCGAGGCGATCGGCGGCGAATTGGCGATTCGCTTCGGGCACGATGAGATTGAGCGTTCGGTTGGCCTTGAGAATCGGCAGCAGCGTTTCGGCGTCGAGATGGTCCGTGTGATTGTGGCTCGACGTAACGACGTCGACGAAGCCGAGATGTTGCGGATCGACGCACCGCTCGGTCATGCGGACGTGCGGTTTGTCGGTGTCGGCGTACTTCTTCGTGAGCGAGTCCGATAGGTACGGATCGAAGAGCAGGTGACGCTGGCGGTGCTGGATGAGGAAACCGCTTTGACCGAGCCACCAGAGATGCAACTCGTTCTCGTCGTTACCGCTTGACGCGGTGCCGGCTGAAGCGATGCCTGCCGAAGCGATGTCGGCCAGCAGGGCGTCGTTGGAAAGGGCGGGTTGGATCATCGGCGTCTTGCTCCGCTGCTGCGATTATGGGGGTTTGCCGAGCGTGTAGTTTAGCCGATTCTCGTATGCCGACTGTCGCGAACGTAATTTGCCGGGGGCAGGCTGCCGAATTCGTAGAATCAACTACGTTCAATCATCGCAGGCGGCAGTCGCGCTAGGCTGATGCGAGCGGCTGAACAGAGATCGGTAATCCGAGAGCGGATACCTTTTTGCGGCTTACGTCGTTGGCGAGCCGTTCTTTGGCGAAATCTGGAAGTTTGCGCTGCCCCTAAATCGGCACGCCCTTCCACTTCACGAACGCCTCCATCGCGTAATATTCCGGCAGGCCGATTTGGTTGTAGGTTGCGGCCGTGCCTTTGTTGCGGTCTTCGGCTCTTTGCCAGAATTCGCGGGCGTCTGCGCCGGGGAA
>JAJDEG010000083.1 GCA_029259895.1 Planctomycetota bacterium
TTACGTTCAACTCGCCAAGTTGACACGCGGCGGCGTGGGCGGCAGCGGCGTTCGTGCCCGTCAGTCGCTCGACGATTTCGCACGACGCCGTGTAGCGTGGATTGACCTCGACAGGCCAGAAATGCTCGCCGTCGATGATACCGTCGACGCCGAACAACCCGGTGAGTCGAAACTCTCCGGCGAGGATTTTGCCCACGCGGTCGATCTCGTTGCGAATGCGCGGGTCGAGCGGCCGGCCGTCGAATTCGAGTGGACCGATTGAGCCAGCGTATTGAAATGTTCCACCGCCGGTCCACGGCTCGCCGACGATTTGCTCGCTCGTGCCGAGGAGCGCGGTCCGACCTCGCGCGGCGACAAATATGGCGCTCGCGGGCCTGCCGAGTCTTCGCCGCTGAAAATAGAAACGCTCGTTGGCATTTGCGGCAACGCCGTCGACAAGCGTACGAACGCGACCGCCGCCGCTTCCCGCCAGCGGCTTGGCGAGCCAGGTTCCGTCGCGCGGCAGGCCGGCAGCGTGGCGACGTACTTCGAGTACCGGCATGCCGCTACGTTCTAGCGCGGCGTGCAGCTCAAACGGACTACGCACGGCTCGCAGCACGTCCGGTGCGTTACCCCACAGGGGCCGTCGCGCGGCGATCCGTGCGACGACCCGCGGATGGTTTTCCAGCCCACCCGTGTACATCCACGGACCGTCGGCGGCTTTCTCGGCAAGTCTTGCGAGTCCGTGGGGATACGCTTCGCAGCGCAGGGCCGTGGCACACGCTTTCAGATCTTCGTCCGCGAACAAATCGATCGCCGTCACGGCAAAGCCCGCGGTTTGTGCCGATTGGCCGGCCGCTCTGGCCGATGCGCCGACGATCAGCAGATTGCCTTGCTCGGTCATGCGGTGCTGCGGGTTGGAATTCTAGTTGCCACAGCCACTCGAACGGCGGATAATGTCCGCGGCGGTGCTGAGTGAAGGTGTTAAGTGACCGTGTTGAGTTTGGTGTCGGCGTTTCGCCGATGTCGAATTCGGTTTACGACGTGGAGAGTCGATGTTAAGCATTCTCGGCAATTCTCGGCAACTATGCGACGGTGCGACCCGGCGGGAGTTCCTGCGCGCCGGCGGACTGGGGTTGGCTGGATTGACGCTCGGCGACATGTGGCGGCTTCGCGAAGCCGCGGCGGATGAGACGAAGTTGCTCGCCGCTGCCGAGCAGGCGCGCCCAAAGTCGTTCGGCCGAGCGAAATCGATCATCTTGCTCCACCTGTACGGCGCACCGAGCCAGATCGAAACGTTCGACCCAAAGCCAGACGCTCCGGCCGAAGTCCGCGGTGAATTCGGATCGATCGAGTCGTCGCTGCCGGGCTGCCGCGTTTGCGACTTGTTGCCGCTGTCGGCCAAGGTAATGGACCGCACGACGGTGCTGCGGTCGATGACGCACCCCTATCCGGTTCATGGCGTGGCCTTCGCGCTGACTGGCATTCCGCGCATCGATGTGGCGATGGAGCTTGCGCCGCGCGACGCGCAGCATTGGCCGTTCTTCGGTTCGGTCGTCGAATTCCTGGCCGCGGAAAAGCGCCGTGCCGCCGGATCGCCACCGCCCGCCGTGCCGAACAATATGGCATTGCCGTTTCCGTTTAGCAGCAATCGGATCGGCGAAGTGCCGCGTGCCGGTCCGTACGGTGCATTTCTCGGCAGCCAGTACGATCCGCTATGGACGCAATTTCGCGGTCGCCCTACCGCGGGCATCACCAAGACGCTCCGCGACATGACGTTCACGGAGAACGATCCCTACGTCGGCGTCGACGAGGATGCGCACTTCACGCTCCCGTCGGGCATGAACTTGCCGGCCGACGTAACGCTCGACCGCCTCGACCGCCGCCGCTCGCTGCTCGAACAGCTTAACGACCGTCGCCGCGGCGTGGGCCGTTCGCTCGCGGCTGCCCAGCTTTCGCGACATCAGGCCAGCGCGGCGTCGCTGCTCGAGTCCGACAGGCTCGCCAAGGCCCTCGACGTTCGTCGCGAAGACGTCGCCACGCGCGATCTGTACGGCCGCACGTTGTTCGGTCAGGCGTGTCTGGCCGCTCGGCGGCTCGTCGAAGAGGGAAGCCAGATCGTCACGGTGTTTTGGGACGAATATGGATTGGCCGGCAGCGGTTGGGACACGCATTGGAACCACTTCGAGCGGATGCGCATGGAATTGATGCCGCCGTTCGATCGCGCGTGGTACGGGCTGATTTCCGATCTAGACCAACGGGGCCTGCTCGACGAGACGCTGGTGGTTTGCACGAGCGAACATGGCCGCACGCCGACGTTGACCACCGGCAACGGCGGGGGTCGCGATCATTGGTCGCGGGCGTACACCACGTTGATGGCCGGCGGCGGTACGGCTCGCGGCTGCGTCGTCGGCCGCACCGACAAGCTAGCGGGCGACGTCGTCGAGCGGCCGATCAGTCCGAAAGATCAACTGGCGACGATGTATCACCTGCTGGGCATCGACCCCGCCACGATGCTACGCGACGCCGTCGGCCGCCCGCTGCCGTTGGTCGAGGGCGAGGTCATTCACGAAGCGTTGGCGTAGCGCGGATCTGACGCACGATCTAAGCGATGGCGTAGCAGCCACGCCGATTCCGTAAGCGCTACGCAGATCGAATCGCGCTAAGAAGAAACTACCCGGCCAGGATTTGAACCTGGAATGAGGGAGCCAAAATCCCTAGTGTTACCGTTACACCACCGGGTAATGCGGGCCTTCGCAACTGCCGCGAAGGAATCAGACGAAAATATACCCGTCAATGGGACACACCGCCAGTCGATTTGGCTCGCGGCGCATGCGCGGCGGTCGCGGAAAAGCCGCCGTTGCCCCAATTCGAGAGCGAGCTTCCGTCACCGCACCGCGGCGAATTCCCACGTCCGCTGGATCGCCGGCGAGCGGTATTGCGCCTCTGCGGTGAGAATCTCGACGTTAGGAAGCGGCCGGCACTCGCCGGGGCTGTGGGTGTGGCCGCAGAGGACCGTCAGCTTCCGGTCGGGCCAATCCGGCATGATCTCCAAGATCGCGTTGCCGACGGCCAGACACGTGAAATGCGGCGACCATTCGTCGTCGGAAATCTGTCCGGCGTGCCAACACGCTTCGCGCAGCGGCGGCACGTGGGTGAGCAGCATGACGTGCTCATGTTTGGTCAGCGCCAACGGCAACACCCGCCGCACGTGAGCCGCCGCCTCGTCGCCGAGTGCTTCGAGCAGTTCCCGCCGTTGCCGTTTGGTGGCACCTGCCAATTCCGTCACGAGCAGATAGTCGTTGAGCATCACGTCCGAGCGTTCGTAGTCGCCGACCCGCGCGTCGGCCCACCCGTCGTGTCCCACGAGGCCGACCTGCGGCGTAAGCTCGATCACGTCGACATCGTTGAGGTAAACCATCCTCGGATGGTCGCGGCAAAGCTCGGTCATCGTGTCGCGGACGCGCGCAATCGAACCGCGATAGAAATCGTGGTTGCCCAGCACGAATGCCACGCGGGCCGTCAGCCGCGAGCCAATCCGCGTCAGATACTCGGCGACGTCGTGGGCCTCGGCGATGTCGCCGCCGATCAGCACCCAATCGGCCCGCTCGCTCTCGACCCGAGCAAGAAACCGGTCGACTTCGCCGGCAGCGACGAAATTCAAATGGATATCGGTAAGCCAGGCGACCCGCGTCATCGGAGCATGCTCGCATTCGCAAACGCTGTCGCCGGCGCACGTGTTGCGATTTGGGCACGCGTGGGATCAGCGTCAGGACTTCGGCGAAGGGACATGCCCGCCACGGCTGCCGGGCACGTGCCGGAGGACGGAAATGGCATGGGCGTATCATCGCTCCAGGTTCAAAATCCCGCAAGCCGAACTCGCGTGCCAAGCATCGCTCACCGTTGACAGCGTCATGTTCGGCGGCGAAAATTTCGGCAGCGTCTCGCTTCAATTCGGCGTTGCGATGCCTGTTTGGTGACGTAGCTTGGCGATTTCGTCGGTCTCTACTTCAAACCAGAACAGAAAGGAACGAGCGATGAGAATGTTATTGCTTTCAACACTGTTGGTCGGTTGCGGACTTGCCGTTGCCGGTGCGGCGGAGTTTGAACCGCCGGTTCGCCTTAAAGCCGACGGTGTGTCGGTGCGGGTCGAGAGTCCCGGTTATGCCGCGCCCTGTTGGGCAGACGTCGATGGCGACGGCAAGAAGGATCTCCTCGTCGGGCAGTTCAGCGGCGGAAAGATTCAAGTCTACAAGAACCTCGGCGATGGCAAGCTTGCGGCTGGCCAGTGGCTGAAGGCCGAGGGCGCGGTGGCCGAAGTTCCAGGCGTGTGGTGATGCACCAGCTCCACTCCACAGTTTGTGGACATCGATGGTGACGGTCATCGCGACATTCTTTCCGGCTCCTACTCTCGCCACGACAAGGCAATGGCGGGGCTGTTCCAAGTTCTTCGAGGTCAGGCGGACGGCACCTTTAAGAAGGCCGAGGCGCTCGAAGGGACCGACGGCGAGCCGCTGATCATTCCCGTTGAGAAAGAGAATTGGGTCGACAATATTTGCACCCGGCCTTTCGCGGTCGATTGGGATGGCGACGAGCATCTCGATCTGGTCGTCGGTAACTTCACCGGCACGTTCTTCCTCTTCAAGGGAGAAGGCAAAGGCAAGTTCCTGCCCGAACCGCAGCAGATCAAGGTCGACGACCAGCCGCTGACGATCAAGGGCCATCATAGCGACCCCTTCGTGATCGACTGGGACGGCGACGGCGACCTCGACTTGCTGAGCGGCTCGAGCGAGGGCGGTCTGCAAATTGCCGAGAATCATGCCGGTGCTGGCAAGAGTCCCGAGTTAGTTGCCTTCAAGTCGCTGATCGAGCCACGCCAGCAGAGCGCAAGCGATGAGACCCTGCGCGACGAGGATCTCACCGGCCCGTCGTCGTCGACGCGAATCTGGATCGACGACATGAATTCCGACGGCAAGCTCGACGTTTTCGTCGGCGATCTGGTGACGCTCGTTGCCCCGGCCGGCGGTCTCACCGAAAAAGAATTCAAGGCGAAATACGACGAGTGGCAAGTGACTTTTGCCAAGGTCGTCAAGGAAATGAACTCACCGTCCGGCGACGAGAAGACGCAGATCGAGGCGCGGCAGCGCTTTCAGAAACTTTATAGCCAGCGTAGCGAATTCATGAAGGAAGATAGAACTGGTTTCGTGTGGCTCTACTTGCAAAAGTGATCGTAACTCTCCCGTCGGGATTGCGGTGGTATTTCCGACGGGGCTGATCCGAGACGTATGTTGCGGCGCATCGGTCGTGTCGGCCGATGCGCCCATTCTCGGCCTCTTGTTCCAGTCCCCAGCCTTCGGTTCCAAATGGCCCGCCAACGACTTGAACGCTACACCGCCGCGCTGGAATTTGCCGAGCGGCAAGTCGCCGCACTGGTCGAGCGGCATCCGGATTATTTTCCGATCTACACGGAGAACGGCCGCTGGAAACATGGCGGCGAGTTGTGGACCGATTGGACCGGCGGTTTCTTGGCCGGCATGATGTGGCAGTTTCACATCCGCACCGGCGATGCGACTTGGCGGCAGCGGGCCGAGTACTATTCCCGGCTGCTCGAACATCGGCAGCACGACCGCAACGTCCACGACCTCGGCTTTATCTTCTTGAGCACGTACTTGCCGTGGTACGAACTGACCGGCGAGCGGCAACTGCACGACGTGCTGATTCAAGCCGGACGGACGTTGGCGATGCGGTTTCAAGACCGCGGGCAGTACCTCCGCTCGTTCGTCGCGCCCGAGTCGCTGTTCATTGACATCATGATGAACGTGCCGATCATCTTCTACGCGGCCAACGAGACCGCCGACCAGGAGTTGCGTCGCGTCGCGCTGACCCATTGTCGCACCACGCGCGACACGATCGTGCGCGCGGACGGTTCGACCGCCCACGAGGGCATTTTCGATCTCGCGACGGGCGAATTCCTTCGCGAGAGCACGCATCAGGGGCTTCGAGCCGATAGCCGCTGGGCACGCGGACTCGGCTGGTCGCTGTACGGATTCAGCAAGGTGTACGCCCTGACCAAGTTGGACGAGATGCTCGAAGTCAGCGAGCGGAACGCCCGGTTTTGGCTCGATCGTTTGCCCGCCGACGGTGTGCCGCTGTGGGACTTCGACGCCGACCCCACCGCGCCGCCACCTTTCGGAGCGCAGAAGGAAAGTTCGGCCGGAGCAATTGCCGCCAGCGGGTTGCTCGATCTGGCGGGTCAGACGAAGTCGCCCGAGCGTGCGAAGGCGTATCGGGAAACGGGGCTGACCATGCTCGACCGGCTCGTCACGCCGGAGTACCTCGCTAGCGAAACGCCGACCTGGGAAGGCATACTTAAGCACGGCGTCTATCACACGGAAAAGAACCTCGGCGTGGCCGAGTCGGTGATGTGGGGCGAGTACTTCTTCGTCGAGGCGCTCACCAAGGCCGTCACGCGCGAATCGATTCTCGCCAAGGGCTGACCGCTCCGACGCACTCGTACTCGGCGCG
>JAJDEG010000084.1 GCA_029259895.1 Planctomycetota bacterium
GTGTAAAAGTCCAAATGCTCGCGCATCTGAAACCGATCGCGCAGCGGCGCCGAAATCAGCCCGGTCCGCGTCGTGGCCCCGATTAGCGTGAACGGCTTGAGCGTGATGTTCAGCGTCCGCGCGTTGACCCCTTCGCCCAAAATAATATCGATCCGAAAGTCCTCCATCGCCGGATAGAGAAACTCCTCGACGGCCTTCGGAATACGGTGGATCTCGTCGATGAACAGCACCGACCCCGCCTCGGCGTTCGTCAGATACGGAATCAAATCCTTCGGGGCCTTGAGCGTCGCCCCGCTCGCAATCTGAAACGGCACGCCCAGATCGCGCGGAATGCAAGTGGCGAACGTCGTCTTTCCCAACCCCGGCGGCCCGTCGAACAAAATATGACCCAGCGGCTCGTTCCGCTTCCCCGCCGCATCGACGGCAATCTCCAGCCGCGCATAAACGGCCCGCTGCCCAACCATGTCCTGCATCCGCTGCGGACGCAGATCGCGATCCTCCTCGTCGTCGGGCTGCGTCGATTGATAAAGAGGTTCGCGGGCCATGGGCGGGCAATGATTCGGAGGGCAGCGTCTCGTCGCCGAACGGACGCCCAGCGAACGACCTAATATACCAGCCGCCCGGTGCCGATACGAAGGCCAACCGACTCGGCCGCCAAGCGCCATCCGGCAACGGCAGAGACTACTTCCCGCGGCTCGGCGTCGCCCGGGCAGAGTATCTTTCGCGCAGCTCTGCCGCGAGCTTCTCGTCGTACGACGCCTCGTGCCAGCCATGGATGAGGATTACGCCGCCGTCCTCGTAGAGATAGTTCGGCAAGATCGCGGGCCTTTTTTCCGATTTGAGTTTGTCGATTTCGCCTTGAATACCCTTGCGGATTCTCGCTTTTTGCTCGACGTTCGCTCTGTCGAGCGTCTCCACGTTCTTCAGCGCCGACGTGCATGCCTCAAGTTGCAGTTCCCAAAGCAGCTTGTCGGCCCGCTGCTTTCGCCATGCCACCAGATCATCGATTTCCGCCACCGCGCCGATTTGCAGCCACGGCCGCGTAACGTCGTTCGCGCTGACCGAATGCCGCTCGTACAGCTTCCACAGACATGCCGAGGAGATCGCACCGCAAATCTCGCCGACCGTGAAGTCGCGTCCGGACGCTACATCCGGTAGTCCGGGACTTGCATCAACAAGCGTGATCGCATATCGCTTGTCGTCGACGTGCTTGAGAAGTTCTTCCCACAACTCCGGCGTCACGCCGCGGTCGATCGCAAAGATCGCGGCACGTACGCGGCCGTACTCTTTCCAGTCGTACCCCGCCGGAAACAGCGGCACTTTGGCGTCGTTGACCAAATCGTGGTCGACGTACTTCGGCGGCCGGTTCTTGGTCGCCAACGCCGCGACCATCTCCGCTGGCGTGAGCTTCTTCTTTGCCCGTTCGCCCGCGAAGGTATTAACGGCCAATACGACGAGCACCGCCGACGCCCAGCCAGTCCAACGAAGGAACAACCACGACATAGGACGTTCCCTTAATCGAAGTTCAACCGGTAGCCCTCTCGATTCGCCGCGTCGGACTGCCCGATTACCGAAACCCGAATCCTAAATCCCGCGCCCCGGACCCCGAGCCCCGATCCCCGATGCCCCCGCCTACAACCGACAATTCGTAATCTGCGTCTCCAAAATCGCCGACGCCCCCAACGCTTCCAGCTTCTCCATAATCTCGATCATTTCCTTCCGCTTCACCATCGCCCGCACTGCGCACCAGTCGGCGTCTTCCAGCGCACTCACCGTCGGCGAATTGAACCCCGGCGTCACCTGCTCCGCCTCTTTTAGCTTGCTCCGCGGCACGTTGTATTCCAGCAGCGAATAACTCCGCGCGATCACCACTCCTTCCAACCTCCGCACGATCCGATCCGCCAACTCCCCCTGCTCACACGCCGGGTTCTGTATCACCACGGTTTGATATTGGCCGATATCTTCCAGCACGCGAAGCTGATTCGCCGCCAGCGTGCTTCCCGTTTCGACCAAATCTACGATCGCATCGGCCACGCCCAGCGCGATCATCACCTCGACCGAGCCGCTCAAATTCACCAGATGCAAGTCCGAGCCGTGCTGCTTGAAGTACGACTGCGTGACGTGCGGAAAGCTCGTCGCCACGCGTGCGCCGGACAAATCGCGCACGCTCTTGGCCGGACTACTTTCCGGCACGCAGATCGAAAGCCGGCACGCGCCCACGCCCAGATCGAGCCGCGTCGCCACATCCACGCCCGCCTCGGCCACCAAATCGCCGCCCGTAATACCCATGTCGATCGCCCCTTCGGCGCAGAGGATTGGTATGTCCTCGGTCCGCAGAAACGTCATGTCAATCGGCAACTCGCGCACGCGAGCAAACAAGCTCCGCTCCTGCCGGCGAAAACTAAGCCCGGCCTGCTTGAGCAACTCGCCGGATATCTCAGAAAGGCGCCCCTTGCTAGGAACGCCAAAACGAAAGTTCTGCATCAGGGGTCGGGGGTCAGATGTCGGGGGTCGGGAAACACAACTCGCTCATCCGCATTCTTCCTCAAGCCTCAAGCCTCGCGCCTCAATCCTAATTCCCTTTTGTCTTAAAGCTCCGCTCGTGCCCATTGGCCGGAATGCTCACCGTGTACGACTTTCCGTCCGCCGCAACACGCAGCCGCACGTAGTTGCCGTCGCACTTCTCCGCCGCATTGGCGATGTATTCGTCGTCGACGTTGAGCGCCGCTTGCCCATCGCGCACGTTCTTGTGCAATTGGTAAACCGCCAAGAGCGATTTCGTCTCCCGCAGCGTCGCCACCGTTTGCCCATCGCAACCCTTGCGGGCGCCGTTGTTCATAATCGCCACCGTCGGTTCCAGCGACGAGAGCACGACCGGATTATTGCTCGCCTCTAGCCCGTGATGCGTCGTTTGATAGACATCCACCTTGCCCACCAGGTTCTCCGGACAGACCAGCTTATGCTCGACGTTCCAAGTCAAATCGCCGGCATCGAAAAATCGGAAATCGCCGTAACTCACCAGCAACACCACGCTGTTGGCGTTGTCCGACCCGTCGCGATCCTTGGCCGCATGCCGCTTGCAAACGGTTTCGTTCGCCGCCGCGGCCCCTTCACCGTTATCACCGGCCGGCTTAGCGATCTGTTGCCGCGTCGCCAGACAGCGTATTTCCAGCTTCGGCCCGTCGCTCGCTTTATCCCGCCGCAGGTCGAGCTTGTCGCCCGGGTTGATCACCACGCGACGATCGCACCTAAGCGCGCCATACGCCGCATCCGGCTTCTCCGGCATCCCAGCAAACTCGCCGTTGTCGTACAACGACCGAATCGGCATCAGCGCCGCCAGATCGGCCGCGCCGCCAAAATGATCGCGATGATAATGCGTCACGACGAGATGATCGATCTGCCGAGCACGAACGACTTCGGTCGCCACCTTGAAGATACGCCCCGCATCGCGCCGGCCCGGATTGCCGGTGTCGACCAAAATCGTCTCGCCCTCCGGCGTAACCATCAACGTCGCCGCGCCGCCCTCGACGTCGACCCAATAAATATCCAACCCGCGAGCCTCATCGGCTGCATGGCTTGGCGCGGCCGTGAAGATACCCGCGACGAGAATCGCGAGCGGCGTCGCGACAGCTTTCCAAAATTGCCTCATCGATACGATGTCTCCGCAAGAAGGCAAGAACGACAGAACGTAGATGAACCTGAATTCGTCACGTCGTCGTGATTTTAGCTGGACTCGCAGCCCGGCGAAAGCGACGGCGGCAATCCGCGGACGCTAAGAGCTATTGGCGAAATCGACGTCGCAGCAATCCAAAGCCGCAGGCACCGCCAAATGCGGCCAGCCATAATGAACCCGGCTCCGGCACAGCCGCGGCCTCGAGCTCAACCGGCGGACCGATAACAACCGGCCCCGTCGACAGCCGATTTTGAATCTGCATCACGTCCGCCAAGCCAACCCGCCCGTCACCGTTAAGATCACCGTCGTCCCAAGTCGCGTTCGTCGTCATGCCGAAGCCACGCACGAGCCGCGCCACGTCGGCCCGATTCACCGTGCCGTCGAGATTCACGTCGCCCGGCCGCAGCGTCGTCGAAGATATGTCGTCGAAGAACGCGTCGATCGGCGTCGGTACGGCCACCGCGGTGCTGGCTTGGGCCACAAATCCGGAATAGAAAGGGATAAGCGGCGGACCCGGCACGGTACTTCCCGCATCGTCGAACGCGAAGATCGTGTTGAACAAGTTGTTTCGCGAAGCGTCCTCATAAATTCGGCCAACCAGTCGCGTCCCGCCGGCCGTATCGAGTGCGTCGAGTTGGATGTAATACGGCTGTAGCGCCGCGTAAAAGCTAATTGGCGTCGACGCCACGGTGATCGGATTCGTTGCGTCCGTGTTCAACGACTTAATGAGATTCAGCGTGCCGTCGTTGTGGTCGATCGTTAGCACGTACACGTCGAAATCGTTCGCCCGCGCCATCACTCCAACCCAGTTGTTGTTTCCCAGCCCGCCGTTATTCCCCACGCCGACGGTCGCTGCCACGCGAACGTCGCGATAGTGGTGGGTCGTCCCGGTTTGGCTCGCCACCCAGCCGGCCGCCAGAAACATCGCTTGACCGCCAGGAGCGCCCGGACGTGGCACGACAACGCGGTCGCCGGTGAACTGCGGCGTCCAATTGGGAATCTCCTGCGGAACCGCGGCAAGCGTCAGTCCATAATAGCCCCACTCGCCGCCAGCCGGATTGTGGGCCTGATTGCCGGAAAAGTTGTCCGACCAATCGGCCCGAGCAACCCCCGTCGATAGCTGTGCCACCGTGACAACGAACACCGCGGCGATGAACACCGCCGCGCGAAGAAAGTAATTACGCCGAGCGTCGATCGTATTCATCGAGTAGTTCCTCCGTCGGGCGACTCGCTGCGACCGTCGCACGGTGCGAGCCAGATACACAGCGCGAGCCAAAGTTAAAGAGAACCGCTGCGCGGTCCATCACCGAAACCCGCCACCCGACGAGCATTCCATCCCTCCAGCATGTGTTGCCGGCAGGAAAAAGTAAACCGCGCGGTCGCAAGATTCTCCCTCGCCGAGCACGGTATTCGTCGGGCGCAAGCCGCCCTGGCGCGGAAATCATCCAATCGATACCCGCGAAAGTCGATAGGTTTCCCTAGCCACGCCGTCGAAATCGCGGGAGAATGGCTTTTGTCCGCCGCGCGTCGAAGTGAGGCGACTTACTTCGACCAAACGAACGATTCCAAATCCGAGACGCGCCCCGTCGTCATCGCCGTTGCCGCGTTTTTCCGAAGCATCACCAGTTTTACGCGTCAAATATGTCCACGCACCACTTCGTCCGCGTCGGCCTACTGGCCCAAGTCGGCCGATTCCGGTCCATCGACGCCACGCGATACCCTCGCGGGACGCGCGTCGTCCTGCGCACGGTCCGCGGCGTGGAACTCGGCGACATTCTCGGCTCGCCCGAAGATCGAGTCGACCGACGCGCGGACGCCACGAACGCCGATCCGACCGACGGCACCATCCTCCGCCGCATGACCGTCGAAGACCAACTCCTCGAAGCCCGCCTCGAACGCAACCGCCACGAAGCCTTCGACGCTTGCTGCCGCCGCCTCGACGAACTCGGCGTCGCCGCCTCGCTCGTCGACGTCGAACACCTCTTCGACGGCGGCGGACTGTACTTCTACTTCCTCGGCCAGCCGCCGGCAGAGGCCGAACAACTCACCGCCGAACTGGCCGAAGTCTACGACGCCAACGTCCAGTTCCGCCGCTTCGCCGAAACGCTCACCGCCGGCTGCGGACCCGACTGCGGCACAGAAAACGCCACCGGCGGCGGCTGCACAAGTTGCGGCACAGGCTGCGCCGTCGCCGACGCCTGCCGAACGCGATAGTCCGCGAAATCAGTGAAAAAATTCGTGGCGGCTCTTCCGCCCGTTTTGCGGTAAGTCAATCGCGGGGCAAACGCCGATCTTTTCGCCGAACCACCAGGCGGTATCGGGATGATGCGCAAGAACTCGCTCATCGCATCGAAGTGGATGGCGATCGCGTTGGCAGCGTTGGCGACGCGATTCAACTGCCAACCCACGATGGCTCGCGCTGACGACGCGGCCCATCGCGCCGCGACGTTACCCAACGCCGCACCATCCGCCGTCGACGTCTCCGCCCTGCTAAACCAATTGTGGCACCCCGACGCCAACCTTCGCCTCGCCGCCGGAAAGAAACTCCTCGACCACGCCCACGTTCTCACCGACTCGGCTGATGAGATCGCCGAATCGATTGCCCTCTGCCACCCCAACGACGACAACGATCTCCGCCGCTTCGGCCGCCGCGCCCTCCTTCGCATGGGCAGCGCCGCCTTGCCGGCCGCGATCGCGCACCTTGCCGACGACGACGAACTCATCGCCGCCCTCGCCGAGCCGGGCGATTCCGCCTCCATCCCACCGCTTATCGGCCTCATCGCCGCCAACAAGGCGCTCTCTCGCGACGCCGATGGTTGGTCCGATCAGACCGGCATCAAGCAAGCCCTGCTGGCCATCGGCACCGCCGCGGTCGCCCCGCCGCTAACCGATGCCCTCAAGAAAAACCGCGATTCGCTGGCGTTGCTCGTCGCCGTCCACGACCTCTCCGGTCCGGAATTCGCCGCCGCCGTGCCAGTGCTGGTCGAGCTGCTCGCCGAGGAAAGCGAATCGCGCTGCATACTCGCTGCCAAAGCACTCGTCCACATCGGCGACGCCGCGCTGCCGAGCCTTCGCGACGCGCTAAGAAACCGCTCCCGGCGCGCCGCCGCGCTGTACGCGATCGACCAACTCGCAGTTCAGGCCACTTCGCTAGCCGATCCACTATTCGACCTGG
>JAJDEG010000085.1 GCA_029259895.1 Planctomycetota bacterium
TAAGCTTCTGGTCGTGTTGGGCGAGCGCGGCGGCAGCGTCTCGGACGCATGGACCTCCGGCCGATTGCGGTGGACGGCGTTAGACCTCGACCGGCCTGGGCCGTTGTCGATCGACGAGAATGCGCAAGCGCCGTTGCCGATTCCCAGTGAAGGCTGGGCGCGATCGAAGTCCGTTCGCGGATGCGCCGACCTGTTTCTCGATTCGCAAGGCCGGCTGTGGACCGCCGCTACGGAAGACCCAGGCGACGCCGGTCCGTTTCGCTCAGTGATTTTTCACGTCGCCACGGTCGATCCCAAAGCCGCGACCGCCGTGCGAGTGAACGTCAAGCCGACGGCTCGCTGGACGCTCGACGGCGCGAAGGTCGAAGCCATCGCCAAACCGCTCTCAGGCGTCGGCGGCCTGAGCATCGCCACCGACGACGAGAACTACGGCGCGCTGTGGAGACCGCTGGCCGCGCCGCAAGAGTAATCCGCAATATCGCAAGTTAACGCGCCGCATCTCACTGATCTTGTATCCGGGGCGTCCGCACCAAGGACCGCAGTTCGAAGGAATCTGACGTCGATGAAACAAGTGATCGCCGTAATCAAACCGTTTTTGGCGGAAAAGGTACTCGAAAGCCTGCGGCTCGCGCCCATAGAGGCCTGTAGCGTCCGCGAGGTGAAGGGCTACGGCCGGCAGAAGAACTACCTCGATCAATACGGCGACAGCGAATACTCGATGGCGTTTCTGCCCAAAGTCGAGTTCAGCCTATGGGTCGACGACTCGCGCGTCGACGAAGTCGTTCGCCAGATCGTCGAAGTCGCCCGCACCGGCCGTATGGGCGACGGGAAAATCTTCGTGCTATCGATGCAGGAAGTGGGCAGCGTGGTGGATATCGCAGCCGCGGCCGAGCCCGAGCAACGCACGCCGCGTAAAGCGGCCGCGTCGAAAAATCCCCCACGCCGCAAGGCGGGCCACGACTGACGTACACGGTTCGCCAGCCGTCTTCGGCCATCGACGATTCCAATTGCCTTGCCCGCGGCCCCTGTGGGCGAATAGAATGCTCGCGGTTGCATCGATTTGCCAAGCGAGGACGGCGATGTTTTGGACGTGGCTAATCATTACGGCGTCGGTTGCGTTGGTGTTCTCCCTCGCGCTGTGGCGCATTCCGGCATGGCTCCGCCAACGACGCCGGTCGGCGAACGACCAGGCGCGCCGCGATTTTCATCTACAGCGAGAACGGCTGGAGTGCGTCTTCTTCCAGACGGCGGCCGTTTCCGGAAAACCCCGCGGACTGCGATGGGTCGACTGCGACTTCGACGACGACGTCACTTACGCCTGCAATCGCCAAAGCGGCCAGTTGGCGGCACTCGTCGCTTGTACGATTAGTTTCGAGGCCGTCGACGGCGGCGGCATGGAACACGTCGCCGCCGTGGGAAACTTGCGGGCGGCCACTGCCGTGTTCGAGTTCAACGGCAAGCAGTGGCAAACGCTCGGCCGCGCGATTTTCAACCTCAACCCGACCGAGACGATCGAGCATTTCCGCGATCAACTCGTGCTGGTCGGACAAGAATCGGCCGGCCGCGTTGCCTAGATCCAACGCGGCGGCGAATGCCAATTCGCCGCGACTCTCGACAGCGCGCCATTGCCGAATCTCGGCAGCGCGCCATTGCAAAGAGCGTCGAGCCGCAAGCGGAAGCAACAGAAACTACCGCCGCCCGCGGCGCTCGTCGCGACGCTCGCGGCGGTCTTGGATGCGTTCGCCGATAGTCGCGCCGCGAGTCTTGGGCGTCGCTTGATAATCGACCAGTTCCTGGCTCGTGCGGCGAAATATCCGTCCGCTTGCGTCGCGCTCGACTGTCGTCGCGTGAACCAGATGACCGGGCACGTCGGAACTCTTTGCGACAACGGCCGTCGACGACAACTTATGGTTGCGATACAGCGTGCCGTAATACGTCGTCGGGCGAATTCCGCCACCGACCGGATACGGCACGTTCGCCGCAAACTCGTCCGTCGTCGTCGTCGAGATGGATTCCCCCTGGGAGTCGAACGTCTTGACGATCCGCCGTGCTGGCAACGCGGTCGATGCGTTGCGAAACACCGAGGTCACCTCGCGCGTGCCGTCGCCGCCGGCGATCACGGCTTTCAGATTTCGACCGTCGAGATTGTTCAAGCCGGCCTCGGAAGTGTCGACGATCGTGACTTTCTCGCCGTCGGTCTCGCCGTAAGGCCGAAGCACCAATTTGGCCGCGGGTGTCGGAAACGTCTTGCCGGCATATTCGACCGTCCCTTCGCCGACTTCCAACGTCACCTCGCCATCTGTTGACCGCGCGAGCGTCAACCGGGCCGAAGACGTGCTCGTGCTAACGACGGTGCCCTGCTCGTCCAGCGTCTCGCTAACCGTGCGTACCTCAGACCAACTGCCGTCTTCAAAACCCCGCCAGTCGTCGAATTCACTCGACTGGCCCCAAACGACCGCCGGCAGCGTCGCAACAACCACGACAACGAATAGCATCGAGCAGACGAAATTCTTCATTCTGCGAGCATTCGCACGAAACGCGACCATATACCCCCCTGTCATTCGACCACCGTTAGGCGGCGTTACTCACCATCGGACAATCTCCTCCTTGACCGCAATTTGTCGTCCGCGACCGCCATCGTCCGCGCAACCCGAGAATGGCGCACGCGATTGGCCCATCATACCCGTTTCAATCGGGCAAATCACCCTTCCGTCGATTGGTTATACACTACCCCAAAAGGGCCGGGCCCCGCGAGACGCGGCGGTCGCCTTATCGGGAGATAGATGCCATGCGGGCCAAAGCGTCGTGAACCGACGTCAGAATGGCCGCGTCCAACCGGCCGGGAACCGATCGCAAGTCCAATAGCAGCCAGTCGTTCTGCACTCGGGCGACAACCGCGGGCGAACCCATTCGCAGCGCCGTCGCCAGTTCGTCCAGACGCCCGCTCCGCGGCCGAAGCGCCGCGCACCACGTCG
>JAJDEG010000086.1 GCA_029259895.1 Planctomycetota bacterium
ATCACCCGCCAATCGCGTTCGTAGAGATCTGCCGCTTCGCTCAAGTTTTGGAAACCGCCGCCGCCGACGCCGTTGGCCGCTTTGTTGACCACCCTCGTGTAGCCCGCGGCTTTAAACTCGCGCTCGACGTCGCTGGGGAAATTCCAGGCCTTGATGCGAAAGATTCCTTCGTCTGCCGAGTAGTTGAATACGTCGTTGAACGCCTCGCGGATCGAGGCCAGCACGATCCAATCGGCATGGTCAAAGTCGCTGTTGTTCGACAGCTTCGCCGGTCGCGAATTGCGAAGCTCCTTCGATGGCTTGATTTTTTTGCCCGCGTACTTGCCGTGCCCGATGAGCTTCCCCTTGCCCTTCTCGAACAGATCGATGGCCAGCGTGACGTACTCGACCGGATGATCGAAAGCCCACACGCGGACGAACGTGGCGATGCCGCACAGCCAGGTGCTTCCCTGGTCGAACGAGTTGGGATTCTCCAGCCGTTTGACCAGCCCCTTGGCGATCTTCTCCCGCAACAAATGCGTGAACGTGCCACCGCCCGAGCGCTTGCCGAACGCCTTGGCCAGCGCGATGGCCCGCTCGACGGCCGGCGTGTTTCGCGTCCCCAGCCCGCTTTTCTTGCCCAGGTCGTCCGCGTCGGTAAACCAGTCGGTATCGTATTTCGAGGGAGCCGCCATGAAGAAACCTCCTACGCTGCCGACGCGATGCGGGCGCGCAAGAAAAGAGCGCAGCACCGCCCATCGCCGTCGAAAAGGACGTCCACGCGACGCGCAAGCCGACTCGCGCGAAGTCACGCGGACAAGTGATCCACCGCAAAGATTATCGCGGCGAAAGAGAGAATGTTTACCGAATTCCGGAAGAATTCACCGCCAACCTACCCAAAAGAATTTGCCGCCCTAGTGTCGCGCAGTCGACCCGCCACGTTCCGCCATGCGAATTTGGGCGCGGCTTTGTACGATCAGCCGATCGCGGATGGCGAGAAGCTCGTCCGTGTTCGCCTTGCGTCCCTGAGCCGTGCGAAGTTGCTCGCGGGCGACATCGGCGTCTAGCTTGGCAGCGTCGACGGCCCGGCCGGTGAGAACCGTCACCACGTCGTTGAGCACCTGCACGAATCCGCCGTCGACGTAATATCGCCGCGCGTGCGTCCCGCGTCCTAGCCGCATCTCGCCGAAACCCAACCGCCCAATCATCGGGCTGTGCTTCGGTGCCACGCCCAATTCACCGTCGAACAGCGGCAGCGCCACGAAATCGGTCGATTCCGAAAGCACTGTATGCTCGGGCGTAACGACAACGCAAGTAAGCGTGCCGGCGGATGTGGTTGCGTGGTCTGCCATATGTCGGGATTCGGGGGTCGGGATTCGGGATTCGGCAAGTCTCCGAACTCAGAATTCCCCGAATCCTGAATCCTGAATGCCGATCCCCATTTTTAGCCTCGCGCCGCCAATTTCTTCTGCTGCTCTTCCGCCTGCTCGATCGGACCGACGTACATGAACGCCTGCTCCGAAAGGTGATCCCACTTGCCGTCACAGATTTCCTCGAAGCTGCGGATCGTGTCGGGCAGCTTCGTGATCTCGCCCGGCTTGCCCGTGAACACTTCGGCCACGAGAAACGGCTGCGACAGGAATCGCTCGATCCGCCGAGCGCGATGCACAATCAACTTGTCTTCCTCGCTCAATTCCTCGACGCCGAGGATGGCGATGATGTCTTGCAACTCGCGGTACCGCTGCAACGTTCGCTGCACCCGTCGGGCGATGTTGTAGTGCCGATCGCCGACGTACTGCGGATCGAGCACGCGGCTCGACGAAGCCAGCGGATCGACCGCCGGGTAAATGCCCTTTTCGCTGATCGACCGCTCCAGATAGATGAACGCATCCAACTGGCCGAACGCCGTCGCCGGGGCCGGGTCGGTCGGATCGTCGGCCGGCACGTACACCGCTTGCACCGACGTGATGGCCCCGCGATTCGTCGAACAAATCCGCTCTTGCAGCGCGCCCATTTCCGTGGCCAGCGTCGGCTGATAACCGACGGCCGACGGCATGCGGCCCAACAGCGCGGACACTTCGCTACCCGCTTGCGAGAAACGAAAGATGTTGTCGATGAACAGCAGCGTGTCCGTACCAGTCGTGTCGCGGAAATACTCGGCCATCGTCAGCGCCGACAGGGCGACGCGAAGGCGGGCACCCGGCGGCTCGTTCATTTGGCCGAAAACCATGCAGGTTTGTTCGATGACGCTGCGGCCCGTGTCGCCGATCTTGGCTTCCTGCATTTCCAACCACAGGTCGGTCCCTTCGCGGGTTCGCTCACCGACGCCCGCGAACACCGAGTTTCCGCCGTGGGCGCTGGCGATGCGGGCGATCAGTTCGGTAAGAATGACCGTTTTGCCCAAGCCGGCCCCGCCGAACAGCCCGGCCTTGCCGCCGCGGACGAACGGCGTGAGCAGGTCGATGACCTTGATGCCGGTTTCGAACAGTTCGGTGCTGGTCGAAAGCTCGGTGATGGGAGGCGAAGGGCGATGGATCGGCCAGTGATCGTCGGCCTTGACCGGGCCGCCGCCGTCGACCGGTTCGCCAAGCAGGTTGAACACGCGGCCCAGCGTCGCCTTGCCGACCGGCACCGTCACGGGCTTGCCCGTATCGACGACGTCCTGCCCACGCATCATGCCGTCGGTGCTGCCCAGGGCGACGCAGCGAACGCGTCCGCCACCCAAGTGCTGCTGCACCTCGCCGGTCAGATTCAGCTTCACGCCCTTGTGATCGGAATCGATCTTCACGGCGTTGTAAATCGCAGGCAGCGCGTCTTCGGCAAACTCGGCGTCGAACGTCGACCCGATGACCTGCGTAACGCGCCCAGTGTTCTTCGTTGCGGTAGCCGTAGCCATTGAAAACTCGTGATTCTCGAATTCGCGTAAATAATCGCGGCCCCATTCGCCGCGCACATGATCGATTTCTTCCGCTGCTCACTGCCCTATAACTACTACTTATTCAGCGCCTCGACACCGCCCATCACTTCCAGCAATTCGCCGGTGATGCGGCCCTGGCGAGCGCGGTTGTACGTCGTCGACAGTTGCTTAATCAACTCGCCGGCGTTCTCGGTCGCGCCCTTCATGGCCACCATCCGCGCGACCTGCTCGCTCACCGCCGCGTCCAAGAAGCACTTGAA
>JAJDEG010000087.1 GCA_029259895.1 Planctomycetota bacterium
TGGCCTGCTATTGATTTCCTGATCCATCGGTTATGAAGGTCTTTAGCCCGTTGGGCAAGGAGACCTTTTCGATGACGACGAAACGACGGAAGCGGCATTCACCGGAGCAGATTGTTCGCAAGCTTCGAGATGCGGACGCGATGCTCAATGCCGGCAAGGATTTGGCGGCTGTTCTGCAAGCGCTGGAGGTCAGCGAGAGCACGTTGGACCGCTGGCGAAGCCAGTACGGCGGCATGAAGTCCGCGGAGGCCAGGCGTCTCAAAGAGCTTGAGCACGAGAACAAGCGTCTGAAGATGGTGGTTGCCGAGTTGACGCTGGACAACCGGATGCTCAAGCACGTTACGGAGGGAAACTGGTAAGCCCTTCCCGGAAGCGGGCGGCTGTCCGCGAACTTGAACAAGAGTTTGCGGTCTCCGAGCGAAGGGCGTGCAAGGCAGTCGATCAGCCGCGGAGCAGTCAACGATACGAGGCCAAGCCGCGCGACGACGAAGCGCCGCTGGTGGCGCGAATGCGAGCGCTTGCCGCACAGCGACCACGGTTCGGTTATCGCCGAATCGCGGCGTTGTTGCGAGCCGAAGCATGGAGCGCCAGCACGACGCGCGTGCTTCGCTTGTGGCGACGCGAAGGCTTGAAAGTGCCGCAGAAACGGCGAAAACGCCGACAGTTGGGCCACAGCCGCAATGCGTGCCACGTGCAATCGGCCACGGGCAAGGATCACGTTTGGACTTGGGATTTTATCTTCGACCGAACGACGTCGGGCAGCCAGCTAAAGTGGCTGTCGATCGTCGATGAACATACGCGGGAGTGTTTGGCCTTGAAGGTCGATCGCAGCATCACGAGCGAGGATGTAATCGACACGTTGGCGGAGCTGTTCGCGATGCGTGGCGTGCCGCGTGCGATTCGCAGCGACAACGGTCCGGAGTTTGTCGCGCATGCGATCCGCCGCTGGCTCGACCAAGTCGGCACGCAAGCGCTGTACATCGCACCTGGCAGTCCTTGGGAGAACGGTTACGCCGAGAGCTTTCACAGCCGGCTGCGCGACGAGTTCCTCGCCCTGGAGATATTCGATAGCCGGCAAGAGGCCAAGCATCTGACGGCTGCTTGGCGAGAGGATTACAACCATCACCGACCGCACAGTTCGTTGGGCTACCAGCCCCCCGCCAAGTTCGCCGCCGGGTGTGCGGCTGCGGACTTCGCTACGCACCGCCCGCAGCCGCACACCCGGCGGGCAGAAGCAACCCCGTTACCCGTTCCCTAACCCGTTCCTTCATAAGCCGTGGTACAAGAATTTAATGCTGGTCAAACGGTTACCAAGCGATACGAATCCGCATACCAACAACGCCTGGTGCCGGGCTGACGTTGAAAAAAGAACGGGATTTTTTTCGGCGGCGTGGTTCTCTACTGGTTGGAGACACGTCTTGCCCGATTCAAAATCCTATTCCTTTCGTTCGGTGAGTGCCGTGCGCAAACCGATAATGCGAATTCTGGGTTATTCTTTTGCGACGCTGTTCGTGCCGAGCGCGATTGCGTGGATGCTGTTGTCGCCGGCGATGCCCTTTCGTTGGGAGCCGCAGTTGGCACCCGCTCGCATCGCATCGTCGCCGCCGGGCCGCGAGGGTTTGGTGACGGCGGCGCGGCCGTTGTTGACGCAAGTCGCCGTCGGCGATCCGTTGGGGATCGCGATTCACTGGCAGCGGCCGGATGGGCCAATCGAAGAGGACTTCGGACTGGGTGACAGGAATCGCATACGTCGGTTCTGGCCACGGGCGTCGGTAAACGCGATGACGTTTGCCGTGACGTCGCCAAGCGGCGAGGAGTTCGAAGGCAGCGTTGAACTCAATCCCGAAAGGGCTGGCGACGGTCGCGGCCTCTACAACGAACCGACGTTGTTCTTTGAACTGGATCGGGACGGAATAGACGTGATCGATCCAGGAGAACGCGGTGCCAATGGACCATTGAGAAATCGAGCCAAATGGCGCGGCGACGCCGTATTGGACTGCGATGCGTTGGGCTTATACACGGTGCGGATCAGCGGCCAAATCCTCCGCGAGAAGGCGCCGCCGATTGCGTTTTCGTCCGAGCCGGTGGCGATGGAGCGCGTGGCCGGTATCAATTCCCTGGATACCATTCGCCGCAAGGCGAAAGTCGCCGCCGTGGCGATCTGGTGGCGATGGCACTGGATCATCATTGGCAGCGATCCGATCGCAGACGATGCGGAAGGCCACCGGCACGTTCGGTTCCGCGGGACACGTTCCGAGCGGGACAAGTGGTCGCAATGGTTCGGGCACATGGCGTTGCGGGCGGACGGTGCCGTCGTGAGCGTGTCCGACGGATTCGGCGATACGTGCGTCGCCGTGGGCACATTCGTGGAGACGCCGGATGGCGAATGCCCCATCGAGGATTTGAGCGTCGGTGATTCGGTCGTGGGGTACGACACCGATCGACGACGGCGCGTCGTAACGCGCGTCCGAGCAATTCATCTCGGCATGGCAGCGCAGACGATTCGATTGGGCAAGGCGTTGCGCGTGACGCGCGAACATCCGGTATGGGCGAACGGAGCGTGGACGCGAGCCGAGGATATCGTCGCCGGAGACCGGCTGCTCGGAAAGGATGGCATGCCGGTTACCGTTTCGTCAATCGAACTGATTCCCATCGCGATCGATGTCGTCGATTTAACGGTCGATGCCCCGCACAATTTCTTTGCCGGCGGCATGCTCGTACATAACAAGAAGGTCGTGTATTCGCCCGGATTGCACGACGCCTGGTACAGGTTGCCGGACGTTGATCCGTGAATCGGCTTGTCTCCTTGCGACAACACGACGAACTTACGTTTGATCTCCAAACGCGAGCGTATTACACCAGTTCACGGTAGCCGCCAGGCACGCACCGCGTCTAACTCGCGCGAGCGCGCCAACAACCGCGCTCCCTACTCACCCAACAGCTCCTTCACCTTCCCCTCAATCGCCTCCGCCCAAATCGTGTAGCTCTTCTCATTCAGATGCAGCAAGTCCGGCATGATCTCGCGCGAAAGCGTCCCGTCCGCTTCCAGAAACTTCGCGCCGATATCCAAATAGTGAATCATCTCGCCATCCGCCAGCTTGCTGGCAATCTCGCTCGACTTGGCGTTCTTTTCGCGTTGCGCATTCGGCTTCTCGCCGCGTGGGAACGTCGCCAGAATGAGCACCTTCATCTGCGGCTGCTTCGTGCGCAACCGCTTGGCGATCGCCACAATACCGTCGCCGATCTCCTCGGCCGTATTGTCCTTGCCGTTCGAGTTGTTGGTGCCGATCATCACCACCGCCAGCTTCGGCTTCACTAGATCGAAGTTGCCGTGATCGAGCCGCCACAGCACGTGCTGCGTGCGGTCTCCACCGATGCCCATATTGACCGCCTTGCGCGGTCCATAGAACTTCGCCCACGCGTCCTTTCCGCGGCCCTCCCAACCCTGCGTGATCGAGTCGCCGATGAAGACCAGTTGCGTATCCGTCTGCTTCAGGCGTTCGTTAATCGTCGCATGCCGCTCTTGCCAACCTTTCCCATCGCGGGGAACGGGCGTGACCGCCGCATGGTCTTGATTGGCTTCGGCCGCGCCAGCCGGCGTCGCGACGCGATCGACGACGGCTAGTTGCAGCCCAACGGCAAGAATCGTGGCGAGTCCAAAGCGCAGCAGCGAGCGGCGAGCGAGAATCATCGTGAGTGGCTCCAATTGTCTGAAAGGATGGAAAATGTCTGAGGTTGGAGAATGCCCGGCCGGTGCCCGCTTGGCTTCCGGCCCGTCGTGCGTGCCCATCGCGCGTGCGTCCGGCCCGTCGTGCGTTTCGTTCACACAATAAACCGCCAGACGAGCGATGGAAAGTGATTTTGGCGGCAGAACCGTCATTTTCGGCCCTCGCAGCCCCCGTTTCGCCGGCAGTCCCAGATTGCATTGACCTACACTTCCGCATCGAGTCGTTACGGCGAACCACGGCGCCAGCACCGCGCAACGGCAGTGCCGTGTCGACGACGTCCAGAGAAGTTCTTCCAAGCACCTTGGCGGTAGGAAATCGCAATGAGCCACAACCAGTGTATCGGTGTGTTGACCAGCGGTGGCGACTGCCCCGGGCTGAACGCCGTGATCCGCGGCGTCGTCACCAGCGCCGAGCAACTAGGCTACGACTGCGTCGGATTCCTCCGCGGATACGAAGGCCTCGTAGACCCCGTTTGCTACATACCGCTAAACAAAAAAAACACCTCCGGCATTCTCAACCAGGGCGGTACGATTCTCGGCTCGACGAACAAAGGCCGATTCGCCGCCACCGTCGGCGTGCAAGACCGCGTGAACATTAAGCCCGAACTGCTCGAAGGCGTCGCCACGACGATGCGGCAGTTGAACATCGCCGGACTGATCTGCATCGGCGGCGACGGTTCGCTGGCCGTCGCTCAACAGTTCCACGAGTTCGGCATTCCCGTCATCGGCGTCCCCAAAACGATCGACAACGACCTTTCCGCCACCGCGTTCACGTTCGGATTCGACAGCGCCGTCGCCTGTGCCACCGACGCCCTCGATCGACTGAGAACGACCGCCGAAAGTCACCAGCGCGTGATGGTCCTCGAAGTCATGGGCCGTCACGCTGGCTGGATTGCGTTGTACTCCGGGATTGCCGGCGGTGCCGACGTGATCTTGATTCCCGAAATCCCCTGGACGTTCGACCACGTCTGCGACACCATTCTAGATCGCGACCAGGAAGGCAAGCGGTTCACGCTGATCGTCGTCGCCGAAGGCGCAGAGTTGCCCGACGGCGACATCGTCGTGCAAGAAGGCGCGAAAGAAGGTTGCGGACAGGTTCGATTGGGCGGAATCTCGGCGCTCGTCGCTAGGGAAATCGAACGACGGCTCCGCCGCGACACGCGCACGGCAGTACTCGGCCACTTGCAGCGCGGCGGCCCCCCAACCACATTCGACCGAGTGCTGGCCACGCAATTCGGCGCCCACGCCGTCCGCATGGTCTGCGAAGGCCGCTTCGGCGAAATGGTCTGCTACGACCCGCCAGACATCAACTGCGTCCCCATCATGCAAGCGGTAAACCGGCTGTCTCAAGTAGAGCGAGACAGTTCCGCGGTCCAAGCGGCCCGCGCGCTCGGCATCAGCTTCGGCGACTGCCCAACCCAAAACAGCCCCTTTCGCCGCACCGTCTTCGTCGGAGCAGCCCGATTCGAGGAGGCACTCGCCGAAGAAGCATCGCAAGACGCAACCGCCGCCGAATCATTCGCCCAGTGCGAAACTCTCGTCGACGAAGCGCTGGCGACGTAGCCGGCAAAGTTGCGTCGCATTCCATTTGCCGCGCCAACGGACGGCTTCTTCCGCCGCGACCTACGTTCAATCGCACGAACGACGTCATCCTGCAACATGCGCGCAGAGGCGTTTCACGAATGCCGCAAGAGACGCGGGCGGTTCCCTCGCGGTCGACCGCCGCACGAGCATCTTTCGCGGTGCTTCTCGCCGCAACCGCGATCCTGTCGGACAGGGTCGGCTACAGCGTCGACGCAGTGCGCCGATACTTGCAGCCGTACCGATGCAGCCCTAAAATCGGCCGTTTGGCGATACACCATCATCCAGCCTATTCGTAACCTCAAAGGCGACAAGCGACATGCGGAGAATCACGACGTTTCCTTGTCTTATGGTCGCGGTTTTCGTCGGTTGTGCGGCGATCGCTGGCTGCGGGCCTTCCGGCGACGGGTCGAAGCGGATCATTCTATTGACCAACGGCGACGATCCCTTCTGGGACGCCATGCGCGAAGGGATGAACAAGGCCGCCGCGGATCTCGACCTTAAGTCCGCTGGATATCGTGCCGAGTTGGACAAGAATGACAACACGCCCAAGGGGCAGGTCGACAAGCTCAAGCAATACGCCAATCAAACCGATATCGCCGCCGTGGCGATTTCCGTGACGGATGCTAAGAACGTTGCCATCGCCCAAGCGATGCGCGACTTGCGAGCCAAGGGCGTCAAAGTGCTCACGGTCGATTCGGACGTCGATCGTTCGCAGTTTCGCGATGCCCGGTTTGCTTATCTCGGCACGGACAACGTCATTGGCGGCCAGGAATTGGGAAAAGCGGCCAAGGGGCTGCGACCATCCGGCGGTAAGTATGCCACATTCGTGGGCTTGAAGAGCGCCGCGAACGCCGTCGAGCGCATCGACGGCTTCGCGCAAGCGGCCGAGGGTTTCACGCAGTTGGATAGCCTCGGCGACGACATGGATTTGTCGAAGGCTGAGGAAAACGTACGCGTCGTGCTTAATAATCATACCGACGCGAATACGCTTGTCGGCATTTGGGCCTACAACGCCCACGCCATCGTCGACGTCGTTAAGGAAAGAGACCTACGCGACCAAACGACCATCGTCGTATTCGACGCCGCGCCCAAAGCCATCGAACACATGAAAGACGGCAACATCGATGCCATGATCGTGCAGAATCCCTATCAAATGGGCTACCTCGGCACAAAACTGATGAAGGCGATGATCGACGACGACGCAGCCACCATTAAAGAGATGTATCCGTCGTGGTCCGGCGAAGGCGACAAATTCGACGAGCCCGACGGTGACATCCTGACGACCGAGTTGCGCGTCGTCGTACCGAACGAAAAATCTCAACTCCAGCCCACGATGTTCCGCGACACGACGAAGTTCTTCTACTTCAAGGACTTTCAGGCGTGGCTCGATGAACGCAACCTGAAAGGGTCGTGATGGCTGAGGCGAATCGCGGCGCGAGCCCGTCGTTGGACGATGCTTCGCGAGCGGCCGGCGACGCGGGATGGGGCCGTTGGGCGCGAAGCTTTAGCAGCGAGCTTGGCCTGATTCTTGCCACCGTCGCGGTCATCGGCGCGACGATGCTCGTCAATCGCGCATACATCGATCTGCCAGGAAGAAACGCGGCGGAGATCATCCGCCAGGCGTCGCTGCTGGGTATATTCGCTCTCGGCGCAGCGATCGTGATCATTTCGGGCGGAATCGACTTGTCGTCCGGATCGATGATCGCGTTTGGCGGATCGATTTGCGGCTTGATCATTCTCCTTCTTTCGCCCTTGGACGAACGCGGTTCGCCGCAGACGAATGACATCGCGTGGCACGTCTTGGCATTGGCAATCGCCGGCACGCTATTTGTCGGCTTCTTGATAGGCACGCTTCACACGTGGTTGATCACGGTCGTGGGGTTGCCGCCGTTCGTCGCCACGCTGGCTTCTTTGGTCGGCCTGCGCAGCTTAGCGCGAATTCTCAATCAGGCCGTCACCCGCGAACTGGGCAACCAGTCGATCAAGATCAACATTCAGGATCCGACGTTCGGCATGTTGGGAAGCCGCTGGTGGATTCCGCTAACGGTTTTCCTAACGCTCGGTGCCGTCGCGTGGCTGCTGATGAACCGCACGGTGCTTGGCCGCCATCTGTACGCGATGGGCGGTAACGAACAAGCGGCTCGGCTGAGCGGCATCCGAACCGACCGGCTCAAATGGTTCGCGTATTGCGTCGGCACGATGACCGCGTCGATCGCCGGCATTCTCTACGCCGCAGAGGTCGGTTCCGCCGATCCACAAACGCTCGGTCGAGGCTACGAACTGAACGCCATCGCCGCCGCCGTCGTCGGCGGTTGCAGCCTCCAGGGCGGAGTCGGTTTGATACCAGGCGTGATGCTCGGCGTGCTGTTCTTGCGAGTCGTTATCGACGCCGTCGCGAAAGTAATCCGCGCCGGTTCCGACGACTACGAAGGCTTGATCGTCGGCTTTCTCGTCGTACTCGCCGTTGCATTCAACGAAGTCCGCCAACGAAGCGGCGGCGAACGAAAACAATTCTTTCCCGGCGCGATCGGCGTGCTGTCGATTTTGATTCTAACTCTGTTGGCGGGCACGGTGGCGACGATTCTCGTCGGTTCGACCTTTGGCAACGCAACGGCGTTGACGGCGCTGGCGCTGTTCGCGGCGATCGCCATTGCCGAACGTCGTGCCGCCGCCAAGACGGCAGCGCGGGCCAGCGCATGAAAAGCAGCGAACCGGTTATCGCCATTCGCAACGTCACCAAACGGTTCGACGCCGTCGTCGCGCTAGACGACGTTTCCATCGACGTCGCGCCCGGCGAATTCCATGCGATCGTCGGCGAGAACGGCGCGGGCAAGAGCACGCTGATGAAGATCCTCGCCGGCGTGATCACCGACTACGACGGACGATACATGCTGCGGGGCAAAGCTGTCCGTTTCACAGGCACCCGCGATGCCGAACGCGACGGCGTCGCGATCATCCATCAGGAATTGAATCTGGTGGAACAACTTTCGGCGGCGGCCAATATGTACTTAGGCCGCGAATTGCGCACGCCGTGGGGTTTGCTCGACAACCGGGCGATGGAGGCCAGCGCCGCCGCGCTGCTCGAACAACTCGAATGCCACGTCGACCCGCGCGCGCCGGCAAGTTCGCTTCGCGTCGGCGACCAGCAGTTGGTCGAAATCGCCAAGGCGCTTTCGCTCGACAGCAACATTCTCATCATGGATGAACCAACGAGCGCACTAACCGAAACCGAAGTGGCGCGGCTGTTTCGCGTCGTCGAGCGGCTGCGCAGGCAAGACGTCACAATTCTCTACATCTCGCATAAGATGGACGAAGTATTCCAGCTGGCCGACAGAATTACCGTGCTCCGCGACGGCCGCATGGTGGATTCGCTCGTGCGAGCGGATACGACGCCGCGAGAAATCACGCACTTGATGGTCGGTCGCGACATCGAGGATGCGCGAATCGGCGAAGGGCATTCGCGAAAAGACGTCGTTCTAGAAGTGGAGCGACTGTCGCTTCCTTGGTCCGGACACGCGCGTCAGTGGCGATTGCGAGACGTGTCGTTCAAGCTGCACGCTGGAGAGATTGTTGGAATCGCCGGATTGATGGGCGCCGGCCGCACGGAACTGCTGGAAAGCCTATTCGGCGCGAGCGCCGAGCGACCGACGGGCGAAGTCCGGCTGCACGGAAAGCCCGTAGCGTTTCGCCATCCGGCCGAGGCAATGGCGGCCGGCATCGCGCTCGTGACCGAGGATCGCAAGCGACTGGGACTGTTCTCGCATCTAAATGTCCGCGAGAACATCACGACTTGCACCCTCTCTCGCGCCACGTCGGCGAAGTTGATTCGCAGACCGCGCGAAAACGACCTCGCCCGCGAGATCATCGACCAGCTTCGCGTCAAGGCAAGCGGACCGGAGGCCGCGATCACGAGCCTCAGCGGCGGCAATCAGCAAAAAACCATCATCGGCCGTTGGTTGCTTACGCGCCCTGACGTTCTGCTGCTCGACGATCCAACGCGCGGCGTCGATGTCGGCGCGAAAGCCGAACTGTATCGATTGATGGACGAATTGTGCCGAGCGGGACTGGCGATCCTCGTCACTTCCAGCGAATTGCCGGAGCTACTGACCGTGAGCGACCGAATCCTCGTGCTGTGCGAAGGTCGCCTGACCGGTGAATTCACGCGAGCGGAAGCGACGGAGCAGAAGATCATGGAAGCAGCCACGCGCCGAGAGTTGGTGGCCTGAGGTCTCGTTTCGACTCGAGGTCACGTTTCGAGGTCACGTTGACTCGCGGCTCTCGCGCCGCGCGAACGTATCTCCCTTAGGACACGTTCAGCAAACAATTCGGCAAACATTGGTCTCGGCCCAGCGATTGAAAGTCAACTTGCCTGATTCACCGCCGCCCCAAGTCATCCACGACGCCGTCTGCCCCGCGTGTTGTTGCCTCTGCGACGACATCGCTCTGACCGTGCGCGATGGACGCGTCGAAAGCGTAGAAAACGCCTGCCAGCATGGCCGCGCGTGGTTCCTTTCGCCACCGAAAGAGAACGTCTCCGCCGCCAGCATCGACGGCGCGTCGGCTCCCCTCGACGCCGCCGTCGCCGCGGCCGCCCGGGTATTGCGGGCCGCTCGCTATCCGCTCGTCTACATTCTTCCCGACATGGCGTCCGAGGCGCAGCGACTCGCCATCGGCGTCGCCGACTGGCTAGATGCGGTCGTCGATACGGCCACCAGCGGCGGCCACGCGCCGTCGATCATGGGTTTTCAAAACGCCGGCAAAGTAACCTGCACGCTCGGCGAAACCCGCAACCGCGCAAACCTAATTGTCTTCTGGGGCACGAACGTCGTAAAAACCTATCCCCGGTTTTTCACGCGCTACAGCGCCGAAGCCAAGGGCATGTTCGTACCCCGCGGCCGCGCCGACCGCACCTGCATTGCCATCGACGTCGCCGAGAACGAAACCACGCGGTCCGTCGACAACTCGTACTTCATCCGGCCCAACGCCGACTTCGAAGTGCTCAACACGCTACGAGCCTTGATCGGCGGAATTCGCCTCGACGCCGATCGGGTCGTGCGCCAAACGAACGTTCCGCTGACGGCATGGACCGAACTGGCGGAGCAGATGAAACAGGCCCGATTCGGCTCGATCGTGTTCGGCCGCGGATTAATGCACTCGCGCGGGCGGCATGCCAACTGCGAAACCTTGTTTCGCCTCGTCGCGGAATTGAACGACCACACGCGGTTCATCTGCCGCTCGATTCGCGCCGCCGGAAATATCACAGGCGGCGACAAAACGATGACCTGGCGCACCGGATTCCCCTTCGGCGTGAACCTCGCCCGCGGCTATCCGCGATACAGTCCCGGCGAGTACACGGCCGACGAAGTGCTCGCCCGCGGCGAAGCGGACGCCGCACTGATCGTCGGTGGCGTAGCGAGCGAGCGCCTAAGTAACGCGGCGGCCGCTCATCTGGCGCGGATTCCCGCAGTGTACGTCGCCAGCCGCCACGAACCGTTCACAGTAAACCCGACGGGCCAAGCGGCCGGCACGAAAATCGCCATCCAAACCGCGATCCACGGCCTGCAATCCGCCGGCACCATGTACCGCATGGACGACATTCCGCTAAGAACGCGGGCGGTTGTGCCGTCGCCGTTGCCGAGCGAGGCGGACGTGCTGCGGATGCTCGAAGATCACTTGCGCGGCGGCTGACGTTTGCCCACGCCAATACCGCGGCGGCGTATCGCATGAGGAAGTTGCGGCGGGCGTGTGGTATCCTAAGAATAAGCAGGCCGGGGCGGCATCGGTTGGGAATCGACGTAATGGCCGGAAAATTCGATCCGTATTACAAGTGGTTCGGCATTCGGCCGGAGGATCAGCCTCCGGACTTCTATCGCCTATTGGGCATTGCCCCGTTCGAGACCGACCTGGACGTCATTTCCAACGCCGCCGACCAGCGGATGAACCATCTGCGCACGCTGCAAAACGGTCCGCACGCCGTCGCATCGCAGCAAGTGCTCAACCAAGTCTCCAAAGCCCGCGTCACGCTTCTCGACGACGATCGCAAGCTCGCCTACGACCTGGCGCTGCGGAAAAAGATTGCCGCGGCAGCGGCGGAAGCACGCGATGCGTCCGCAAGTTCCTTGGCCGCCGCATCCACGAAACGCGGCGGTCGCGGCATTAGCAACGGCAATAGTAACATCGAGCCGCTCGCAAACATCAGCGACGATGAATCCCTCGACCTTCTCGGCGCTGGCGATCTCGACGCCGCCATCGGCAAGGCTCCGGCGGCCGCCGCCGCGGCGTCGCTTTCCAGAGATCCTCGCGGCGATCTAGGCAGCCGCGCATCTATATGGATCAGCGCCGCCTTTGGCGGCCTCGTCGCCCTGATTCTGGTTTTCTTCGTGCTCGGCAAATTCGCCGACGTCGATCCACTCGGCCTGTTTCCTCCCACGAAAGGCGTCGCCGAAGACGACGGGCAAGGCCCAGACGCGCCTTCGACGAAGCCGCGAGCCGACGTTCCCGACGCAACCTCCGAGGGCGATGGCGAACCAAAGGCAACAACACCCACGCCCGACGTGCGCGGGACCGCCGGCGAAAGATCGCCAGTCCCCGCCAACACCGTTCCCGCCAACGGCGACGCCGCAAACGGTACTCAAAACGGCGAGAGTGTCGAGCCACCCCGCGAGGCCGACGAACGACCAGTCAATCCGTTCAAGAACTTTCCGCGGCACGTATCGCTTCCGCCCATCACCGAATCAACGCCGCAGAAGTTGGTCGCATGGGCCGGTTCGCCGGCCGCAACCGTCGACGAATTGACGCTCATCCCGGATGCCGCCGCGTTGGACGCCGGACAAATTCTCGACATCGTCGCCAGCGAAAGCACGCAGCCGCCTCGGTGGCAAGTGCGTTTGCTCGAAAAAGGTGAACCCGACGACCGCGACGGCGGCTCCGGCCCGACCGCAATCGTGCTGGCGGACGTCTGGATCGACGGTGCCGCGATCCAATTCCAATGGCGCGCATCGGCAGCCGCCGCACCGCATGCCGCCCAATTGCAAAACTGCCTGCTGCGGCTACGCGCTGCCGGCCAGGCGGCCTCGCTCGCCCTACGCGCGCCGGCGGTCCGTCCGGCGCTGGTCCTCGATCTGAGTACGCCCGCCAGCCTCGTCGAAATTCCTCTCGACGCCGCGCCCAAAGCCGAAGCACTAGTGCTCGAAATCGGGCCGATTGACGCGCTTCCCTGGGAAGCGCGGTTCGAGAACGACCGCCACCGCGCCGCGTTTCAGTCGCCAACTCGTGAGAAAATCGTCGTCTCGCTCGCGGCGCTCGACGAAGAAAACCGGCCCGAACTCTCCATCGAACCACAAGCGCTCCGCACCGGCCTGCATCTGCGCATTACGCCGCGCATCGTCAACGCCCAGGGCAACTACTCGCTGTCGTTGTCGCACGTGGCGGAGACCAAAAAGAACTACGGCGTGCGAAAGATCCGCATTGACAAGCAATGGACGCAGTTGCAGCGGGGCATGGTCGACATGCGCAGGCAGAAGGAAAATATCGAGAAACAACTACTGACGTTGCCGCCGCAGCGCGCCCTGCTGCAGCGCGAACTCGGCCGCGTCGTCGCGCAACTGGCCGAAGCTCAAACTAATTTCGACAAAGCCGACGCCGACAAGTCGCAGATCGACGAATTGCTCGACACGATGCCGGCCGTCGAGGAACTAATCACCGAGTTGCATAAGAAGGCGAAACTTCCATTCCGCCTGTTCGCAATCATCGCATCGCCGCAAGGCGAATCGGTGGAAATTGAAATCGTCAGGGCGACGGAGTAGGCCCCGCGCACGAACGATTCCCGCGACGGCCGATTCCTGCGACGGCGCGTTCACTCCTGCCATTAAGGCGCATCGCGGCGTGCGATAATGGCGATCGTTTTCCGTGCCCGCCGTGTAACGAGCAGCGTCAATTGCTCGTCGCCCTCAACGGCCAGTTCGCGCCGCAGCAAATCCGGATCGATCTCAACGCCCCGCTTCTTGACTTCCAATCGGCCCGCACGGCGTTCTTTCAAGAGTCCCTTCAGCCGCCGCTTTCTTAGCGGAAGCACGTCGAGCACCTCGAATCGCGCCAGCAGCGGGTCGTCGATTCGCACGTCCGCCGTCAGATAGGGAATCCGCGGTTCGACGGCCGAAAGCACATGCTGCTTCGCCAAGTCGCCCCACAGGTCGGCGGCCAATACCGCGGCGTGCGGCTCGTACACGAACCGCCCTACGCCGGCGGCCAGCTCGGCGCGAACGCCACGTTCGCCAACGAATGTATGAACCGCGTCCGCGCTAAGTACCGAAGCGCGACGCATGCCAACCTTCCCAGCCAATCCGCCGAACCACGCAACGAGCTGCTGGCACTGCCGATCGCGCCCGATCCATTCCAGCTCGGCTTCCGCCGCCCAGTGCGCTGGCACCTCCGCCGCCGGTGCCAGCTTAACCGCGGCATCGGCATTCGCCTGCCGCAGCCCGTCGATCGCCGTGTCGCACGGTTCGTGCATCGCCACGTGCGTCGTTCGTTTTCCTTTCGGCCGACGGTCCGGATCGATATGCCACGCGGCTGACTCGCCCACGTCGTAGGCGACGGCGTCGCCACAAAGCACTTGAGCCGCGTCCGGCACCAATTCCCCTATCGCCGCGAGGCGCTTCGTCGCGACCGCAAGGTTCGCACTCGCGATCAGCGCCGTAACCTCATCGCGGTCGACACCAACCACCGGCCCTCGCGCCGCCAACGAGACGAGATCGCCGCCAATGCCACAGCAAAGGTCCGCGACGGGGCCGACGGACGAAAATCGGCCGCGCTTATGGGCGGCAATCCGTTCGTCGGTCGCCTGCTCCAACCCGCGCGGCGTAAAGAACATGTCCGCCGCTGCCGAGAATTTCCGACGTGCCCGCCGACGAAGTAACGTCTGCTCCAACACGATCGCGGCCCGCGCCGCGGAGAGTTCGCGCCGCAATCGTTCGGCGCACGACAGAGGCTCGTCCGCCAACACTTCCGCCATCCGTAGCCATCGCTCGGCGGCGGCGCTCGTTAGCCATCGTATATCGTCGAGGACGGCGTCAGTCATAAACGCGACCGTGCCAGCCGAACCCGTCGCCGCCATGCACGCACTTGGCGAGAAACCTACCAGCGTACTTCCATGCCCGCGTTGAAACCGTATAGCAACAAATACGTCTGGTCGAACTTGGACTCGGGCGTCCCTGGCCCCGACGGGGCTGGAGCCGGCGGGAACAGCGTCGGATTCACATTGGGATCGATCTGGTTGCCCGGCCGCGCGACGCGGTTGGCATACACGACGTTCGCTCCAAGATGAAAGCTAACGTAGTCGTTCACCTGATAGGCAACGGCCATTTCCGCTTCCGGCATCAGCGTGAATGCGTTGCGAACCTGGCGGCCGATGTTCAAGTCGGGCTGAGCCAAAAATCCACCCAAGCCAGGACTCGGCACGAAACCGACCACGCCGCCGGGATTAATCGCCGTGTTGCCGCGAACGTTGACGCTTTGCTCCGTATTGCCCACGGCCAGCTTACCCAACATCTCCATCGACCAGCGGCCGCGGTGAATCTCACCCGACAAACCGAGCTCGCCGCCGTGGAAGTCATTCGTCGTATCGAACTCATCGATGCGGCGAATTAGCGTCCCCGGCGCCACGATGCCGCCCGACGGATTATTCAGCGCCACCACGTCGGTGATGTTGATCCCTTCGTCGAGCCGGAAATAACGATAGCCGAATAGCCAATCCGTGCGAATGTTGCGTTCAAAGTCGGTCCACAAAACGTGTCGCCGCGTCAGCGCGAACGAGTGGATGTCGCTCGAAGTCGAAATGTTGATCGCTCCGTCGACGTCGTACGTGAATGGTCCTTGGCCGAGATCGATCGTCAATCCCGGACCGGACAGCAACGAGGCGTCCTCGATCCCCAGCGCTGAATTAAAGAACGGCCGCGCCAGCAGCGGTCCGGCGGAAGTGCTCGCCGCGTTGAAGTCGTTGCTTTGGCCTTCGAGGCCGAAATACTCGGCTTGGTAGCCGACGAACTGCCCGTCGACGGCCCACCATCCCAAGCGAGCTCGGCCGCCGTTGCGCCAGTCCCCGGCCAGCGACTCATCGCCGAACAAAACTTCCGCGCCCGGCAGACGCCCAGCGTTCGCGGGCGCCGTCCCCACCGGGCTTTGCGTGACCAGTGCGGGAACATCGTATCCTCGGGCCCGCCATCGCAGGTAATCCAATTCGACCCACCAGCGGTCGTTCACCCCTTTGTACTCGTCGTACAACTCGCCCGTCATTCCTGCTTGCGGCGAAAAGTCGCGCATATCGCGCGGCCCGCAGTCCGGCTCGAACGTCGTCACGACATTCTGCCATTTTCCCTCGATGGGCAGCGGTCGAGCACCACCGCGCGAGACTCGTTCCGAAGCGACCGGCATCGCGCCGATCTTCGGCCGAGTTTCGATCAATTCCTTATGGCTCGCCTTCACGGGGGCGTCTGTGCTCTCGCGGACGGTCGCTTCCGCCGCTGCGGGCGCTCTCGCCCGCGGCCGCGGAAGCGGCGCGTCGTACGCCGATGGCGCTTGGCCAAAAACGGTCGTCGCGCCAACGAGCGCAGTCGTACAAGCCAAACAGATTCCCAGAAGGGTATGTCGTTCAATCATCATGTCGCTGGCCCACCCTGACGGTTACGGAACGCAAAGGGAATGTGTGCGCGTCGTATGGATCGTGTCCACCATATCGTTTCGGCAATCTGGGAAAAGAATTCCAATGTTTCGGATAATTCCGAAAAAACGGCCGCCAGCAGCACACCTTTCCTGACGGCAGAAGCGAGTGGCCGCCGCTGCCCAAACATCACCCGTAGCAAGCAACGCTATCGCCAGTCCCCCCGCGTAAAGAGCTAGCGCGATGAGCCAGCCCCGTTGCCCAAGCCCGAAGTCCAGGCGCCCCACGGCCGCTGCTGGCTCCTCCAGCAGTCCATTCCCGCACCTGTCCATTCCGGCACCTTGTCCATTCCGGCAGCGACGGGGCGGCTTCGGCGGTGTAGCGCCACGCGGCAAGCTCTCAGACCAGATCAGACCAAATGCCGGCCGGCCAAAGAAAACGCAACTCCGGCCAGCATCCCCGGTTACATTCCGCAAAGGCCAGCGACCGCGCCAGCCGCTGCCCAGAGGCTTCAGCCAACCAAAGCTCAAGAGTGTGGGCGTCATGATTGTGGGTAAATTTGGGTGGTCGTTCCGGCCGACGTCGTTCCAGCCGACGTGATCGGCCTGCCGGCGAAGCTCCGCGCCGAGCGTGTCCAAGTCGTAGTAGCCCGCCAAATATCGCACTTGATGCGTCGGCGGATGATCGTCGTCGTGCTCGCTTTGCGAGTTGTAAATCATGCCGACATACGCCATGCGACCTTCCGCACGCGCGCCGCGCGGTCCTTGCTGACGCACGCCGGTAGCGTCGAGGCTGACGTAACCGCACTTGCGTCCGCACGCGTCGCGTTGCCACTTCCACGCGCACGGCTCGCCCAACCGCACGCGATCTTTCAGCAAGCCATCGAGTCGTTCGCCCGTCGATTCGGTGGTGCGTTCGACGGTCGATTCACTCAATCGCAGACCGATGAGTTTGCGAAGCGTGACGTCGCTGGCTTTGGAAAAACTGGTTTGCACGCCGGCGATGCACGTGATCTCGGCCGCGGCCGGCGTGAGACTATTGTCGGTGAGCCCCAGCTCTTGCACCCATGGAAGATGACCGCGAACGCACGCCCGACAGTGGTAGTAGCAGCGGTCCAAGCGGATGCTTCCGACGAGGCTCGTGTACGTATTCGGCCGCCGCTCGACGAATCGCGCGTCGTGCTTACAGCGCTCGCAAACCAAGCTAGCGCCCGCGTACCCATCCCTTTTTTTGCCGCTCGTACAACTGCCGCTCGTCGTCGCTCAACTCAATCTCTTTCCGACTGGCGCGCGTTCATCGTCGGCCTCCTTGAAAGCAAATTCACCCCCCAATTGCCAACACGCCATCAATAGACCCGATTTTCCACCCACAATCGAGACGCTCACACTAGGCGGGCGGTTGCGGCGTCGCCCCCGTGGTCAGAGCCACGTCCCTGCTCTAAACTGAATTGCGGATGGCCGCGCGCCTTTGTGTCGCGGTAAGGCGTGTCGCTGACTTGCAGCCCCTGCCCCTCGCCCCCTACTTCACATGGTTCCCACCGACGACGTCGAGGCCGTCGCCGCCTTGAGCGAGGCGTATCGCCGCATTGCCGGTGAGTTGGGTCGTGTGATTGTCGGACAGCAGCGGGTGATCGAGGAATTGTTGATCGCGCTGTTTGCCGGAGGACACGGTCTGCTGATTGGCGTGCCGGGATTGGCCAAGACGCTGATGATCCGCACGCTGGCCGATTGCCTTTCGCTGGACTTCAGCCGAATTCAGTTCACGCCCGACTTGATGCCGGCCGACATTACGGGCACTGAAGTGATTCAGGAAGACAAGGCGACGGGAAATCGGTCGCTGCGATTTCTGCCTGGGCCGATCTTCGGCAACGTGATTCTGGCCGACGAAATCAACCGCACGCCGCCAAAGACGCAGGCCGCGCTTCTCGAAGCGATGCAGGAGCATCAAGTGACGGTTGGCGGCGAGCGGCGGACGCTGGCCGAGCCGTTCTTTGTGTTGGCCACGCAGAACCCGATCGAGCAGGAAGGGACATACCCGCTGCCCGAGGCGCAGCTCGATCGGTTCATGCTGAGCATTCTGGTCGACTATCCGAGCGAGGAGGAAGAGCTTGAAATCGTGAAGCAGACGACGACGGACGTAAGGCAGGCAACGTCGGCCGTGCTTTCGGCCGAGGAGATCGTGGCGCTGTCGGCGCTGGTGCGACGTGTGCCGGTGGCGGATCACGTGATGCGCTACGCATTGCAACTTGCTCGTCGAACGCGCCGCGGCAACGCGGACGCGCCGGCTTTCGTGGCGGAGTTCGTGCAATGGGGCGCCGGACCCAGGGCGAGCCAATGCTTGGTGCTCGCTGCCAAGGCACGCGCGGCCTTGCGTGGGCGGCACTGCGCCGAGATCGAGGACGTGCAGGCGGTTGCACATTGCGTGCTTCGCCATCGCATCGTTACCAACTTCAACGCCGAAGCTGAAGCGATCACGACCGACGAAATCGTTCGCCGCTTGATCGAGTCCGTTTCGGTCGACGGCCAACCAGGAGCCGGTCGTGGCCGACTACCGCAAGTATTTCGATCCGCGGACGCTCGCTAGGCTCGCCGGAGCGAAGTTGCGCTCGCGCCGGGCGGCCCTGGGGCACATGGCCGGCATGCATCGCAGCCCGCTGCGCGGATTGTCGGTCGAATTCGCCGAGCACCGCGAATACTCGCCAGGCGACGATCTTCGCTACGTCGATTGGAAGGTTTTCGGCCGCAGCGACAAGTTTTACCTCAAGCAGTACGAGGAAGAGACCAACCTCGTGTGCTACTTCGCGGTCGACACGAGCGCGAGCATGGGTTATCGCGGGCCGGGCGCGGCGATGTCAAAGCTGGAGTATGCTCAGCGGGCCGCGGCGAGCCTCGCCTATCTGGTCACGCGGCAGCAGGACAGCGTGGCGCTGGCGACATTCGACAGCGAAGTACGGCAGTTTGTGCGGCCGGGGCGTGGGGCGGAGCATTGGCGACACGTCGTCGAATCGCTGGACGTGACGGGCGACGATCGGCCGACGTCGATCGGTCCGGTGTTGCACCAGCTCGCCGAGCGATTCGTCGATCGTGGGCTGGTGATCGTACTCTCTGACTTGTTCGACGACGTGCCCAAGTTGATCGCCGGCCTGAAGCACTTGCGGCACCGTCGCCACGATGTGATCGTACTACACGTACTCGACGCCGCGGAAATCGACTTTCCGTTCCGCCGGACGACGCTGTTTGAGTCCGTGGAGACCGACGACGAAATCCTTGCCCATCCGCTCGCCTTGCGCAAAGCGTACCTGGCGGAGTTTTCGGCGTTTCTTGCGGCCGCTCGGCGGGGCTGCCGCGAGTTGTCGATCGACCACGTCGTGCTGCGAACCGATGCGTCGCTCGAGGACACGCTGGCGCGGCTTCTGGCCGCGCGGGAAGCGAAGTCGGCATGAGCGCTCCGCATGTAGCCGCCGTCTTGCCACCGCTGGCGCTGCTCTGGGAGCAGCCGTGGTTGCTGTTTTGGGGTGCAGGCGCGGCGTTGCCCTTGTTGATTCACTTGCTCAGCCGCCGTCGCTATCAGACGACGCCGTGGGCGGCGATGGATTTTCTGCTGGCGGCTGCGCGGCGGCAATCGCGACGAATTCGCTTGGAGAATTGGCTTCTGCTTGTGCTGCGGACGCTGATCATTTTGTTGTTCGTCGTCGCGGCGGCCGGACCGTACCGCGAGGCGTCGGAATCGATCGCGCCGCCGCAACAGCGCGTGCATACCATCTTCGTCCTCGACGGCTCATTCTCGATGGGCCAATCGGCCGCAGGCGAAACGCTATTCGACGCCGCTAAAGACGCGATCGTACGCCAAATTGAACGGGACGAACGACGCGACGACGCCTTTTCGCTCGTTATGATGGCTGCTCCGGCACGAGCGATCGTCCGAACGCCGAGCACCGATCGGCAAGCCTTTGCGGACGCGGTCGGCGCGCTCGAACTGCCTCACGGAAGGGCGGACTTGCCCGGCGCGCTCGCCTTGATTCGCGACATGGTCACGTCGGCGCCGAAGGCCTGGCCACCGCTGGTGCGGCAAGAGGTCGTGTTTCTTACCGATCTTGGCCGCAACACATGGGGCCGTACGAGCGGTTCGATTGGCGTTCGCGACGACGCCATACTGGCGCAGTTCGACGCGCTGGCGGCGGAAGCGGACCTGCGGATCGTCGAGCTAGGGTCGCGATCGGCGTCCAACGTTGCCATCGCAAGACTCGCGCTCGATGACTCCCTTGCGCTGCCGAACGTCGAGAACACGGTATTCGCGACAGTCCGCAATTGTTCGGACATCCCGCGCAGCGACATCGCGGTCGAGTTGCTGGTCGATGGTCGCCGCGTCGCACAACAGGGCGTGCGCGAACTGGCGGCTCGCGGCGATGCGACGGTGGCCTTCTCCTATCGATTCGCCACCGCCGGACAACAAACGCTCGAAGCACGAATCGCTCCGCCAGGCGACGCGCTGGACATCGACAATCGCCGCTGGCTGGTGGTTGAAGTTCGCGATCGACTGCATACATTGTGCGTCAGCGGCAAGCCGGGGAGTGCCGATTTTATTAGCATTGCCGTCGCGCCCAAAGAAGCGGCGGGAGCAAGTTTCGAATCGAACGTTGTCTCGCCGGCGCTGCTGCGCTCGGGCTTGGCGCTCGACGACTACGATGCAGTGGTGCTATGCAACGTCCCGTCGCTTGGCGTCGAAGAGCTGCGCCGCGTAAGCGACTTCGTGCGGCGCGGCGGCGGATTAATCTGGTTTCTCGGAGACATGGTCGAAGCCAGCGCCTACAACGCCATGACGTCCGGCGACCTTGCCGGATTGTTACCGGCGTCGGTCGTGCGGCCGTCGCCTTGGGGCGCATACACGATCGATCCGATGGATTTCTCTCATGCTATCCTCGACCCGTTTCGTGGCCAGCAGGACGCGACACTCGTTCGCACGCCGATTCAACGCTATTTCCAGCTCGCGACGACGGACGATGCGACGCAGACCTTCATGCGAATCGCCGAAACGGGCGATTCGCTCGCCGTCGAACGACGCTTCGGCAAAGGGAGAGTGCTCGCATTCGCCACGGACGGTTCGCTCGCATCGATCGATTCCACGACGAAAGAGCCTTGGACGTATTGGCCCGTCTGGCAAAGTTTTCTGCCCGTCGTGCAGGAATCGCTGCGATTCGTCGTCGGCGGACGATCGGACTCGCGCAATGTTTCCGTCGGTATGTCGCTCGGCGGGACGATTCCCGGCGCGTCGCGCGATGCAGAAATTGTGGTGCAGTCGCCGAGCGCGATCGCCGAGCAGATTGCTTCGATCGTCGCGGAAAGCGACGGACGCCGGCGATGGGAGTTCGTCGATACGACGACGAGCGGCGTTTACCGCGTCGAATCGCGCCGTAGTTCCGGTAGTCCAACCGAGTCGGCCGAGGCGTTCGCGGTAAACTTGGACTCCGCGGAGAGCGATCTCACGCGGGCGACGCGCGATGAGTTGCCCGATTCGGTAAGCGTCGTGGCCGGCGAATTGGATTCGACGCCCGAAGGCGCGGTCGTTACGACGGCGCGCGACGATTGGCACGTCGCCCTGCTGTGTGGTCTATTAGCGCTGGTTGTCGCCGAGACGGCATGTGCGTGGCTACTCGGCAGACGTATGGCGTAGCGAAGCCTCGTAGGCGTATCGGCGAACGATGAGCGGAATTCTCCCCGATTGGCTGTCGAAATGGTTGGGCGTGGACGCCGGCGGTGGGCACGGCGTCGCCTGGCGGCTGCTGGAGTTTTGGAATTGGCCGACGTGGGCCGGCGTACTGGCGGTCCTGGCGGCGGCTATTCTCGTTCTCGCGGCGTATTGGCACGACGTCGGCGCGGCGCGGCGGCGGATGCGGCTGTTGATGGCCGGGCTGCGATTGACGACGATTCTTCTACTGCTCGCCATGCTCGCACGGTGGATGCTCGCGTTAGAACGAACGGACCTGCCAACCGTCATCGTCGTCGTCGATGTTTCAAAGAGCATGGATTGGCCGGACGGCGTCGAACTTGGCGAGGCGGCGAAGTGGAAAGGGCGATTGGCGGAACTCAAGCTCGATCGCCCGACGCGTCTCAATGTTGCTAAGGAGTTGCTGCTCGACGCCGACCGGGGACTACTCGACGAGCTCGTTCGCCGCTATCGAGTGCGGCTGTATTTCGTCGCGGACGTGGCAGAAGCGGCCGATGATGTTCGCGGCGAGATTCTCGCGGCGAAGTCGCGCGGCGAGCACTCGCGGCTGGGCGATGCCGTCCGGAGGGCGCTCGACGAGCAGCAGGGGCGCGCTGTCGCGGCAGTCATCGCGCTGACCGACGGTATCACCACGGACGGCCGCACGCTCGGCGAAGTCGCCGCCGACTGCCGTCGCTGCGGCGCGCCGCTGTTTGCCGTTGCGCTCGGAAGCCAGCGCCCGCCGCGGGACGTCGAACTAGGCGATCTGTCCGCGCCCGACGTCGTTTTTGCCGGCGACGTGGTCTACTTCGATGGCCGCGTCAACGTGCTTGGATTCGCGGGAAAGAATGTCCGCATCGCGTTGCGCGAGGCGGATTCAGACGGCGTCCTTGCGGAAACGTCGATTTCCGTCGTTGGCGATGACGAAGAACATCCGATCCACCTTGCTTGGCAGCCGCCGGAGCCCGGCCAATTCCGCTTTGTGGTCGAGGCGGAGCCGCTCGATGGCGAGTTCAACCTTGCTAACAACACTCGGCATCGCACGCTGACCGTCGTCAAACAGACAATTCGCGTGTTGCTAGTCGACGGCCAACCTCGCTACGAATACCGCTTTCTCAAGCATTTCCTCGAGCGCGAGCCATCCGTCGAGCTTCGCGTCGTGCTTGCCGATGCCGATCGCGATCTCGTGCGCAACGACGCGACGATGCTCGCTGCGCTTCCGGTCCGCGTGGACGAGATTTTTTCGTACGATGTCGTCATCCTCGGCGACGTCGATCCGACGTTTCTTGGCTCGTCGTTCGTGGGCGCGGTTCGCGATTTCGTGGAAAAGCGGGCCGGAGGAGTCGCGCTACTGGCGGGCCCAAACTTCATGCCTGCCGCCTATGCCCGCACGCCGCTCGATCCGCTCGTTCCCGTTGAGATTCCTCCGAGCCAGCGCGGCGGCGTGCCGCAATCGTTCGTCGAACCGTTCGCGTTCTCTCCGACGGTGGCCGGGGCGTCGTTCCCGCAAATGCGGCTTGCCGATTCGCCCGACGAGAACGAGCGGCTATGGGGCGGTCTTGCCAAACAGTATTGGTACTATCGAGCGGCGCGTCTCAAGGGCGGGGCCCTCGCGCTCGCCGTACATCCGAACGAGCAAGCCAACCAGGCCCAACCGTTGCCACTGATCGCGACGCTTCACGCCACTTGGCCCGGCAAAACGCTCTTTCACGGATTTGACGCGACGTATCTCTGGCAGAACGACGCCGGCGGACGACACTACGCGCGATACTGGCTTCAGGCGATTCGGTTTCTCGCCCACACGAAGCTGCTTGGGCAGGACCGTCGCGCCGAGTTGACGACAGACCGACGAGAGTACCGTCGAGGAACGCCGGTGGAACTACAGCTTCGATTCATTTCCGAGCAGGACGCTCCCGACGAGGAACAGCCGATTAGCGTCGCGATTGAAGGCGGCGGCGACCGCCGAATCGTCGGCCTGCGGCGATCGGCCGATCGAGCCGTGCGATTCATCGGGAATGTGACCGACCTTTCCGAAGGAAGCTACGCTGCGCGACTCGTCTCGCCGCAGATCGAAGGCTTCGCGCCTGCGGTCGACTTCGTCGTTCTGCCCCCGCCGGGCGAATTGGATCGCGTAGAAATAGACTTAGCCGACCTGACCGCGGCAACGCGAAGCAGCTTCGGCCGGCTGTACTTTCCGGATAAAGCCGCGTCGCTCGTCGACGATCTGCCAGAGGGTCGCCACGCCGCCACAACCAGGCTGCCCGACGTTTCGCTGTGGAACAGTTGGCCCGTTCCGATTCTGTTCCTCTCGCTTCTCGCCAGCGAGTGGATACTACGGAAGCGACATGGGATGCTGTAAACCGCCGGCGAGAGCATGCGCCGCGTGCGACACCGTTGCGTTGGCGCGAATGCTAGGCCCGCGATCGAACTTTCTTGCGCGTCGTCGCGGCCCCGTTGTTTTCGGAGCGCGGCATCGATTTGAGATCGATCAATTCGGCTAGGCCAGCTTCGGCAAGTTCGCGTCCGCCGACGTAGCGGCCCGGGTGAATCCATTTGTTAATCTCGTCCTGCGGCATGCCAAACATTTCGGCCAGCAGAACGTCCATATCTTGCTCGAGTTGGCCAAAGTGTCTCGCCCACTCCGATGCTTCCGCCAAACCGACGTGCTCTTCGCTCTGCCACTTCATCGGATGGAACAGCAGGACGCTGTACGGCGTAACGTATCGCTTCGTGCAGGCCGCGAACGGCCACAGCGCGGCCGACGAGCATTCGCCGGTCACGATGCCCGTCGCTTTGAGGTTTCGCAACTTGATCAGCGTCAGCAGCGAGATGGCACAGTACGGACTGCCGCCAGGCGAGTCGATGTAGAGCGTGCAACGTCCGCCGGGCGGAACGCCGAGCAGCTTTTCCGTAAGATCGCCTTCGTTGTCCGTCATGTCGCCAACGAGGGCGACTTCCAGCGGGCCATCGTGTGCTCGGTCGTCCATGCGAGTTTTTCTCAGGTGTGAAGAAGTGGGATGGGCGGATCGTAACCGCCGCAACCGAGCATGTCGAGTCGCCAGCCGTCCGCGGCGGCGTCGAGCATTCGTAAGACGCGGTCGATCCTGGCGCAATTGGTTCTAGCGGTGGGGTCACCACGTCTACAGTGAAGGTATAACCTTGGATTACCGCCGGAGCAAGGAAAAATCAGGCCAAGGCTTAGCCGGTCGCCGGCGCGTCGTGCCGGGGCGGTGCCACCCGCGTATTGGTGTTTCGCGACGGATTTCGCGACGGGTTTCGCGATTCGGTGCGGGCTTTTCGATCGACCGCGTCCTCACATCCGCTACATGCCGCACGAACGGACCTCGCCATCGTTTCGCGTCGCCCAATCCAACAGCCCCCCGTCGATTCGGGGACGCGCGTGGCAACTGCGTGATTTCTCCGCAGGACCGTCCGAACTATAATAGAGCCTAGCGACACGCCGAACTCCGGGCCGATATCCGGGTCGAGTCGCAACAAACAAGAACGCCGCGATGTCTCGGAACAGACGTTTTCTCGCGGGCGAGGCAAATTCATGGGCATTCGGTTTCAGTGTCCCAACGGACACAAGATCAACGTCAAGGCTTTCCTCGCTGGAAAGCGCGCGCTCTGTCCAAAATGCGGCACCAAGGTCGTCGTGCCACTCGAATCCCAGGACGCGGTCACTCCGACCGCGCCGAGCGCGAGCAGCGATAACGGAAGCGGCGGGATGCAGAATCGCGCTGCGTCGCAGAGTACATCTTCTCCAAGCGCATCGTCGCCAAGCGCGTCGTCGCATGCTTCGACCGCGACCGCTGCTCCGGTTTCGGCCCATGCCGGCGGCCCCGTCGCGTCGCCTTCGTTCGGCGCCGATTTGTCCGCCGCAGCGGCCGCCGTGTCCGCACCGCCTGCCGGGCCGGTCGTGGCGAGTCCGGCCGGGGTCGGGACGGACCCGATTGCCGAAGCGCCGCAGGCCGTTTGGTACGTACGCCCGCGAACGGGCGGTCAATACGGGCCCGCTCCCGGCGAAATCTTTCGTCAATGGATCACGCAGCGTCGCGTGACCGCCGACGCGCTCGTGTGGCGCGACGGCTGGACCGACTGGCGGCTGGCCGGCGAGGTGCTTCCGCAACTGGCAACGAAAACAGTGCCGGCCTTCGCGGCTGGGGCTGGCCTTGCGACGTCAGCCGTCGTCCCAGCGACAACGACGGCCGCGGAAACTGTAAACGCCACGGCCGCGCGGTACGTGAAGTCGCGGCGTTCGAAGTCGTCCACCATCGTGGCAATTTGCTTATTGGCGATCGTTGCGATCTCGCTCGTCGGCGTGTTGATCTACGTCCTCAGCCGGCCGTAAATTGACCCGGCATCGACAGGATTTCGGCCTTGTGAACTTCCGTTGTGTGCGGGGCACGTAACATAAACGTCGAGCGTTTCGTGTCAATCCACGACTATCTACTTGACGACCGCGACTACGACTGGCCAATGCTGCTCGCCGATTGGTCACGTTTCGTTCCGTCGGAGTTCACGCTGCGTTTTGCGAACCGTTTCGGTGACCTGTTTGTAATTGTGAACGATGGAAGCGTGTGGTTGCTCGACGTAGGTGCCGGAACGTTTCAGCGAATCGCCGACGATCGCGACGATTTCCACAAGCGGCTTGATGAAGCCGACAACGCGAACGAATGGCTAATGAGGCCGCTCGTTGACGAACTGGTCGCCAACGGCATGAAGCTCGACCATGGTCGTTGCTACAGCTACACCGTGCCACCGGTTCTTGGCGGCGATTACTCTGTCAACAACACGTGGATCGCCCCGGTCCGCGAGCATTACGGCGTCCTTGCAAGCATCCACGATCAGATCAAGGACTTACCTGACGGCACGCCGGTTAGAATTCGCGATGTCGATTAGCGCGTTCGCCGGACGCCAGCCAACAAGCGACGCGATGTATGGCGTCGCTAAAGACTAATTCTCCGGACGCGATGGTAGTTCGACAGTTTGCTCTGCGGCGAAAACCGCCTTGGGATCGCCTCGCTCCGCAAGCGTCTTGGCAAGCGTGGCGATCGTTCGATCGACCTTGCCGCTGAACAATGTTGTGCCGCCGGAGGTGATCGTTAGCGGTTCGTCGAGATTGCAGATCGCATCGCAGAGCCGGATGGTGATTTGCTCTACGCCGCTGGCCGCGATGTCGATGGTTTGTTCGTCGCGCGTGGCGGTGACGTCTGCGCGCGAACTGACCTTCGCCGGATCGACGGCTAGCCAATAGAACCTTGCTCCGACGACGTCGTCTTGCTTCCAGACGATTTTCTTGGGGAGCGAATTGCGGCGGAACTCGGCCATCCAGGGGATCGCTTCGGCGTCTTGGCGGTCCATCCAGTGGCCCTTGCCTTCGTGGAGCTTGACGACGTGCGTGTAGCCGTCTGGGTCGGCCTCGTGGAGATCGTCGAGCTTCTTGCCCCAGTCGGCGGCGGTTTTGTTGCGGTTGTAGGCGGCGTCGTTGGCGCCCATGTGAATGGTAAACGGTAGATTGCGCAGTCCGAGCGGAGATGTTTCGTTGGGATGCCCTGCCATCATGGCGGCGGCCGCGAAGCGATCTGCCATGCGGGGCGCGAGTTGGTACACGCCATCGCCGCCGGCCGAATAGCCCATCAGGTATACGCGCTCGGGGTCGACGTCCTCGAACGCAACGAAGTTCTCGATGAGCCGGTCGAACAGCGGGTCGATGTGTCCCCGATGCCAGAGGTTCCACGTATCGGTCGGGGCACGGGGAGCACAGTAGACGCCTTCCTTGAGTTCGTAGAGCCGCTTCTGATTTTCCCACTGCGAGTCGTTCACGCGCTTGGGCGCTCCGCCGCCGCCGTGCATGGAGATGTACAAGCTGCGGCCTTTGGCGGGCTTGTCGCCGAATATCTTGTAGAAGAACGGCATCTTGTGGTCGCCGTGGACTAACTCGCGGGCTTTCATTTCGTCGGCCCGCTCGGCGCGAATTCGGGCCACGTGGTCCTTCCAGAGCAACGCCTGGGCCGCTTGGGCTTCCTCGCGCGACAACGGCTTGCGGGCAAAATCCTGGGTGTCTAGCTTCGGTCGCGCCTCGACGTCGCTCTTGAGATACGCCGCTATCGCCTCGGCCGTGGCACTAGCCTGTTTCGACTCTTTCGCGTCGTCCGTTGACGTTTCGTCCTTTGGTGCATCGTCCTTCGTCGATTCTTCCGAGGGCCGTTTCGCCAAGTGCCACGTAATCGGTTCGTCGCCTTCTTTGACCTGGATCGACTCAATTCTTGACGTGCCGGCGGCACCGATCTCGACGTTGTATTTCGCGCCGATCTCTAGCACGACGGCCAAGTGATCGTTGGCGTCGAACCGTTCGTCGTTGGTCTTTCCCTCGAACGTCGTGACGCCGTCGGCATCGACGATCTTGAGTTCCATGGCCTTGCGCTGGCCCTCTGGCCGGTCGAGGACGCGGAACATTACCTGGGTCGAACCTGCGGGAATCTTGAGGCCGCGGTTCAGGTAACGATCCGTGACGTTGACGGCATGGACGTAGTCGATGTCGCGATCCCACACGAGCGGGAACTTCTGCGGCGTGCGGCGATAGCTGACGGCGTAGATCGCGTGCAGCGGATGGTCGCGGTCGGCTTTGCTTGCTCGGCCGATGAACCAGGCGCTGTCGAGATCGTTGCCGGACGGTTCGGCCGCGCCGGTGAAGTGCCAGCCGTCGTCCCAGACCTCGACCCACGAGTGGTTGCCGCTCTTGTCGGACCAGAGCGGCGTGCCGACGAAGCGGGCCGGCACACCGACGGAGCGGCAGGCGTCGATGAGCAGCACGGACAGGCCAGTGCAGGACGCCAAGCCTGACTCGATCGATTCGTAGGGGGCCTGGTCGGCGCGTCGGCGCTGCGTGGAGTACTTCACCTTCAGCAGTGGGAATATCTTCTGATTGAGGATGACGGCGGCCTCGCCGGGCGATTTGGCGTCTTTCACCAGCGGCGAAAAGCGCTGGCGAAAGTCTTTGCGCCAATCGTCGCGGCGCTCGTTGATGCTGGCGTAGGGCAGCACGTCGTTGAAAAACACTTCGTCGGGCAGCTTGTCCTTCCACGGCGCGGCGTCGCGAGCGGCATAGGCCGAGGCGACGTTTTCGAGCAGGAACTCGGCCGACAGTTTCTTCAAATCGCACTCAGGCATGTGTTCGACGAGGAACCGCATGGCAGCTTTGTGTTCGACCGGCGCGGTGTCGAGCGCCTTTTGGACGTGCGCCCGGTTTTCGCCGGCGCGAGCGAGGGCGGCTTCGATCGCAGCGGACTGCTCACTGGCGTTCGCCGTTGACGTATCTGGCTCAGCGGCGAGGGACGATGCCATCGGTGTCATGGCGTACAGTGTCACGGCGAACGGCACCGCGGCGAACGAAGCGGCGAGTAT
>JAJDEG010000088.1 GCA_029259895.1 Planctomycetota bacterium
CGGCTACTCAAAGCCGATGGCTGCACGACGCAAGTCGACCGTTACGAGCTACAGGGCAGCGATCGAGCGGCAGCAGAGCGAGCCTACCGCTTGCGAATGAGCCTAACCGAGGACGACGACGTCTTCGTATGGCTGAGTCTGTTCGACGCCGCCGGAGCACCGCAGGTGCGGCTGCTAAAGACCGGCATCGGAGCCGGCGGAGCGGAGATCGATCCGACCGTGACCTATGGGGACTATCGCGAGGTGGGCGGCGTTCGCGTGCCGCACGTGTGGACGGTCGTCGAAGGACTGGCCGAGCAGCCGCGACTCGTGGCGATCATCCAAGGCAGCCGCGCGATTCCCGACGCGCCCCCCGCTATGTTTACTCCTCCCGAAGGGACGGTGCCATGAGTGAATCGAACGCCATCGGGGACCACGTGAGGAAATCTGGCATGAAGCATTTTGCGGGAAAACAAATCGCGCGATCCCTTTGCATTGCACTCGTCGCCGGGCTGATGTGCGCTGGGGCCTCGACAGCATGCGCCGACGAAGACGGCAGCGTGTTCGCCGATGCCCTGACGTATGCCCACCCGCGGTGCGTGAAGCTCTACGGTGCCGGCACGAACGTCGAAGCCGGCTACGCCACGGGATTGCTCGTCTCCGACGACGGCCTGATTCTTACGGCCCAGGGTATCTATCTCGCCGGCGACCGGCTGCGGGCCGTGCTCTCCGATGGATCGACCTACGACACGAAGCTGGTGCGGCGGAGTGAACCACTCCAAGCCGCGCTGTTGAAGATCGACGCCAAGACGCCGGAATACTTTCCGCTGCCTAAGGAGCCGATCGGCGAAAAGGGCGATTGGGTGCTCGCCGTAAGCAATCTGTTCAAGGTCGCGGCGAACAAGGAACAGCTTTCGGCGAACCTCGGCGTGATTTCGCTGCGCACGCGCGTCGACGCCCGCCATCGCACGCAGGACGTCCCCTACGACGCCGAGATGCTGCTCGTCGATGCCATCACGAGCAACCCCGGCGCGTCGGGCGGGGCAGTGATCGACATGGACGGCCGGCTGGTCGGCATGATCGGCAAACTGCTGGAAAGCAAGAATACCAACACTCGAATCAACTACGCCGTGCCGGCCGATTTGCTGTACAAGTTCGTTCGTAACGAACCGCTCGAAGTCGCGACGAACCCGCCGCCGTCGACCGGCAATGGCAAAGCGTCGCTGGGCGTGCGGATGTTCACGCTCGCCGGCAAGCGCTCGCCGGCTTACGTCGATCGAATCGTGCCCGGCTCGCCGGCGGCGAAGCTAGGACTCAAACGCGACGATCTGATCATGCGGATCGACGGCGAGACGGTGAAGGATTTGCGCGACTACGAGCGAATTATCGAGTCACTGCGGCCCGGTGTGGAGGTGACGATGATCGTCAAGCGGAAACAAGACGTGCTTAGCTTGCAAATTACGCCGGTCGCGGAGGAATAGGGTCTGGGACTGGGGGTTGGGGCTAGGGACTGGGGAATTCGATTCGCGAGTTTGGTGGACGTTATGTCGTTACGAGCGTTAGGCTACATGTTGTCGTCGTTGGTCGTGGTGGCGTACTGCGCCGAATGCACGCGCGCCGACGAGACCGTTCGCCAAGGCTATCGTTTGGCCCCGAAGGCGTTTCGCGCCGCTGTGGCGCGCGTCGAGCCTTCGCTGGTGACGATCGAAACTTTCGGCGGCGTCGGACCGAGCAGCGGTCGGGCGCAGCGCGGCGTGATGTCCGGCATCAACCGGCCCGGCGAAGGCCCGACGACCGGCATGGTGATTTCGAGCGACGGTTACATCATCACCAGCACGTTCAACTTCATCCGCAAGCCGGCCATCATCACCGTCATCCTCGGCGACGGCACGCGGAAAGTGGCCGAATTGCTCGGTCGCGACGAAACGCGGAAGCTGTGCCTGCTCAAAATCGAAGGCGTGTCCGATCTGCCGCTGTTTGAAAGCGCGCCGCGCGACCAATTGCGCGTCGGTCAATGGGCGATCACCGTCGGCGTTGGCTACGGGGACGAAGACCCCGCGGTTTCGGCCGGCATCATCAGCGCCACGCATCGCGTTTCGCAGCGTGCCGTGCAGACCGACGCGAACATCAGCCCGGCCAACTACGGCGGCCCGCTGCTCGACGTCGAGGGCCGCGTGATCGGCATTTGCGTGCCGCTTACGCCCGGCTCGCAGGCCGTGGGGAGCGGCGTCGAGTGGTACGACTCCGGTATCGGGTTCGCTGTGCCGCTCGCCGGGTATGAACCGATCGTCGAGCGGATGAAGAAGGGCGACGTCATCGAGCCCGGCAAGATGGGCATCACCGGCAAACCGGCCGATGCGAAGACCGGCGCCGGCGTCGTGGTCGATAAGGTCATGCCCAAATCGCCCGCCGAAAGTGCCGGCGTCAAGAGCGGCGACCACGTCCTCCGCGCCGACGGCGATGAAGTGCTCGACATGAAGCACTTGATCACGATCGTCGGCCGGTTCATCGCCGGCGACGAGATCGCGCTAGAACTGCAACGCGGCGAGGATACGATCCATCTGAAGGTCAAGCTCGAAGCCGGACTGGAAACGGGAGCCGCCGGCGAACCCGCGCCGAAAGCGCCGGAACCGGATTGAGGACTGCAAAATCACTTCCGTCGTGCCGCCGACGTGATCTTCTCGGCGATCAGCATCATCTTATTGTCGCGCAGTCGCTTCTCGTTCAGCCAATACGGGCTGGTGATTTCCTTGAAGGCATGAATTGCCGCTTGGATGCCCTCGGCCCAGGCGACTGCGATCAGCTTGATGTCGCCATGCACGTCGCCGACGGCAAAGATGCCCGGGCGGCTGGTCTCGAAGTACGGATCGATGGCGATGCTGCCGTCGTCGTTGAGCCGCACGCCGAGCCGCTCGAACGTCTCGCGAGACGAAAGAAATCCGATCTGCACGATGGCCGTCGCGCATTCGATCCGCTCGCCCGAGTTGAGCGACAGGGCGATGTCCTCGCCGGCGAACTCGGCCGCGGCGATCTCCGTGCTCGTATGAATGCGTCCGCCGGCTTCGATAACGTGGGCGACGCTGTCCGCCTTGCCGATAGGCGTATCCTCGCGCACGATTACGTCGACGTCGCCGCCGCGGCTGAGCACCATGATCGCCGCATCGAGCGCCGAGTCGCCGCCGCCAACGACTGCCACCCGCCGCCCCTCGTAGTCGCCAATCTTCGGAATCTTGTAATGCACGTTCTTCGATTCGAGGGCGTCGAGCACGGCCAGCCGCCGCGGATAATGGAGCAGCCCGCAGGCGATAATCACCTTCCGGCAAAGGTAGCTGCCGTTGCTGGTCACGACGCGTTTGAGCCGATCGTCGTCGACTGTCTCCTCCGTCTCGTCGATGGCGGTCAGTTCTTCGCTAAAACGGAATTGCACGAGTGCGTCGACGGCCTGCCGGAACGTTCGCTGCGACAGCTCGTCGCCCGTAATGCCGTCGGGAAAGCCGGGTATGTCGACGATCCGTTTGTCGGCGTAGAGAAACTGCGGCTGCCCGCCGGGCTTGTCCTTGGCCTCGATCACCAGCGTGGTGAGCGCCCGATGGGCGGTGGTGAGGCTAGCAGCCAGACCGCCCGGTCCGGCCCCCACGATGACCACGTCCCAGTAGGGGAGCCGGTCGAAATCGACGGTCGGCTGCAGATGCAGGACTTTAAAATCGGCCATGATTGCGTCTCGATCGAGAAAAAACGCGCGTTTTGGCACACCTGTCCTAGATCGTAGGGCCAGCACGTTGAATCGACAACCGCCCAGTGCCCGGCTCGCCGAAACGAAACCGCCAACGAAACCGCCGCGGATTTTCGGGGTATAAGCTCCGACATCCGCGACGGCCTGATAAACAACGATTGACGCCGATTTCCTCTGGCCCGGCGGCCGCGTCTTCGGATATCGTAGAACTCGTCCCACACGCCCGCGGCACACCGTTTCGTTTGCGGCCAACTCCAGATATCGGCGTTGCACTCGCCGACCGACCTCAACTCCATCCAACGCAACGCATGATTCATCAACCACGATTTCGCACCATCGGTTTGGCGCTCGTTTCGCTTGGCGTCGTGCTGTCGACAATTGTCGCACTCACCGCGGATGCCGCCGACGATCGGGCCGCTGCCACAGAAGACAAAGCGTCTGCCACCAAGTCGCCCATCGGCCGCAAGATCGACAACTTCACGCTTCGCGACTTTCGCGGCAAGGAAACGTCGCTCGACGAGTTCAAGGACGCGCCGGCCGTCGTCGTGGCCTTCTTCGGCACGGAATGCCCACTCGTGAATCTCTACACCGGCCGGCTGGCCGACGCCGCGAAGCGTTATGCCAAGCAAGGCGTGGCAACGATCGTCGTCAACTCGAACGTTCACGACTCGATCGCCGAAATCGCCCACTGGAATGACAAGCACAAGCTCGACCTGCCCGTTCTCAAGGACGCCGGCAACGCGGTGGCCGACAAGTTCGGTGCCGTCCGCACGCCGGAATTCTACGTCCTCGACGGCGATCGCACGATTCGTTATTGGGGTCGCTTCGACGACCAATACGGCATCGGCTACCAACGCCCCGAGCCGACCGAGAAGTTTATCGAAGCGGCGCTCGACGAAGTGCTCGCGAACAAGGAAGTCTCGCGGCCGCTCACCGAGTCGATCGGCTGCTACATCGGCCGGGTGCGCGAAGTCGATGAAACGAGCGACGTGACGTACGCGAAGCAGATAGCGCGCATCTTCCAAAGTCGCTGCGTCGAATGCCATCGCGACGGCGAGATCGCCCCGTTCGCGTTGACCAGCTACGAGGAAGCCCACGGCTGGGCGGAGATGATCGACGAAGTCGTGAGCGAGCAGCGGATGCCGCCGTGGCACGCCAGCGCCGAGCACGGTAAGTTCCGCAACGACGCCCGCCTGTCCGACGAAGAGAAGCAGCTCATTCACCGCTGGGTCGAAGCCGGCGCGCCGCAGGGCGATCCCAAGGACATGCCCGAGCCGCGCAAATTCACGGAAGGCTGGCGGATTCCCAAGCCCGACCAAATCATCAAGATCAACGCCAAACCGTTCCAAGTGCCTGCCCGCGGCACGGTGAGTTACCAATACATGCTGGTCGATCCCGGCTTCACCGAGGACAAGTGGATTCAAGCCGCCGAGTGCAAGCCGGGTGATCGCAGCGTCGTGCATCACATCATCGCGTTCGTGCGGCCCCCCGATGCGGGCGCGCCCGACGACGAGCATCCCGGCGGCCGCCCGCGCGGTCGCTTGGGCACCATCGAATCCGACTGGCTGGCCGCGTTCGCTCCCGGCGCGCCGCCGATGAACCTTCCCGTCGGATTGGCCAAGTTCGTGCCGGCCGGCAGCAAATTCGTGTTCCAAATGCATTACACGCCCACCGGCACGGCCACGACCGACGTCAGCGAAATGGGCCTCGTGTTCGCCGACCCAGCGAAGGTGAAGAAAGAAGTCGGCACGTGGCGTGCCGTCAATCCGCGATTCACCATTAAGCCCGGCGACGCCAACCACGAAGTCAAGGCCCAGCACATTTTCCGCAAGGACACGCTGATCCTGGCGATGTTTCCCCACATGCATCTGCGCGGCAAGTCGTTTCGCTACGAAGCCGAGTTCCCCGGCGGCCGCCGCGAAGTGTTGCTCGACGTGCCGCGCTACGATTTCGGCTGGCAAAACAGCTACGTTCCCGCCCAGCCGGTCCTCATGCCCGCCGGGTCGAAGCTGCTCTGCACCGCTCACTTCGACAATTCGGAGGACAACCTCTCGAATCCCGATCCGACCGCCACGGTCCGCTGGGGCGATCAGACGTGGGAAGAAATGATGATCGGTTACTTCTCGATGATCCTCGTCGATCAGGATTTGACCAAGAACCCCAAAGGCCAATCGCGCGTGGCTCGGTTCCGCGAGGAAGTGAAACAGTCTGGCCGGCCGAAGCTCAGCGACGAATTGACGGCGCTCGCCGGCGACGCGCTCGAATCGCACGAGAAGTTGATTGCGTTTATGGCGGCACTGGAGAAGATCGTCCCGCAGGTCGACCGCATCGACGTTTCGACCGTGGCGGACGAAAAGTTGACGATTCACCTCGCGTCGCAGTCGGCCGAAGTCGCCCGCCGGGTCGGCGCGACCGTTTCGCTCCCCGCGGCCCCGCGCGCGCTGGCCCACTATGCGACGACCGCCATGCTGACGGTCCCCGGCGAGCTTTCGCGAGAGACAGCGCCGGACCTGGCGTTCGCGGCGCGGATGATGGCGTCGAGCGTGCATATTCCGATTACCCTCGACGGCGCGAAGGGAACGATCAACGTGTGGAGCATGGAACGCGAAGCGTTTCCCGACGAAGCGGTTGCGATCCTCAA
>JAJDEG010000089.1 GCA_029259895.1 Planctomycetota bacterium
CTGATCCACATACTGCCGAGCCGCCGCCGACAAACTCTCAATATACTGCCGCTGCCCCTCCGCAAACAAAGTATCAAAGGCCAAAGAACTCTTCCCCGACCCGCTCACCCCAGTAACAACAACCAACTTCCCCCGCGGCACGGCAACATCCACGTTACGCAAGTTATGCACCCGCGCCCCACGCACAACGATCGCATCGTCAACGGTAAACCCCCGTAGGTCAGGCACCCCCGTGCCTGACGATTCTTCGAGCAACGAATCCATGAAGGGATCTTCCAGCAAGGGACTCGGCTTTCCGCAGAAGGCGCGGATCGCGCCTAACGACCCGCTCGCGCGATTTACGACGCCAAATGACTAATCGACATCCGGTCCGCGAACCATCCGTAATTGGCACAAGACCTCAGCCATCGCGGAAACCAGCGACGCGACGGTCACGATCCAAGCCACTGTAAACCAAGGCGTGTAATTCCACACTGGCCCTTCCGGCAGATCGCTCTCCTCAATGCGCATCGTTTGAAAAGCAAGAGACGCGACCGCGAACGCCGTAAGCAGAACCAGCCCTCCTTCGCGCCAGCCCTGGGTGAAGGCGAAGAACCCGACCAGCGCGGCGGCAACCAAAGAAAGGCCATAAACGATCATCCACGTTTGCGCCTTGCTCGAGTCGGGATCGCTCGTCTCGGCATGCCTGGCGCGTTCCGACGGCCCAGGCGTGTACGTCATGCTTCCGCGCGCCATCTGAAATCCGGACTGCGAAAGCAAGCTGCCATCGTTGCACCTAATCTCAATCCACGGCAAGCAAAAGCAAAGTATTGCCAAGGATGTTAGCGACGGCGTTATTCGTAGTCGACCCATGTTCAATGACTATATTATTATGGCGGCGGGGAGGGACCGTCGACGACATCGCCGTTAGGCACCGGAACCATTTTCGTCTTGTGCCACTGGCTGTGCCAGTGCGGAGCAGGGACCACCTCGCTACCCACGATCGACCGCTCGACCTTGGCGACGACGAAGCCCCATCGCAAGTCATGAAGAAACCGAGAGGACGGCGGCGGTTTCACTCGCTCAGCCAGTGTCGCTGCAGGGGCGACGTCGCCAAGCACGCATATCCTCCACCGCTCACCGCCAACGCCGTAGCACGCTGTCGCCACACTCGACCGCGCTATTCGCCGTCTCCGAAGGTATCGCCATCCAGTAGCCGCGCCGCATGGTAAACCGAAAGCACCGCGACGCGCGTTTCCGCCACGCGATAGATTATCCGGTAATTCCCGCGAATCAACTCGCGAACGTCGTCGCGAGCCAGTTCAGGCACGACCGCCCCAAGTATCGGTCGCTGCCGCAAGACGTCTGCCGCTTCAATAAGGCGCAAGACGTAAGCATTTGCCCTCCGCGGCGCGTCGCGGGCGATGAAGTCGCGAATCGCCCGCAAATCGTGCAACGCCTGCGATGTCCAAACGACGTGGTGCATCGCCCATTAAGCCTCGCGGACGTCGACGACATCGCGAAACTCGCGCACGACATCCTCGTGATCGATGACATCCCCCGCCGCCGCCTGCCGCAGGCCTTCCTCGATCTTCCGTAGGACGTACAGCCGCTCGATGACTTCGTCGATGCTCACGTCGTCAGGCAGAGATTGGAGCGTTTGGAGAACCAATTCTTTCGTCATCATGGCCGCAGCCGCTCGTGCTGGAGTTCTGGCATGCCGCGAATCGCCTCGCGTTTCTTCCTTCGCCACCTACGAACGATTATACGCCCGACGTCGTCGTTTCGCCAATCGCGTCGTCGTCTCCACGGCAAGGCACGGGCGAATGCCCTCTTTCGCTCCGTTACCGTCGTGTGCCACTGGCTGTGCCAGTGCGGAACGGGGAACTCATTCTCCATTCTCGTTCAACTCGCGACCGATTTCACCGTCGCGCGAATACACTCCTTGCGGCGGCCCCGCGAACTCGGCAGCGTGAATCTGGCAAAAGCCGTTACTCCGGACGATCACCCAAGCAATTCACCCCGCACGTTCCCCGTCCCCGTAAGCGGCATCGGCCTTCCTGCCGCGTCGGGCACCGTCGAGTGCGGATCGATCCCCAGCAGATGCAGCGACGTTGCGAGAATGTCCTTCGGCGAGATCGGCGCGTCGATCACGTCGCCGCCGATCTTGTCCGTCTGCCCGACGAGGTTGCCGCGGCCCATTCCACCGCCGGCGTACACCTGGCTATACGCTCGCGACCAATGATCCCGTCCGCCGCCTTTCGCGTTCTTGTCGATTTTCGGCGTGCGGCCGTGTTCGCTTATCACGAGCACGAGAGTTTCATCCAGCATCCCGCGCCGCTCTAAGTCGAGAATCAGCGTGCTAAACGTCTGGTCGAACACCGGCAGCAAGAAATCCTTTAGCCGGGGAAAGTGGTTGTGGTGCGTGTCCCACGATCCGGCGTTCAGCCCATAGGCGTCCCAAATCACCGTCACGAATTTCGCACCGGCCTCGACCAACCGCCGCGCCGCCAGACACGACTGACCGAACAACGTCATGCCGTAGTCCTCGCGCATCGTCGTCGGTTCCTTGGCAAAGTCGAGCGCTTCGTGCATCTTGCCCGAAGTCAGCAGCGAGTGCGCCATCCGCTGCTGCTCGTTGAACGTGTCGACGCGCGGATCGGAGTCCAGCCGTCGCCGCGCCGCGTTGAGCTGATCGAGCAGCGAGCGCCGCAGCCGCAAACGATCGCCCAAATTGTCCCGCTCGCCGCGTCCGGCCAGTTCCAGCTTGTCCGTCGGCTCGATACCAAAATACGGATCGTCGAACGCCTTGCCCGGCCGAACTTCCGGCGCTTTGGCCGTGCCCGCGGCGTTGAAGCTCGTGTACACCGGATCGTACCGCGGTCCGAGCATCCCGCCGTACGGCCCAGCCAGCGGCGGAATCTCGTTCTTCGATCCCATCACAAACGGCATGGCGATGTTCCGCGGCACCGCCGGCGACTCCGCGCCCGTCCGTCGCTCTTCCAGATAGTCGACCATCGACCCGATAAACGGCCATTGCCGCTTGTGCCGCGGCAGCGATTCGATCGTCGTGTCGACGTTGGGTATTCCGCTCAGCGCATACACGGTGCCGTGCAGAGGATACGGATGCGTCAACGAGCGGACCACCGTCAAGCGATCCATGATCCGCGCTACCTTCGGCAGATGCTCGCAAATCTCAATGCCCGGCACGCTGGTAGAGGTCGCGCCCATCTCGCCTTGAATCTCGGCCGGCGCGGACGGCTTCGGGTCGAACGTCTCGTGCTGCGGCGGCGAGCCGTACTTGTAGATTAAGATGCAAGACTTCGCCCGGCCGAACGTCGCGGCCTGCGAATTAACCGTCTGCGAATCAACCGCCGCGTCCGCCCGCCGCCATCCCAACACATCGTGCAGGGCGACCCCAAACGCGCCGAGGCCGCCGATGTGCAGCAAGTCGCGCCGCGTCATCCCATCGCACAACACCTTGCGATTTCCCAACAGACGAAGCATGGCTGCCTCTCATCGCATGGAAAGATGCAATCCGCCAGCGCCGATACGACTTGGCATCGGTCGCCAGCGCATTCTCGCATAGCACGGCGTCGCAGCAAATCCCACGACGGGTCATCGACCGCCGTCAGGTGACACCGGTGACTGGCCGATTCGCACCAAAAATACCAACCGCCACCGCCTCAAACATCCAAATCAACGAATACCGCCGCATGGTCCGACGCCTGCTGCGTCGAATCTTCCATCTCGTCGAACGTCTCCCAATTCGTTGGCCGCGTCTTTCGGCTCCCCCACAGACCCTTTCGATTCACGCCGCCCGCGCCGAAACTCGCCACAAGGCTATTCGAGATAAACAGATAGTCCAGCCGATTACGAATGCCGCAGCTATCGAATGTGCCCGGCCGGTCTCCGACGTCGAAACCCGGCAGCGCGTAACACTCCACCAACGGACTCGCGCCGTCGTACAAGTCGCCAAGATTCTCGGCATGTTCGCCGACCGCCGCAGGCCCTTCGTTCAAATCGCCCAACACAACAACGTGCTTGCCGTCCGCCACCAGATCGTCGACGATCGCGCGCACTCTTACGGCCTGCCGCCGCCGTTTCTCTCCGCCGCCTCCCGACTGAGACTTGAAATGATTCACCAGCACGTGGAGCGACGCGCCGCTGGGCGTTCGCACTTCGTACTGCGGGCAATCGCGGCTGAAAATCTCCCCGACGTCGTCCTCGGCGTCGACGTTCGAGCGAATCGATTCGATTGTGAAACCCGTCCGCGTCATGATCCCCACGTCGATGCCCCGTTCGTCGTTCCCATCGACCAGCATCACATGTCGGTAGAAACCGCCGAGCAAGTCTTCGTTGAACCGCACCAGCGACGGCCGATCTTCCGCTTCAATCACGCAGATCACGTCGGCCGCCGAATCCTGAATCACGCGGGCAGTCATTCGCGTGCCAACTTCGTCCGTCGTCTCTTTCGCCAGTTCGACCCAACCGATCCAATCGCCGCGGCCGTCGGCCGTAATCTCGACGTTCTGCGTCGCGTCGTTAGGTTGCCGATCGAACGATCCGCGGTTCTTCCGCAGCCAAGCCCAACGCGGCGACTGCGTCTGCTTGCGTCGTACCGCGCCGTGACCGTTGATGCTGTAGATATCGAGCGCGACGAGCAACTCGCGGATGCGATTCTTGTCGGCATCGGAATAAATGGCGTTCGCGAATAGCTCGTTGACCTCGCGATACGCCTCCAAAACCGGCTGGGCGGCGACCCAGCCTTCGAGATTGAATACCTTGGGCCGCGCGAAAAGATTCTCCACGTTGAACGAAGCGATGCGAATCATGGCAACCTCCCGTATTGAGTGGACGACATGCCCCAAGACCTATTACACCGCCTCGTGATACTTCATGAAAGCATTCGGCCGAATCCCCTAGCCACCGGCATGCGGAAACCGCCAACGGCTCGTGATACAATGCAGGATCGCACTTCGATTCCCCTCCACGATTCGCCGTTCTTCCGCTCGCCTCAGGGTCAATACGCACGATGTCGAAGAATCTAAATCGCCACTACATGTCCGGCCCAAGCGCCCTGTTGTCGATGCCGATCGACGTGAACGATAACCCGGCGTCGATCAAGTTTCGCAATCTGGCGTTCAAGAAAATCAAGCTCGACGGAAACACGGAAGAGGGCGACCTCGCCGATCATAACGCGATGTTCGGCACGCCCAACGATCCGCGAACGAACGTGCAGGTCATGTACGGAATCAAAGAGCATCGCAAATTCCACGACGGCGAAATCGGCACGCGCACCGCCACGCTGCCGCCGAACGTCGTCCTCGCCGACATCAACCCGCTCGGATCGGGTGGCTATGATGTCCGCGGATTCAACGGCGCCGGCGCGCGGGCCGGTGGCCATGCCGTCGGCGACGTGGCCACTGTGTCGTTCGAGGCATACATGGGCGCGGCCGATAGCTGGAACCGTCTCGGCACAGGCACCGCGTTCCACGCGTATTATCTGCCTTGGAAGAAGAACCACTCCCGCGTGCTCACGCTCGGCAGCGACGCCGATTTCTTCTTCACTTCGTCGCTCACCGGCTGCACCGTTCAGGTTTTCGGCTCGCACCTCTCCCCCACCGTCACGCACACGAACGCCGGCGGAATCGCCGCCGAGAAAGAATCGCAAGCCTACATGACGGAGCTACTGACGCTCTATCAAAAGGTCGGCGCCGCGTGGACGCCCCACCAGGACAACGCCGCCGAAGTCACGCGCAAAGAATACAAAACCATCGCCGAAAAGAACATCGACCGCAAACTAGCACGCCAGAAGGATGTCGGCGACGTCGAGATCGTCGGCGCGCCGTCGACCAAGACAGTCGTCGTCGGCTTTCGCGACGCCACGAGCGGTTGGAGCTTCTACTATCAGTCCTGGGTCAAGATCAAATACCGCAAAGCGAAGGCCGTCGCCCGCGGATTCTCGATGGAGGAGAAGAAGGTGATTCGCATCAAGAAGGTCGCACAATTCTGGCCGGCGCAACAAGTGATGGGCAACGCTTGGAAGCAAGTTGATCTCATATGAGCGCGTCGAGCGTTGCTCTAGCGACCCGCGGAAATCGACGGGAATATGACAATGAACGAACGCCAAGCGATCCTCTACCTTCACGTCGCCGCCGGATTCGCGACGCTCGCGCTCGGTCCCGTCGCCATGGTCGTCGCCTGGGCGCTGCCGTCCGCGCTCGGAACGCCAATCATCACGTGGGTGAATTGGCGAACGAATCCGCCTCCAAGCGCCGCGCGCCAAAGGATAGGCACTAGCTGCAACTCGCTGGCCGCAACGCGATTCCGTTAAAGTCGACGTTCACTGGCTTGTGCTTGTAGAGCTTCGTCACGGGCACCAGTCCGACCATCTTAGCCTCGTCCGCCGCATCGACGCGTTTCGTGCCGCCGAGGATCTTCGCCGAAATCTCCCAGGCTTTGTCGAACACTTGCTGCAGGTTCGGGTCTTTCTTCACCTCGAATGGGCAGGCCTTGTCCATGAAGCCCAGCTCCTCGTAGCACGCTCTGGCATAAACGCATTGCGCGATATACGCCATCGATTCGGAGCTAGCCGTCGTAACGGTCAGCGGCTTACCCTTGGCGCCGAACATGTCGAGCATCGCGTGAACGCATTCGTGAACGATGATTGCCTGGTGATAGATGTCGTTGCCCTTCGCCCGAATCACCATGATGTCCTTGTCGCGGTAGTACGCGGCGTCGGACGGTAGATCGATTGTCCCAAACAAGTTCATCCACCACGCCGCGACTCCCTCGCGCTCGTAAACGCGTATGTCATCGAACTGAATACGCAGTTTGACTTGCTTGAGCGAGTCCGGCGTGCAGCCGAACTTCACCCCAGACATATAGAACTCAACTCGGTTCATGACGCCCTTATTCAGCACGTCCATGACGAGCTTCTTCGCTTTCGCGTCGGCGACCTTCGGCTCGGGAAGCGTATCGCAAACCATCGCAAAACTCATTATTCCAATTTTGAGGAACCCGAAATGTCGAATCGAAGACGATCTTCGCGATCGATCCGACGCCGCGCCAACACAAGTGCATCGCCGCTAAGGAACTAATCGCCGCCGCCCCGCTCATTGAGCGCGCAAATTCTTCAACGCGGAAGAAGTTGTTTGCCGAAGTCCGACACTCTCGATCGTCGAAGAGCTCGCGGCGCGAAAAAAAAAATCAACCGCCATTTGCCGACGGCGGTTGATAAAGAGATTATCCCGTCGCGCTAGAAATCGTTGCGTGAATTCTCCGCAACGGCATGATGCTGGCCGTTTAACCGCTCCAGCTCGCCAGCCGACGGCGACCAAAAGAAACACCCCGGCGCGCGACAAAGGGGCAGTTTCGTCGCAGCGGCCGGGGCGACCCCGAAGGGCGTGCGTCAGCATAACCGTTGTGGTGATCGTGTGACAAGCACACTGACAGAGGGGTGCCCATTCGGAGGTACGCGATACGAGCCCCGGCAGACAACCGAAAAAAGCTTTTTCGGCGACGAGATTTGACAAACGCGACTATTTACGCGCGGCGCGCACTTTGCTCTTGCCGAGAAACGATCGCGTCGCACGCTTCGACGACGTCCTCCACGGCGATCGCCAACATCGTTTCGTTGCCGGCCGTTCGACGCTGTCGGCTAGAACATTCAAGGCGTGCTTTTTGAATCGCGATATGTTGCGGTCCGTATGGCCCGTTCCGTTCCGCAGGCATTGGCCCAAACAGACCCACGCACGGCGTCGACAGCGCCGCGGCCAAATGCAGCGGCCCGGTATCGGACCCAACAAACAAGCACGCCCTCCGCGCCAACTCCGCAAGTTCCGCAAGCGTCGTTGACGGAGCGATACGAGCGAAACCACCGGACAACGCCACGATTTCCTCGGCCCACCGCTTCTCCTCACTTCCCGCCCACACCACAACGCTCGGCAGACCGTGGTTCGTGCCTAGGTTTTTCGCCACAATCCCCAACCGATCCGCCGGCCAACGCTTCGACGGCCAACCCGCGCCCGGATTGATCACTGCCATTCGCCCGACAAGCCTTTCGCGGGCAAGAAAACGCTCGACGCTGGTCGCGGCATCGGGAAAACGCGGCACCTCGAAACGAACCGACGGATTCTCGACACCTAACGGCGCGAGCAATTCCAGGTAGCGATCGACGACGTGCGCCGAACGCGGCAAAACACGCTCGCGATTGAAAATCCGACTCACCTCTCGCCCCATTTCGCCGCCAAAGCCGATCCGTCGCCGCGCTCCAGAAAGCCAAGCCGCCACCGCGCTTTTCGTCAGGCCTTGTAGATCGATCGTCACGTCGAATTGCTGGCCGCGAAGCTGTCGCCGCAAATTCCACACCGCCGACGGCGATTTAATCCACCGCCGTGGCGCAACGAACCGCCGATCGATTGCCCGATGACCGGCGAGCAAGTCCCCAGCCCGCCCTTCTGCCAGCCAAGCGATATAGGCGTTCGGAAAGTGCTCGCGCAGCGCGCAAGCGACCGGCATGGCATGGAGTACGTCCCCAATGGCCGTTAGCTTGACGATTAGAATACGTGGCGCCGCAGACATGCGTTCCTCCGTGAACTGGGCCCTACCAGAGCTAGGCGTTCGGTCCCGCCGCTCGATCATTGCCGACAATCATAGACGTAATTGCTCGAACCTCCCAAGGCACATTTGACCATCATCCACACGGCCAACGCTGCTTCGACCCGCCTTGACGGTTCTCGCCATAACCTCCTATACTTCAACAACTAACGACCAGATCGGCTGCCGCTTTGCCGACGACCGTCGCGACTCGCTCGGACTGGCACGGCGGAACGTGCGTATTTGTGATCGCCGACTTGTTCGTCGCCCGGCGCGATACGATGCCGGTGCCGGTCAACGATAGCCGTTCGTTCGTCCCAACGCCCGACCACGACTCTTTCCCAGGCCACTTCCGATGAAAGCCGAACGTCGGCACGAGTTGCAGCATAACGATTTAGCCGCTTGGCTGGCGAAGAAATTCATCGCCGTGCGACCTTACGTCATCACGGTCGTTGCCGCCATCGTTGCCGTCGTCGTTGTCTGGATGGGTTACTCTTGGTACGCGCAGGGCTCCGCTGCCGCAAAAGCCGAGACGTGGAACCAATGCTACGCCTCGCTGAACGAAGCCGCGGCGGGCGACGATGCGAAACTGCGCGATTTTATTCGCGTTCACGCGGAAGAGCCGGCGGGGCTAGTCGCTCGGCAGCGGTTCGCAATGATGAAAATGAGCATCGCCGCCGCCCGGCAGTTGTCGAGCCGCGACGCCTCGCGCGAAGCCTATCAAGAAGCGATCGACGAATTCGCCCAAGTCCGTCAGGCGACGAACGACGATACCCTTAAGCGTTTCGTGTCGTACCAGATCGCCCTTGCTCGCGAGTCGCGGTACGATCTCGACGAGGCGACCACAGAATACAAATCGATCGTCGAGAAATGGCCGGGATCGATGGAAGCCGAGCGGGCCGAGTTCCGCTTAGCCGATCTCAAGAACCCGGAGACGAAAGATCTGTACGAGTGGCACCGCACCGTAAACCCATCGGCCACACCGCCGGTCGCTCCGCAAGCGCCCGTCGAGCCGGACACGAATCTCGACGCGCTGCCCGATGCGCCGCCAGCAGAAACCGATGCGCCGCCGGCAGAGACGGACGCGCCCAAAGCAACGGTACCCGACGAAAATGCATCGAAGTCAGATGACGCCGCACCGAGCGACTCGGACGCTGACGCCCCGAGCGACCCGCCCGCAACGGACGAAAAGCCGGGCGACGAACCGGCAACCGACCCAGTCCCGCCCGAAAATGCGCCATCGGACGACGCACCGACCGACACAACGCCGACCGACGGCGAGACAACCGACGGCGAGACAGCGGACGAAGGGACGGCCGACGACAATCCGACCTCGGACGAACCAACCCCCGACGACGCTGGCCTCAACCCGCCGAATAGCTCATCGTAACTAGCTCCAGCTGAGCATCATCTATCGGCAATCGCCACGGCCCGCAACCCGCGGCCGTTTTTCGCGAATAGTCGCGCCGACCCGTCGCGAACTATCTATCGTCCCGACCGAATCGGCAAACGAAGCGCCGTCCTCTCGTGAAACGGACGCGGCATGCTTCCCGTGCCGAGGAACTTAGAGAGTTTATCGTGGATGACTCATCCAATCGTAGCGCTCGAAATGCGCGCCCACAACGACCGATCGACGCCGCAAGTACCGTTCACTCAGGCCGAATCGGCTTGCAAGCGCGGTCCACGGCGTCGCCCAGTCGCCGCCGGTCCGCATCGCGCTATCGCAGCCTCACGTTCGGCGTAGCGAGTGCTGCAATCGTTTTTCTTGCGGCAGCGATAATTTGGTTGAACTCGGACCGACCGCCTCAACACGACGTCCAACCGGCGGAATCTCCGTACCTCGTCGATTTGTCGGTAACTCCAGAGGATGGTCCACTGCGCAACTTTGAACGTCCGCGATTTGAGGTCGCGGCGATTGACGCTCCGACGCCGGCGCCGAACCTCCCCTTTGAATTTCCCGAATCTCAAATCTCCGACGCAAACGACAGGTTCGCCGTGGCGCCCTTTCGATGGGACCGAGCGGAAAACGAACCCGATCCACTTGGAATTGCCAAACGAGAATTCCAACTAAAGCGAGAACTTTCGGCAAAAGCGTTCCGCACCGGTTACGTCGAAGGGTCGACGTTTTCCAAACGTCTCGTGCCTCCTCGGGACGGTTCAAATCGCGCGTCGCGCCGAGCAATCGACGATGCGCTGCGTTGGCTCGTAGCGCATCAAGCGAACGACGGCGGTTGGTCGTTTCACCATCGCATCGACGCCGTTTGCGACCGAGGATGTAGCAATCCGGGATCGATGCGCGAACGAAGCGCCGCAACTGCACTAGCGTTGCTGGCCTTGATCCGCGCCGGCCACGCGGGCGTCGACAGCGACCATTTCGCCCACGTGCAAAAAGGGTTGGCCTACTTGCTGGTGATGCAACGGCCCACCGCTCGCGGAGGAGCCATTTGGGGCGACGGAAGCGCCAACGCCAGGCCGTGCGCGCATGCCCTCGGCACGATCGCCGTCTGTGAAGCTCACAAAGCGGCCGCAATTCTTCGAGAGCGTTTTGAAAATGCCGATCGCGTCGAGTTGCGCCGCTTATCGCAACTTGCGAAAAATGCAATCCCGTCGGATAAATTTCGATGGTCGGCGATAGCTGCCATCAATGCGATCGCGGCAAGTCAACACGCTGCCGGAGGCTGGCGCTACGACTACCGCATGCCCGGCGATACCTCCGTCACGGCGTGGATGATCGCCGCGCTGCGAAGCGGACAAGCCTCGGGCATCGAAGTCCGCGGTGACGTCGTACTACGTGCGAATCGTTTTCTCGACACGGCCATTGCCGAGAATGGGCGACCGCTTTTCTACTACTTGCCCAACGAACGGCAGCCTAGCATCGAAACCACAGCCACGACCGCGATGGGTTGGTGGTGCCGACTGGCCACGGGATCATCGCCCGACAACCCATCGGTTACGTCGGGCATTCGTCAACTCGCCAAATGGGGACCGTCAATCGGCGACGACGCGAACCTCTACTTCAACTATCACGCAACGCAGGTCTTGCATCTGGCCGGCGGAACCGAATGGGACGCATGGTTCCCGCCGCTGCGGGATTACCTCGCCGCGACCCAAGTACGCGACTCGCGAAGCCACGCGTTCGGAAGTTGGTACGTTGCCACCGACCCCGGCTCTCGACCAGGCGGCCGACTCTACTGCACCGCAATGGCCGCGCTCACGCTCTTGGTCGTTTCCTCCCCTTAAACTCCCGCGGCAACGAATGCGCCATGACGCGCAGGATTTTCCGCCGAAATATCTTGCTGAGTCCGCCGCGTGACTTTTCCGGTCGGGCAATCTAGCGAAGGCATTCCGCTCGCATCGCTCGCAATGGAAAATCGCCCGCCGTTGCGTCGATGGTTCGTGTGGAACGAACCCATCGCCAAACGGAAAGCGTCTCCATGTCGGAATCCCCGGTTCACGACGTCGCCAGTCATCTCGCGGCGCTCGATGCCATCGACCGCCGCCAAGACAATATCCTCGTCCAGTTGGACGAACTCAACGAGCAAATTCTGAAAGTACTGTCGGCCAACGGCGTGCCGGCTCCACGGCTTCCTCCGCCGTTTCGCGCCGACAAAGCGGCCGCCTAGAATCCCCGTCGGCGCTACGAAGCGCATCGCCGCCACGCTGTCGACGTAGCCGTGCTCGCGGCAAAGTGCCCGATCGATCTTCCAACGTCGCTGCCCGCGCTACGTTACTTTGCCGAGGATCGCGAGCATCTGCGTGCGGTCGAACGCGGTCAGCGTTTTCGTGCGCACGTTTCCTTTACGCACCAGGCTCAACTCGATCGCCGCGGCCGATTCGGCATCCGGTGCGTCGAAGATGACGGCCCCGTCGTAGCCGCCCAGCGTCCAATACAGATCGCGCACCTTGCCGCCGTGCTGCGCCGCAAGCTTCTCGAATGCGCCAGCACGGTCGACCGTGTGCTCAATCGCTTCCGCGCCTTGTTGCGTAAACGTGATGAGGGCGATGTACGTAGCCATGATCTATCTCCTCATTGATTAGGGACGTAACTAAGAACGGCGACGTCGCCGCGTGGCCGTCGGTCGAGTACCGGCGGTGGAGCGGCGATCGTTCGCGACATCTTGAGAATTGACCTTCGCGTCGACATCTTGACGAACCTCGCCTTCGCCGTCCGCCGCGGCCGGATGTCCTTCCTCGTCGAATATGCGACCGAGAATCTCGTCCACCGACACAGCGCCCGGCGCGTCGTCTTGGGCTGGCACTCCGCTGGCGAGTTCCGCGATCGTCGTGCGACTTAGCACCAACTCGGCCAACCTCAGCAGCACGTCCAAGCGACGATACAAACACGGCCCCAGCGCATCCGGCCGCAGCATCTGCCGATACGGCGACGAATCGATCGCGTTGACGATGTCCAGCGCGCTCACCTTGCTCGCGTCGCATATCAGGCGAATCCCGCCCTTGGGGCCACGGAAAGTTCGGATGATTCCGGCCCGACTGAGCGTCTGCAAAATCTTCGCAAGCGTCGGCATCGGCGCGCCCGTCACCGCCGCGATCCGCTCCGTCGTATGTGGTACGCCAGGACGCCTCGCCAAATAGGCGAGCGCCCCGAGCGCGTATCGAACTCGCGAGGACAGCATGACTTCTTCCGCGAAGATCGGACGTAAACCGACGAAACCGGCCGCGCATGACCACCTCATCCGTCGCACGCCGCGCCGGAAACACTCGATTGGGAAAAATCGCCAAAGTGGATATTGACATCCGCTTTGGCACCAGTATATTCATTAAGGACATTGGAGTCCAGTATCCGATTTAGATTTCGCTCGGCGGCCGAAAATCGGGGAAAAAGCCATGGGACGCGTCAAAACACCGCAAACTGCCACATCGGCACAGCTCGCCTACCGCTGGGGACTGCTCGTCCTCTGCTCCGCCGTGTGGGCAGGGGCGCTCCGGCCGCAATCCGCCGCCGGCCAGGATACGCCCGATTATTTCCGCCAGAACTGCATGAACTGCCACACCATTGGCGGTGGACGGCTTACGGGACCGGATCTTAAGGACGTCACGCAGCGCCAAACCCGCGAGTGGCTCGCCGAATTCCTTCTCAATCCCAAAGCCGTCCTCGATAGCGGCGACCCCTACGCCCAAAAGATCTTCGAGGAGTCCCGCCGCGTTCCGATGCCGCTGTCGCCCGGCATGACGCAAGAACGAGCCGATAATCTGCTCGATCTGATCGAGGCCGAATCGAAATTGCCCGAGTCGCAGTTCAAAGGCCTGCAAATCTCGACGGCCCCGTTCACATCGACGGACGTGCAGGCCGGCCGCGACATCTTCGTCGGCGGTCAGCGACTCACTGGCGGCGGCACGGCTTGCATCGCCTGTCACTCGATGCACGACATGACCGCGCTCGGCGGAGGGCAACTCGGCCCCGACTTGACCAACGTTTACGACCGTCTCAAGGGCCGCAAATCGCTGAGCGCCTGGCTCGTCGCGCCCGGCACGGAAACGATGCAGCCGATCTTCAAAAACCATCCGCTAACCGCGGACGAAATTCATTCGCTCGTGGCCTACTTCGAGAACGCCGCACCCCATCGGCCGGCCGATCCGACCGCCGGCCGCGTGACGTTCTTGCTGCTCGGCCTCGGCGGAGCGACGGCGCTGATGTTCGCGTTTGACGGACTATGGAAATGGCGGTTTCGCGGGGTTCGCCGCCCCATGGTGGATGCCGCCCAAAAGCGAGGTGCATGATGAGCGTGCTCGATGCGATTGCCTGGATCAAGGACGAATGTGACCCGCGCTTGCGGAGTTGGGAAGAATTCTACCGCAACCGCTGGCAGTACGACAAAATCGTCCGCAGCACGCACGGCGTGAACTGCACGGGCGGATGCACGTGGCAGATTTACGTCAAAGACGGCATCGTCACCTGGGAAATGCAGGGGCTGGATTATCCTTTGCTCGAATCGGGAATTCCGCCCTACGAACCGCGCGGCTGCCAACGTGGCATTTCCTATAGCTGGTATCTCTATAGCCCGCTGCGCGTGAAGTATCCCTACATCCGCGGCGCACTCTTGGACCTCTGGCGTCGCGCCCGCGCCGATCACGACGATCCGGTCGACGCCTGGAAGAGCCTCGTCGAAGACGAAACGTCGCGCAAACGCTGGCAGCGCGCTCGTGGCAAGGGCGGCCTACGCCGTACCGATTGGGACACCGCGCTCGAAATCATCTCCGCGTCGCTGGTCCATACGATCAAGACCAAAGGCCCGGACCGCATCGCCGGTTTCTCGCCGATTCCGGCCATGTCGATGATCAGTTACGCCGCCGGCGCGCGACTGATGCAGTTGCTCGGCGGCATTTCGCTGTCGTTCTACGACTGGTACTGCGATCTGCCGACCGCCTCGCCAGAAACCTGGGGCGAGCAGACCGACGTCGCCGAGAGCGCCGATTGGTACAACGCCAAGTTGCTCGCCGTGATGGGCGCGAACTTGAACATGACCCGCACTCCGGACGTGCATTTCGCCTGCGAAGCTCGCCACAACGGCACGAAGATGTGGGTGTTCTCGCCCGACTTCAGCCAGGTGTCGAAGTACGCCGACGAATGGGTCGCCGTCAACGCCGGCCAAGACGGCGCGTGGTGGATGGCCGTCAATCACGTCCTGCTCACCGAATTCCACCACGAAAAACAAACCGAATCGTTCCTCGCCTACACGAAGAAATTCACCGACGCGCCCTACCTCGTCGAGCTGGTCGAACAGAACGGCAAGTTGCGGCCCGGACAGATGCTCCGCGCCGATCGCCTCAAACCGTACGCCGGCGAAGAGCATGGCCAGTGGAAGTTCCTCATGTGGGACGAAGCGGCCAATCGTCCCAAGATGCCGCTAGGCAGCGTCGGCCATCGCTGGGGCGAGGCCAAAGGCAAGTGGAATCTTCTCCTTAAAGATGGCGTCGACGGCAGCGATATCGATCCGCGGCTGACGTTTCTCGTCGATAGCGACTCCGTCGAACAAGTCGATCTCGACGACTTCGCCGGCGGCACATCGCACGTCCGCGGCGTTCCGGCCAAACGCATCACTACCGCCGACGGATCCATCGTCAAGGTCGCGACGGTCTACGACCTGCTGATGGCGCAATACGGCGTCAACCGCGGCCTCGCCGGCGACTATCCGACGAGCTACGACGACGCCGACAAGCCCTACACGCCGGCATGGTCCGAGTTGTATACCGGCATCAGCCGAAACGTGCTGATCCGCTTCGCTCGCGAATGGGGCCGCACGGCCGAACTGACCGGCGGCAAATGCACGATCATCATCGGGGCCGGCATCAATCACTGGTATCACGCCAACCTGATGTACCGTGCCGGCATTCACGCGCTGATGTTCTGCGGCTGCGTCGGAAAGAACGGCGGAGGACTGGCCCATTACGTCGGTCAGGAAAAGCTCGCGCCGATGGAGTCCTGGTCGTCGATTGCGTTGGCCAAGGATTGGTATCCGCCGTCGCGTTTGCAGAACACGCCGAGTTGGCACTACGTTCATTCCGATCAATGGCGGTACGAAAAGGATTTCACCGATTACCACACCGTTCCCCAAAACGGCGGAGCCGAGACGACGGCCAAAGGCCACACGATGGACATGCAGGTCCGTGCCGTGCGGATGGGCTGGCTGCCGTTCTATCCACAGTTCCCGGAAAACCCGCTCGAAACCGCCCGCGAAGCGCGAGCCGCAGGTGCTCTGACCGACGACGACGTCGCCAAGCACGTCGCCAAACGACTGACGAGCAAGGAACTCAAGTTCTCGGTCGAAGACCCCGACGCCGCCGACAACTGGCCGCGGGTGTGGTTCATTTGGCGCGGCAACGCGCTGATGTCGAGCGCCAAGGGACACGAATACTTCCTCAAGCATTATCTCGGCACGCACACCAATCTCGTCGCCGAAGACCTGGCCGAGAACTCGGTCAAGGACGTCGCCTGGCACGCCAAAGCGCCCGAAGGCAAGCTCGACCTGGTCGTCGATCTCAACTTCCGCATGGATACGTCGGCCCTCTACAGCGATATCATCCTGCCGGCCGCCACGTGGTACGAGAAGGCCGATCTGAACTCGACCGACATGCACAGCTTCATCCATCCGCTCGCACCGGCCGTGCCGCCGTGTTGGGAATCGAAGAGCGACTGGCAAATCTTCCAGGCCGTCGCCAAACGGTTCTCCAAGATCGCGGAAAAGCACTTCCCCGAGCCGGTCGAAGACATCGTTGCCGCGCCGCTGGCGCACGACTCGCCTGCCGAAGTCGCCCAGGCCGACATGAAGCAATGGATAAACGGCGAAACCGAAGCCATACCCGGCAAGACGATGCCGGCGTTCAAGATCGTTCGCCGCGATTACAAAAACGTCTACAACCAGTTCATCTCGTTCGGGCCAGCGGTCCCCAAGAACGGACTCGGCGCGCACGGCACGTCGTACCGCGTCGACGACGTCTACGAGGAAACGCTCCGCACCAAGCGCACCGAAACCTGGGGCGGAAAGTCGTATCCCTCGCTCGCCCGCGACGAAGATGCTTGCAACATCGTGCTCGCCTTCGCCACCGTGACCAACGGCGAGTTGGCCTACCGTTCCTATCAGAACATGGAAGTCAAGACCGGCGTGCCGTTGGCTCACCTCGCCGAGAAGAACCGCGGCGTCCGCGTCGACTTTGCCGACCTACAGTCGCGGCCGCAGCGTTTGATTAACAGTCCGATGTGGTCGGGATTGACCGAGAACGGCCGACCTTATTCACCGTTCACGTACAACCTCGAAAACGACGTCCCCTGGCGAACGCTCACCGGCCGCCAGCATTTCTACCTCGACCATCCCGTCTACATCGACTTCGGCGAGCACCTGCCCACGTTCAAGCCCAAGCCGCTGCCAACGCAGTACGCCGATCTCAAGTTCACCGAGGAAGTCAGCAATACGCTGGTGCTCAACTACCTCACGCCGCACGGCAAGTGGCACATCCACTCCACCTACGGCGACAACCAGCGGATGTGCACGCTCTCCCGCGGCGTCGAACCGCTGTGGTTAAGCGAGCAGGACGCCGAACGTCTCGGCGTCGACGACAACGAATGGGTCGAGGTCTTCAACGATCACGGCGTCGTCGTCACGCGAGCCGTGGTCAGCCGCCGCATTCCGCCGGGCATCTGCTTCCAGTACCACTCGCCGGAGCGAACCTACAGCGTCCCGCGTTCGCCGCTGCGGGGAAAACGTCGCGCCGGCGGACACAACAGCCTGATCCGCACGCGGCTCAAGCCGAACTTCATGATCGGCGGCTACGGCCAGTTCACGTTCCACTTCAACTACTGGGGACCGATCGGCTGCAACCGCGACACCCACATCCTCGTCCGCAAATGTCCCGAAGTTCAGTTCTAGAAAACGAATCGAAACACGGAGAGTTGGAATTGCTATCGGCCAAAAATGGAAACGCTCCCGACTCCTGTCTCCTGAATACCAAGTAGTCGGGAGACGGGAGGGAAGCCGAATCGAGTTGTGGCCAACCGCTGTTCCAAACCTTGACTGAAGATCGCCAAAAGGAATGCTCGTCATGAACGTCCGCTCTCAAATCGCGATGGTGTTTCACCTCGACAAGTGCATCGGGTGCCACACGTGCAGCATCGCCTGCAAGAACGTGTGGACCGACCGCAAGGGCACCGAGTACATGTGGTGGAACAACGTCGAGACCAAGCCGGGCACGGGCTATCCGACCAAGTGGGAGGACCAAGATAAGTACAAAGGCGGCTGGGAGAAAAAGAACGGGCATCTCGAGATCATCTCAACCGGCAAGGCGAAGGTGATCCCCAACATCTTCCATAACCCGCACATGCCCAGCATGGATGACTACTACGAGCCGTGGACCTACGACTACCAACACTTGTTCAACGCTCCCGAAGGCGACGATCAGCCGACCGCCCGCCCCGTTTCGATGATCACCGGCGAAGAGCTTGCCATCGAATCCGGCCCCAACTGGGACGACGATCTCAGCGGATCGAAGCTGTACGCCGAGAACGACCCCAATCTCGCCGGGCTATCCGAACAACAACGGCTACAACTGAGCAGCGTCGAACAGTTGGTGTTCTTTTATCTGCCGCGAATTTGCAACCACTGCCTCAATCCGTGTTGCGTCGCGGCATGCCCGTCCGGCGCGCTCTACAAACGTGGCGAAGACGGCATCGTGCTGATCGACCAGCAGCGTTGCCGGGCGTGGCGAGCGTGCGTCTCAGCATGCCCTTACAAAAAGACGTACTACAACTGGTACACCGGCAAGTCCGAGAAGTGCATCTTGTGCTTCCCGCGGCTCGAGACGGGCCAAGCCCCGGCTTGCTTCCATTCCTGCGTCGGCCGCATCCGCTATCTCGGCGTCGTCCTCTACGACGCCGACAGGATGGAGGAAGTCGCCAATCTGCCCAACGACGAACTGATCGAAGGCCAGCGGTCGATGATCCTCGACCCCAACGATCCGGAAGTCATCCGCGCGGCCCGCGCCAACGGCGTGCCCGACGGCGTGATCGAATCGGCCCAATTGTCGCCGGTCTATCAGATGGTCAAGGTCTGGAAGATCGCTCTGCCGCCGCACATCGAATATCGCACGCTACCGATGCTGTTCTACGTGCCGCCGCTTGCGCCGGTCCAGTCCAACAAGTCAGACGACGTCATCGACCACGTCAGCGAAAACCTGTTTCACGATATCGACGACGCCCGCGTCCCGATGAAATACTTCGCCAACCTGTTCGGCGCCGGCAACGAAGGCCCGGTCCGCTACGCCCTGGCCAAGCAGAAAGCCGTCCGCTGGCACCGCCGCGCCATAACCGTCGGCGATGTCGATCGAGAGGCCGCCGACCGCATTCTGCGCGAGGCCGATTGCACGATTGAGGAAGCCGAGGCGATCTACCAACTCACGTCGCTTTGCACTTTCGAGGATCGCTTCGTGATCCCGCCGATGTACCGCGAACAAGCCGTCGAAATGCTCAAGGATCCGCACGAACATCGTCAGAGCGTCGGCTTTGGCTTCTCGTCCGGGCCGAAACGGGGGCTGTGATGCAGACGCCGCGACAAGAACGATTCGACACAATCGGGCGACTCTTCCGTTATCCCACGGAGCAGTACGCCGCCGATGCGGCCGCGCTTGCAGCGACGCTCGCCGCCCTCGGCAGCCGCGCCGCCGAACCGCTGTCAAGATTCGCGTCGTTCGCCCAAAGCGTAACGCTTCACGAACTAGAGGAAACGTTCACGCGCACATTCGATCTTAGCCCCGCCTGCGCTGCCGAGATCGGCTGGCATCTCTTCGGCGAAGAGTACCTTCGCGGGCTGTTTATGGTCCGCATCCGCAACGAGATGCGCGAACGCGGACTGGAGGAGACGGGCGAGCTACCCGACCACGTCGTACACCTGCTCGCCGTAATCGCTGCAATGGAGAACGACTCCGCTCGCGAATTGGCGCGTGCGTGCATGTGTCCGGCGGTCGGCAAGATGCAACGATCGCTCGAAGGAGGCGACCCGCCGTTTCGTCCGCTCGTCGATGCGCTGGCCGAGTTGCTACTCGAAGAGTTCGACCTACCGCGCGAGGCCCTCGAAGCCGAGGAAGGCGACACCGCCGAATTCATTCATTCCGACCCGCTGCACGGTCCGGCCTGCGGCGCAAGTGGCTGCAGTTCCGGCGGCTGCAACGGCGACGAAACACCGGAAACATTTTCGTTGGACTTGTCGCGCGATCGGCCCACAACCGCGCCGACTGCCGCCGCGAAGGAGACGATGCCATGACGGGCCACTATCTCGATCAATTGATGTTCGTCGCCTTGCCATACGTGGCGCTGACCACGTTCTTCCTGATGACGATCTACCGTTATCGGGCGCAGTCATTCTCCTATTCGAGCCTGTCGAGCCAGTTCCTCGAGAACAAACAGCATTTCTGGGTCGTCGTGCCGTTTCATTACGCCGTGCTGGTCATCACGGCGGGCCATCTCGTGGCGCTGTTCATTCCCCGCGGCATTCTCGCCTGGAACAGCCATCCGCTTCGGCTATACATCCTCGAAGTCTCCGCGCTAGCCTGCGGCCTGCTTACCCTCATTGGGCTGATCGGTATCGTCTGGCGGCGGTTCACCACGTCGAAGGTCCGCCAGGTCACCAGCCCGACCGACTGGATCATCTACGGCATCCTGCTGCTGCAAGTCGCCAGCGGCGTCGGCATCGCCCTGCTGCATCCGTGGGGTTCGTCGTGGTTCGCCACGAATCTCTCGCCATACCTGTGGTCGATCTTCACGCTCGATCCAAACATCAGCTACGTCGCGCCGCTGCCGCTGCTGGTGAAGTTCCACATCGTGTTTGCCTTCATCACCGTCGGATTTTTCCCGTTCACGCGGCTCGTGCATATCCTCGTCATCCCCAATCCGTACCTGTGGCGAAAGCCGCAAGTCGTGCGCTGGTATCGCCCGCGAAAGTAACCGCAACCGCGGCCGACGCCTAAGGCGTGCCATCCGCCTGCAAGAGCCGAGTTTCAGGACGTTGAAGTCATGGAAGTTCGCAACAAAGCGACGAGCATCGACCTGTTCAGCCTGAAGACGCGGCAGATGCGCGCCTTCCACATGTCGTGGTTCGCCTTCTTCCTCTGCTTCTTCGCCTGGTTTGGCATCGCGCCGCTGATGGCCGTCGTTCGCGAGGAACTGAGCCTCACGAAGGAACAAATCGGCAACTCGATCATCGCCTCGGTGGCGATTACGATCCTCGCGCGATTGGTCATCGGTTGGCTTTGCGACCGCATTGGCCCGAGACTGTGCTACACGTTTCTGCTCATGGTGGGTTCGCTCCCGGTGATGGCCATCGGGTTTGCGAATTCCTACGAGACGTTCCTGCTGTTTCGGCTGGGAATCGGCGTCATCGGTTCCGCTTTCGTCATCACGCAGTACCACACATCCGTGATGTTCGCCCCCAATTGCGTCGGCACGGCCAACGCCACGTCGGCCGGCTGGGGCAATCTCGGCGGCGGCGTGACGCAAATGATCATGCCGCTCGTGTTTGCTCTGTTCGTGTGGTTCGACTTCAGCAACGCCGCCGCCTGGCGCGCGGCAATGGTCGTCGCCGGCGGTGTCTGCTTTCTGATCGGCATCGCCTACTACTTTTTTACCACCGACCTACCCGACGGGAATTTCAAGGAACTGCGAGAGTCCGGCGAGATCACGAAGACGGAAACCGGAAAAGGTTCCTTCTTACTCGCTGCCAAGGACTATCGCGTGTGGGCGTTATTCTTCGTCTACGCCGCGTGTTTCGGCATTGAGCTGACGATCAACAACATCGCCGCCATCTACTTCATGGACCATTTCGGTCTGGAGTTGACGACCGCCGGGCTCGTGGCAGGCCTGTTCGGACTGATGAATATCTTCGCCCGCACGACCGGCGGCTTTATCAGCGACTTGTTCGTGCGCCAGGGCGGGCTAAAGGGCCGCGTCCGCTGGCTGTTTTGGGCGCTCTTCGCAGAAGGCATCGCGCTGCTGCTCTTCTCGCAAATGCGGGTGCTGTCGCTCGCCATTCCGGCGATGATCGTGTTCAGCCTGTTCGTGCAAATGTCGGAAGGTGCCACGTACTCCGTCGTGCCGTTTATCAATAAGAAAGCGTTGGGTTCGGTGGCCGGCATCGTCGGCGCCGGCGGCAACATGGGCGCCGTCGCCGCGGGATTTTTGTTCCGCATTGAAACCCTGAGCTATCCGCAGGCCCTGTTAATTCTCGGGTTCTGCGTCCTCGGTCTATCGTTCTTTGCCTTGGCGGTCCGGTTCAGCCCCGTCGCCGAGCGAGACGCAGCGCTGGAATTCAACCGGGCGATGGCCCAACGCCGCGCGGAGCGGAAAGACCGCGTGCCGCTGCCGGACCTCATTCCCGGCCTCCGCCACCTGCGACCGATGGATGCCCTACGCATCTACCTCGGCGTGGCCCTGACGATCAAAGGCGTGTACTTCATCGCCAATATGAACGAACTCGAAGCCACGCTCGGCGAGGGACTCGGTCTTGCGCAGACGATGATCGCGTGGTCGGTCGTGTTCGCGCACGTCATTGCCGGAGCGAGCTTGTTGCTGGGCTTTGCGACGAGAGTCGCGGCCGCGGCCAACGCGCTGATCCTCTTCGGCGCGATGATCGTGTCGGCCACCACCGCTCCGAGTCCCGGCAGCTTACTTAGCACGAACGTGGACTTCCAATTCACGGCCTTGGTCTTCTTCGCGCTGGTGTTGTTCGTCTGGCGCGGAGCGGGGCCACTGTCCTTCGACCATCTGCTCCGCATCGACGCCGAAAAGGAGCCGGAGTTGGAGCTGTAAAGGAGCCATCATGGCACGCACGCCGAAACAGTGGGACGTCGAGAACGCATCGTTCTGGCAAACGACCGGCCGAGCGATCGCCGTGCGCAACCTGATCGTTTCGATTCCAAATTTGCTGTGCGGATTCTCCGTCTGGATGTATTGGGGCATGGTCGCCAAGGTCATCCGCACGATGCACCAGGGCAACGCCGAGTTGTTCAACTTCACGTTCGGCAACGATGGCAAGCCCTATGACAATCCGGACGCCTATTCCGCGCTGTTGCTCACGCTGCCTGCCGCGGCCGGCTTGATGGGCGCCACGCTGCGGATTCCCAACTCGTTCATGGTCGCCATCTGCGGCGGGCGGAACGTCAAGTTCATGACCACCGTGCTGTTGATACTTCCGGCGGTGGGGGCGGGCATCGTGCTCCGCAATCCGCAGACGTCATTCTTGCCGCTGGTCGTACTGGCGGCCATGTCCGGCGTCGGCGGCGGCGCGTTCGCCTCGTCCATGTCGAACATCTCGTTCTTCTTCCCCAAGCGAATGCAAGGGCTCGCCCTCGGCCTGAACGCCGGGCTGGGCAACGCCGGCGTGAGCGTCATGCAATTCCTCATTCCGTTCGTCATCACGTTCGGCCTCTTCGGCAGCCTCGGCGGCGACCCGCAAAGTTTCAACGTCGCCGAATCGGCGGCCGGCGCAGGCGGAGCGGTCAAGGAACTGTGGATTCAAAACGCCGCGCTCGTTTGGGTGCCGATCATGGCATTCCTCGCCGTCGCCGCGTGGTTCGTGATGAATAACCTGCCGCAGCACGACTGCGGTCCGGCGCCCGTCGCCATCGGCAAGTATCTCTGGCTGACCGTTCTCGGATTCGCCGGCGGTTCGGTGGGCGTGGTGATGTTGATCACCGACTGGGGCGGTTTCCCCGCCTTGCTCAAGACCTTCATCACGCTCGGCGTCACCGTCGCCGTCACGATGGCCCTCATGCGCTACCTCACGCCGCCGCCGATCAAGACCAGTCTCGACAAACAGTTCGTCATCTTCGGCAATAAGCACAACTGGGTGATGACGTGGCTGTACACGATGACGTTCGGTTCGTTTATCGGTTACTCCAACGCCTTCCCGATGTTGATCGACATCGTATTCGGCAATATCGCCGTCGGCCCGGATGGCATGGCGCTGGCCAAGCCGATCGCCAATCCCAATGCCCCGATCACCTCCAATTACATCTGGATGGGCGCCGGCGTCGGCGCGCTGATCCGGCCGCTCGGCGGCTGGTTGTCGGACAAGTGGGGCGGCGCGCGCGTCACGCAATGGGACACATGGGCGATGGTCGCCGCGACCATCGGTGCCGGCTACGTGACCTACCTAGCCCGGCACTCGCATACGCCGGAAGAATATTTCACGCCGTTTCTGCTGCTGTTCATCCTGCTCTTCGCCACCACCGGCATCGGCAACGGCTCGACGTTTCGCATGATCCCCATAATTTTCCCGAAAGAACAAGCCGGCCCCGTGCTCGGCTGGACGTCGGCCATCGCGGCCTACGGCGCGTTCTTGATCCCGGCCATCCTCGCCACACAGATCAAGGGCGGCACGCCCGAGTACGCCCTGTATGGCTTCGCGGTGTACTACGCAAGTTGTCTGGTTGTGAACTGGTGGTTCTACGCCCGCAAAGGGGCAGAGATTCCCTGTTAAGCGCACGAGCTGCGCCGAGACTTTCGCCATGCGTCAACCCTACGTAACCGTCGCGTTAATCGTCGGACTGCTGGCAGGCGGCGTGCTGCTTGCCGGCAGTGCGATGCGCCTGCGCTTGCCCGGCAACCAGCAGGGATACGCGCCGGAGCAGCCGATCGCGTTTTCGCATCGCCTACATGCCGACGAGTTGCAGATCCACTGTCAGTATTGCCATTCCGCCGCCGGCGAAAGCCGACACGCGGGATTTCCCGCCGCCGACGCCTGTATGCGGTGCCACAAGTTCGTCACCGCGTCATTCAACGTCATGCAAAAGGAAGTCCAGAAGGCCGACGCGGAAAAACGGCAGCCGCTGCCCGTCGTTTCCGACCAACTGCGCAAACTTTACGACGCGATGGGCCTGAATGAGAAACTCGAACCGAGCGGCGACAGTCCTAGCCCCGCCGAATCGTTGAAGCCACTTCGCTGGGTACGCGTGCATAACCTGCCCGACTACGTCTACTTCGATCACCGCGCCCACGTCGCCGCGGGCGTAACGTGTCAGCATTGCCACGGCCCGGTCGAATCGATGCAAACCGTCGAGCAGTTTTCGACGCTGTCGATGGGCTGGTGCGTGAATTGCCACCGCGACGCAACGGCACACGGAGTGCAGGGCAAGAGCGTCGATGCGTCACTGGATTGCGCCACTTGCCACTATTGACTTTTTGAAGAGCGCGATTGTCTCAAACTAGATTCCAGAATTCATCGCGACATTCGCGTAGGGTGGGTCGAACGAAGTGAGGCCCACCGGTTTGTGTTCCGCTGTGCGGTGGGCCTCACTGCGTTCGACCCACCCTACGAAACATACAGCGATTGAAAATGGACGTTTCCGGAAAAACGACGATGACCACACCGCTCGTCCAAATCGACATGCAGTATTGGAAGAGCCCCGCCGCGCGCGATGGGTATCGCGAAAACCCACTGCCGCCCGGCGTCAATCGACGGTCGTTCCTCGAAGCGGCCGGGTTCGCCACGTCGCTGGTGGCGCTCGGTGGTTGCCAGCGGGCACCAACCGAGTACGTGCCCGTGCTCAATGCGGAAACCGACAACGTCCGGCCCGGCCGTGCCCGCAGCTTCGCGTCGACGTGCGGCGAGTGCCCGGCGGCGTGCGGGATGCTCGTCTCGGTGCGCGACGGCCGCCCGTTGAAGATGGAGGGCATGCCGGAGCATCCGCTCTCCCGCGGCGGACTGTGCGCCGTGGGGCAAGCGCAAACGATGACGCTTTACGACAAGCATCGCCTCGCCGGCCCGTTGGTCGCGACGAAGGACGCCCACGAAGAATCGACTTGGCAGGATGTCGACGCGCAAATCGCCGCGGCATTGGATAAGGCCGCCATGACCGGCGGCGCGGTGCGCGTCGTTACGTCCTCGTCGAGTAGTCCCACGCTGCGCCATGCGATCGACGCATTCTTGAAGCGGTTCCCCGACGGCCGCCGCGTCGTCGTCGATCCAACGAGCGTGTCGGCGATACTCGACGCGCATGAGCAGACGCACGCTGCTCGGCGACTTCCCCACTATCGGCTCGAAAAGGCGAAAGTCATCGTCGCGTTCGAGGCGGACTTCATGGGAACGTGGATTTCGCCGGTCGAATTCGCCGCCGCGTGGAAAACCGGCCGCACGCTGCCTCATCGACAGGCCGCTGCACATCACGACGAACTGCACGGCGACGAGCTGCACGACGAGGATGCGCAGCACGAAGCGAAAGCAACCGCGACGCCGGAAGATGAAAAGCTCAGCCTGTCCTATCACGTGCAGTTCGAGAGTCGCATGACGCTCACCGGCAGCAATGCCGACGAGCGGCACCGCGTACATCCCGGCGAGTTCGGCCTACTGCTCAGCCACCTGCTCCATCGCGTCGCCAAACTGGCCGGGCAAAGCGGCAGCCAGCAGCCATTCGCCGCGGCGAGCGTGCCGTCCGACATTCTCGACCGGCTTGCCGAACGTCTCTGGCAACATCGTTCCGCGGCCGTTGTCCTCTGCGGCTCCCAGAACGTCGCCGACCAAGCGCTCGTAAATCACCTCAATCATCTGCTCGACGCCTACGGCAACACGATCGACCTCGACCGACCGAGTCAGCAGCGCCAGTGCGACGACAAGGCAGCCGCGCTACTCGTCGACGAGCTGCGCGGCGGAAAAGTGGCCGCCCTGTTCGTCGTCGGCGTCGATCTGGTCCACGACCTTCCCGCCGGCGAACAGCTACGCGAAGCGATCGCCAAGACGCCGCTGTCGGTGACCTTGGCCGATCGCATGGATGACTCCGCGGCCGCGGCGAAGTTCGTCTGCCCGGACCAGCATCCGCTCGAATCGTGGGGCGATGCCCAGCCGGCCACCGGTTTGTACTCACTCCGCCAGCCCACGATTCGACCGCTGACCAACACCCGCTCGGCGATCGAGAGCTTCGCCGCCTGGTCCGGCGCTGCTGGCACGGCCCTCTCGCTCGTTCGCACCTTCTGGAAAGACCACGTCTTCGCACAACAAGATCGAGAGCCAGACTTCACGCGTTTCTGGAACCGCGCCGTCCACGATGGTTTCGTGCAAACGTCCGCGCCCGCCGAGCAAGACCAAAAAGCTGAATTCACTGGCGACACTCCACAGTTCGTCACCACTGCTCCGGCGCGATCCGACTTGACGCTGGTGCTCCACTCGCAGGTCGGCGTGCCAACTTCGCGCCACGCTCACAACCCGTGGCTGCAAGAACTGCCCGACCCGATCACGAAAATCACCTGGGACAACTGCGCAACCTTCAGCCCCCGCCGGGCAAACGAACTCGGCATCGCCGACAACGACGTCGTCGAACTCAAGCTCGACGGCGGCCAGACGCTGCAGCTCCCCGCGTTCGTTCAGCCGGGTCAGCACGACGACATCGTGGCGGTCGCGCTCGGTTACGGCGTCCGCGGCACCGAGCGGTTCGCCGAGGTCGGTCCGCAATGGCTCGAAAGCGTCCCGACGGTCGGCGACAACGGACGCGTCGGCGTCAACGCCGCACCCATGCTGAAACTCATCGACGGCACGCTGCGATTCGTGTGCGATGGGCTAAGCGTCGCCAAGACCGGCCGAAGACATGTGCTAGCTACGACGCAACTGCACGACCATATCGAAGTACCGGCCAACGTCGCCCCGCCGGGCAGCCAACCGCGTCCCATCGTTCAAGAAACCACGCTGGCCGAGTACGCGGCCGATCCCGCGGCCGGCGCACCGCACGCTCATCACGTCGAAGGCGAGTTGTGGCCCGACGATCACGCTTCCGGCCAGCATCGCTGGGGCATGGCGATTGATCTGAACGCTTGCAATGGCTGCTCGGCCTGTTTGATCGCCTGCCAGGCGGAGAACAACGTGCCGGTGGTCGGCCGCGACGAAGTCGCCCGCCACCGCGAGATGCACTGGATTCGCATCGACCGTTACTACGCCGGCGGCGAGGACGATCCGACGGTCGCCCACCAGCCGATGATGTGCCAACACTGCGCTAACGCTCCGTGCGAAACGGTCTGCCCGGTGCTGGCGACCGTTCACAGCAGCGAGGGACTCAACCAGCAGGTCTACAACCGCTGCGTCGGCACACGGTACTGCGCGAACAACTGTCCGTACAAAGTGCGGCGGTTCAATTGGTTCGACTACGCCCACGACGACGAGTTCGCCAATCTGGCGTTGAACCCAGACGTGACGGTGCGGATGCGGGGGATTATGGAAAAGTGCTCGATGTGCGTGCAACGCATTCAGGAAGGCAAGATTGAGGCCCGTCGGCAAGGCGTGCCGCTTGAGGACGGCGCGATTCGCACGGCCTGCCAACAATCCTGCCCAACCAACGCGATCCTGTTCGGCGATCTCAACGATCCCGACAGCGCCGTGGCCCAAGCGGCCGGCGACGCGCGGCGATACGCGGTGTTGGAGGAACTCAACGTGCGTCCTGCGGTCAGCTATTTGCGCAAGGTTCGCAACGCGACGAAGGAGAGCGACCATGTCTAGCGCGGCGACCCCCATGCCGGCCGCGGCCCACTTGCCGCCCCCGCCGATACCACCGCTAATCGGCGGCGACAAGACGCTCGCCGGCGTGACGCGCGACATCTGCCAGCCGCTCGAAGCGCGGCCGACCCGCCTGTGGTGGATCGGCCTGGCGCTCGCCGCCAGCGCACTGCTCTTGGGCGTCGTTTCCGTCGTGTATCAAATCGCGATGGGCATCGGCGTCTGGGGCCTGAACAAGACGGTCGGCTGGGGATTCGATATCACGAACTTCGTGTTCTGGGTCGGCATCGGCCACGCCGGAACGCTGATCTCCGCCGTGCTGTTTCTATTTCGCCAGCGTTGGCGGACGTCCGTCAACCGCGCGGCCGAGGCGATGACGCTGTTCGCCGTGATGTGCGCCGGTATCTTCCCGCTCATTCACATGGGCCGGCCGTGGTTGGCATATTGGTTCGCGCCCTATCCAAACCTGCGCGGGCCGCTGTGGATCAATTTCAAGTCGCCGCTGGTGTGGGACTTCTTCGCGATTTCGACGTACTTCCTCGTCTCCGCGCTGTTCTGGTACTTCGGCCTGATCCCCGACTTGGCCACCATCCGCGACCGGCGTTGGCCCGGCTTGCGAACGCGAATCTGCTCCGTGCTAAGCCTCGGCTGGACCGGTTCCGCCCGCGCCTGGCATCGCTACGAAACCGTCTACTTGCTACTCGCCGGGCTGGCCACGCCGCTGGTGTTTTCCGTGCATACGATCGTCAGCATGGACTTCGCCACATCCGTCATTCCCGGCTGGCATACGACGATCTTCCCGCCGTACTTCGTCGCCGGCGCGATCTTTAGCGGACTGGCGATGGTGCTAACGCTCATGCTCATCGCCCGCAAGACGATGCGGCTGGAGCATTACATCACGTCGCGGCACGTCGACGCCATGTGCAAGTTGATGCTATCGATGGGCTGCATCGTCGGGCTGGCCTACGGCACCGAGTTCTTCATGGCGTTCTACAGCGGCAACCCCTACGAACAGTTCGTGTTTCTCAATCGAGCCGGCGGACCGTTCCGCGGAGCGTACTGGACGATGGTCATCTGCAACGTCGTCATTCCTCAAGTGCTGTGGCTGCAACGAGTGCGGGCCAACTTCGCCGCCGTGTTCGTCATCTCCATCTTCGTCAACATCGGCATGTGGTTCGAGCGATTCGTGATCATCGTCACCAGTCTGCACCGCGACTATCTGCCGTCGAGTTGGGCGAGCTACACGCCGACGATTATCGAAATCACCACGCTCATCGGCAGCTTCGGATTGTTCTTCACGTGCTTTCTGTTGTTCTGTCGGTTCATTCCCGTCATTGCGATGGCCGAGGTCAAGGGTGTCCTCGAACCGGCAAGCGATCGGCATCCATCGGCCAAGTCAGGAGAAGCGGCATGAGCTCGCGAGTCGTTCTTGCTTCCTTCGCCGACGAACACGACGTGCTCGACGCCGTCCGCACGTTGCGAACTCGTGGATATACGGTCCGCGACGTATTCTCGCCGCATGCCATCCACGGCATGGACGAAGCAATGGGGCTGCGGCCGACGCGGCTGACCTGGGTCTGCTTCGTGTGCGGCGCGATCGGTCTGTTCGGAATGCTTTGGTTTCAAAACTGGGCCAACGCCGTCGATTGGCCGATCAACGTCGGCGGCAAGCCCTGGAACTCATTGCCGGCCGAAGCGCCGGTGGCGTTCGAGATGCTCGTGCTGCTGGCCGCTTTCGGCAGCGTGATCGCATGCCTGGCGGTGAACCGGCTGTACCCCGGCAAGGCCGATGCCACGCCGCCGCGGGCAACCGACGATCGGTACGTCGTGGCGATCGACGTGACGCCCGCTTCGCCACGCGAGCATCTAACCCAAACGCTAGAATCGTGCCGCGTCGTCGACGTCGAAGATCGCCTAGTCGCGGCGGAGGACAAACGATGACACTGTATCGATGCAACATCGCGTTGGCCATCTTGCTCGCCGTCGTGCTGCTGGCGACATGGTCGATAAGCGTCGATCCGCAGCGCCCAAATTGGGACTTCCTCCCGGACATGCAGTATTCGCCGGCCTACGAAGCTATGAGTAAGAACGACAACTTCGCCGACGGGCGGACCTGGCAAGCGTCGCCCGAAGGCACGATCGCTCGCGGCGAGACCCGACTCGGCTACGCCGCGACGCCGGCCGACGCGATTCGCGCCGGCGAAGAACTGACCAACCCGATTCCCGCAGGCGATGCAGCGGTATTGGCGCGTGGCGCGACCGTCTATCGCGTGAATTGCGCCATGTGCCACGGCCCGCAAGGCCAAGGCGACGGAGAGGCAACCAAACGAGGCGTCCCGCCGCCGCCGTCGCTGCTGACTGGCAAATCGCCGCAGATGAAGGACGGCCAACTCATGCATATCCTCACCTACGGTCAAGGAAGCATGGCGCCGTTCGTCGCTCAACTCTCGCTCGACGAGCGTTGGCAGGTGGTCGCTTACGTCCGCGACATGCAAACCAAGACCGTAACCAGCGCGGCGTCACCCAACGAGACCACCACGCCCGACGAATCGCCATCGCCCGCGGCTGATCTGCCAACCGATGTCCCCGCCGCCGGAGAAACGCCATGAAGCCCACTTCGTTCACGCCCTCGCCAACCGCGATGCGCAATCTCGATGCGCTGCTCGTCGTCAGCGGCGCGGTGCTGGCCGTCGGGCTGTTCGTTGCACCCAATCGAACGGGCGACAGCCTTTCGATCGGCGCGTTCGCGATGCTGAGCGTGTTTCTCGGTGGCTTGGTGTTCGTGGCCTTCGAGTACATCACCGGCGCTCGCTGGAGCGTGCCGTTTCGCCGCGTTTATGAAGCGCTGGCGTCGAACCTATGGATCGGCGGTGCGGCGATGGTAGCGGTCGTCGTCCTGCGTCGCGACGTCTACGCCTGGACGCCTGCCGACGGCGCGGCCGCGGGCACGTTCTGGTTCAAAGCCCTGTGGCTCAACCCCACGTGGCTGGTCGTCCGCGCCGCCGCCTATGTCACTGTGATGAGTCTGCTGGCCGCGGCGATTATTTGGACGTCGCGAACCCAAGACCGCACGGCCGATTTTTCCCTCACGCGACGCAACCGCCGGCTCTCCGCCGTGACGCTGTTGGTCTTTGCTCCGACGTTCTCGCTCGCCGCCTGCGAATGGTTCATGTCGCTCGAACCGATGTGGTTCAGCACGGTGTGGGGTGCGTATCACTTTGCCGGGTTGGCTACGTCGACGCTCGCCGTCGTCGTGCTGATCGCGCTGCACCTTCGCCGCACCGGCCATTGGCGAAGCACCTTCACCGACGACCACCTACACGATCTCGGCAAACTGCTGCTCGGATTCAGTTGCTTCTGGATGTACCTCTGGTTTTGCCAGTACATGCTCATCTGGTACTCGAACATTCCGGAAGAAACCGGGTACTTCGTCCACCGCACGCAAGGCGCATGGGGCCCGATGTTCATTGCCAACGTGGCGCTGAATTGGGTCGTACCGTTCTTGGTGCTGCTGCCTAGGCCGAGCAAGCGAAGCGCCGCGACGATGGCCCGCGTCGCCGGCGTCGTGCTGGTCGGCCGCTGGCTCGATCTGTACTTGATGGTGTATCCCAGCAGCTCGTCCGCACCAACGTGGGGCGCTTGGGAAACGGCCGCCGTCGTGTTCTTCGCCGCCGCGAGCTTGTGGCTCATCTTCTCGGCCCTGGCGAAAGCATCGTTGACGCCGGTCGGCGATCCCGCGCTGTACTCCAATCGCGGCAACACCCACGTTACCCACGACGAACACACCGAGGGCAATCGCGTGTGGACCTAACGACTAGCCCTAGCCATCTCACCGCATACCATCCCAACGAACCAAACCTCGTTCCAAGACACAATCGCACGCCGTCAACCAAGGAGTCCGCCATGTCCTGCACATCCAACCTGCCAGCCTCGCAAACCGTCGCTGCTCTCGTCGTCGAAAAGCCCCACCTCGCCCGCGTGTTCGAGCGGCTCGGCATAGACTATTGCTGTGGCGGTCGCCAATCGCTCGCCGAAGCATGTTCGCGGGCGGGCGTCGACCAAAGCGAACTCGCGAATCTACTCGCAAGTGCCGACACCGATGCAACCGACGAACCGGCGGAAGATTGGTCCGCCGCGCCGCTGTCGCAATTGACGCGGCACATCGTCGAGCGCCACCACGCTTACCTTCAAACCGAACTTCCCCGGCTCGCCCAACTAATCTCCAAAGTCGTCGCGGCCCACGGCGAAAACCACGCGGAACTCGCGGAAGTCGCCCGCGTGTTCGACGCGCTCCAGGCCGAGCTCTCGTCTCACATGATGAAGGAAGAGCGCGTGCTGTTCCCCATCGTCGAGACAATGGAGCAATCCGCAAAGAGCGGGCGATCTCTGCCGGCCTTCCACTGCGGCAGCGTCGACAATCCCATCGCCGTGATGGAGGACGAACACCAGCACGCCGGCGACGCATTGGCCCGGCTGCGATCGCTGACGGGCGGCTACGTTCCGCCGGCCGACGCCTGCCCCACGTACCACGCGCTGCTCGACAGCCTCGCCCGATTGGAAGCCGACCTGCACTTGCACATCCACAAGGAAAACAACATCCTCTTTCCCCGCGCCGCGGCGCTGGAGAAACAGTTGAATGGATAACTCCGTGGATAATTCGCACGGTTCAACGTCCGCAGCTCAACACCGAGAGCGACCGTCGAGACGAAAGCGGCCGTCGCAAGCCGACTACGACCACAGTCCCTACGTCGCCTTTTACGAGGTAACGCGGGCCTGCGATTTGGTCTGCTTGCACTGCCGCGCCTGCGCGCAAGCTCGGCCCGACCCGCGCGAACTCGACACGCAGCAGTCATTTGCCCTGATCGAACAACTAGCCGAGTTTCCACGTCCGCCGATCTTCGTCCTCACCGGAGGCGATCCGTTCAAGCGGTCGGATCTGTTTTCGTTGATCGACAAGTCCATCGCGTGCGGATTGGAGACTTCGATTACGCCGTCGGCTACGCCGCTGGTGACGCTCGACGCATTGGTCCGCCTGCGAGACCACGGCGTCGCGCGGCTGGCGGTTAGTCTCGACGGCGTCGATGCCGCCAGCCACGACGCCGTCCGCGGCGTCGCCGGGAGTTTTCAGCGAACGCTCGAAATCGCCGCGGACGCTCGGCGCTGCGGACTCGAAGTCCAGGTCAACACGACGCTCACGCCCACCAACGTCGGGCAAATCGAAGCGATCGCCGCACTGCTCGCCGGGCTGGACATCGTCCTCTGGTCGGTGTTCTTCCTGGTGCCGGTCGGCCGCGCCGGCGATCTGCCACGACTCGACGCCGAGCAGTCGGAAGCGGCGTTCGCCCAACTGTGGCGCGTCGCACAAACGCATCCCTTCGGCATCAAAACGACCGAGGCCCCACACTACCGTCGCTTCATCGCTCAAGCGGCAAAGCTCGAACGACGATCCGCAGCGACAAGCCCCAACAAGCCAACGACCGACAAGCCAACCACCCCCAAACCAACCACCGATCGAGCCGACCAAGACGGCGAAAGCACCATCGCAACCCCCAGCCGCCGATTTCGCCCACTCGGAACGAACGACGGCAAGGGAATCATGTTCATCGGCCACACCGGCGAAATTTATCCCAGCGGTTTTCTGCCGATACGCTGCGGCCAATTTCCGCACGACGACGTCGTATCGGTTTATCAACACGCTCCGCTCTTTCGGCAACTCCGCGACGCCGACAATCTCCAAGGCAAATGTGGCCAGTGCGAGTTCCGAAACCTCTGCGGCGGTAGCCGCGCACGCGCATTCGCCGTCACGGCAAATCCGTTCGCGGAAGAGCCAGACTGCGTTTACCGCCCGACCGACGTCGACGCCGCGAAGTCCTAACGACCGACGACAATCGCGCGATAGTGAACGCCCGACCACGTCTCTGCGGGGGGGCTATTCCGCCACGCCATTGGCGAGCGGCCTCCCCAATGAGTTAGAATGAATAAGCTAAGGAGCAACGACGATCTGCACGGCCGTTCATCGAAGCCGTATCGCTCGTTCGCCAGTCTCCGCGCACGGACGCCCGGCCACTTTTCCACGATCGATCGGGAGTTCTCCACCGTGCGTCCTCTTTTTCGCCGCTCCGTTCTCGTCGCCACCCTCACCGTCGTCGCGGTGCTCTCGTCGACACCTGCCGCCCACGCCCAGTTCAAGCCCGAAGACGAGAAGGCCGGCGGCGTAAAGTTCGACAAAGAGCTGGTCCAGCGCATCCGCATCGGCATGAAAATCCGCGCCGTCGGTGGCCCATGCGTCGGCATCCACGCCACGGTCCCGATTCCAATGGACTGGCCGGAGCAAAAAGTCTCCATCGTTGCCGAAGAGTATTCGCCGGCGGTCAAGCGTCTTCCGAACCGCGACGTCGATGGCACCGTGCAGCAGATGATCGTGAAGATTCCGCAGCTCAAGTCCGGCGAAGAGGCCGTCGCCCTGGTCACGCTCGAAGTTCACCGCCGCTCGATCCTTCCGCCCGACGACACGGCGGCATTCTCGCTGCCCGACAGGAAGAAACTCGACCTAGCCCTGCGAAAGTACCTGCTTCCCAGCCCGAAGATCGAAAGCACGCATAAGCAGATCCGCGATATCTCGAAGCAAATATTCACCGACAACGCCGACAAGACCGCCTGGGAGCAAGTCGAGGCCGTCTACGATTGGGTCCGCGAGAACGTCGAGTACAAGAACGGCCCGCTCAAGGGCGCGCTCGCCGCGCTCAAGGACAAAGACGGCGACTGCGAAGAACTGACCAGCCTGTTCATCGCCCTCTGCCGCGCCGGCAACGTCCCGGCCCGCACGGTTTGGGTGCCCGGCCATTGCTATCCGGAGTTCTACCTCGTCGACCGCGCTGGCGAAGGCCACTGGTTCCCCTGCCAGGCGGCCGGCAGCCGCGCCTTCGGCGGTATTCCGGAGCACCGCCCGATCCTGCAAAAAGGCGACTCGTTCCGCGACGTCGACCGTCCCCGGGAGAAGATGCGCTACCTCAGCGAATTCCTCACGGGCAAAGCCTTCCGCGGCGGCGGCCAACCCTCGGTCCGCTTCATTCGCGAAGACGTAGCCACCGACAAACCGCTCGACGACACGGCGACGGATATCTCGCCGATTCGTCCCACCGATGACAGCAAGAACAAACCGGCCACCGACGAAGATCGCCCACGGTTCGATCCACGAGTCCGCGATCCACGCAATCCCGCCGCACCGGGACTCCCGCCGGGCGCCGGGCCGATTCCTGGCTCGCCGCAAGCTCGCCCAAACAGGCCGTAAACGCCACGACCGCGCCGCCGTTCATTTTTTTCAGAGCGTAAATGTTCTGGTCACTCGTGTCCCCCGCGTATATCACGACGCTCGCGAGCATCGTTTGCATCGTCGTCGCGGTGGTGCTCGCTCCGGCATTGGGCTGGGGGCGGGCAAAGACGAGCATGTGGGCCATTTTCCTAGGCTTCGTCCTGTTCGTGCCCTCTTGCGCTTTGATCAAGGCGTGTATCGACGCGACGCGATTCGGCGAATTCACTTACGCATCCACCGCCGCCGTTGACAACGAATTCGTTCGCGATTCGCTGCCGCCATCCGCGACAGACATTACCGTACTTTGCGCCGAGAACCAACACCGCGCACGGTTCCGCGTTAAAGAAGAGGCGCTTACGAATTGGCTAGACGAAGTTAACGAAGAGTTTCGAGCGACCCAAAGAAACAAGCTCGAAGCCAATGATGATTTGACGCCAGAAATCTCCAGCGCGGCGGAACTCGCACGACGATTCGGCGACCTCGGCTGGGAACCACCACAAGATTGCCTCAAGCTCGAAGGCCCCCGCGCCGCCAACGGTGCCGGATTCGACGTTTGGTATTCGCCGTCGCGCCACGAAGCGTATCTCTGGGCCGCGTATTGGTAAACGTCGCGGCCATTCTACTCTGCGAAGCAGCCCACAACGGTGGGGTGTGCATACCGGAACGTTTGAGCAATAGCACGCAACAGGTTGCCAAGCCGTCTATCAGTCGACTTCAAGTTCGCCCGGCGTCGGGCCGATTCCGCGGCGTCCGTACTGAATGGGCCCGCGTTTAAGCCCAGTCTCCAAGCGGCATTGAGGCACCGGCCGGTTTCTGACAGAATGCCGAACGTTTTTCGTCTCGCCGCGTGCAAGAACGCACGCCCGCTGACCGTTCAGGGAGGATTCGTATGCCGTGGCGATTCGCCTTTCTATCCGCGTTGCTTGTCGTCGCTTCTGCGTACATCGCCGATGCTCAGACGGAGCATGGCTACAAGATCGACGCCCGCAACGGCTCCGCGGGCGCGGAAGGCGAAAACGCGAGGAGCGAACAAGAGCTTGCCGGGCGGACCGTCGAACTCAGAAAAGCCCAAGAAGCGGAAGACCAACAACGCCAGGCGGTCGAAGACCTTGAGAAAGAGCTGGAAACCGCGAAGCAATCGGGCGATGCATCATCCGCTGCTTCAGCAGAGGCCAAGTTGCTCGAAGCCGAGCAACTTCTCACTCGACTTGCGCAACAGACGGCGACGGCGCAAAAGCTACTCGCGCAGGCTAAAGAGAAGCTCGATATCGCCAAGAAGAAGCAGGAGCTAGCGGCAGCGAAAAGCGAACCAAATCACAACGGTGGCGAGAAGTCGAAGGCCCCGTTCGAGGACGTGCTAAATCGCCGCTTGCGAGTCGAGCAAGCGACTCACGAGGCGGAACTCGCGCAAAAACAGACTCGCACCCTCCGCGACCAACTGCAAACCATGTTGGCCCGGCAAAAGGAACTCCGCGCAACCGGCGACGAACTGGGACTAAAACTGAACGCCCAGGACATCCCCTCGACCGAACGCCAACGTCTATGGAACGAGCGGCAGGAATACATCGAAGCCGCGCGAAAAATCACGGAGGAGATACAACTCGTCCGCGAGGAGATTCTGCTCGCGGAAGCGACGCAGCTAATCAAGGAGGATGCGGCCGACGAGGCACTAACGGCCTACAACCGCTGGACGACCAGCCTCATTCTGTCGGGCTTTCTGCTAGGTGCGGCGCTCTTGCTCGTCATTGCCGCGCGCGTCGTGCTGGCGCGTGTCGTTCGCGAACCCGAACGACGATACACCGTCAACAAACTGTTCTCGCTGGCCACGACGCTGATCGTCGTCTTCGGCCTGTTTTTCATCTTTGCCGAACAGTTTTCCAGCATGCTGACGCTGTTCGGATTCGCCGTGGCCGGCCTTGCCATCGCCCTGCAAGAGGTCATCGCCAGTCTAGCCGCCTGGTTCTTCATCCGCGGCAGCCGCGGGTACGCCACAGGTGACTGGGTGCAGATCGGCGCCGAATTCGGCGAAGTCGTGGACATCACGTTCCTGCGAACCACCATCGAGCAGTTTCAGCCGCTAAGCACCGACGGCAAGCCGAGCGGAGCCAATCCCACCGGCGGCTTGATCGTGTTGATGAACAACGCCGTGTTCAAACACACGCTCGTGAACTACACACGCGGCTATCCGTACGTCTGGTGCAGCCTCGCGTATAACGTGCCGTTCGAGAGCAACTGGGAACGGGCACGCGACATTCTCCACGACGCGATGCTGGCCGAACCAGAGATCATCGATACGGCGCGGCGTGCAAAGAAGAACATCGGCGAGATGGCGAGTAGCTATCACATTCGCATTGGGTCGACAGAACCCGTCGTGCGAACCTGGGTCAGCGGCGTCGGCGTCGAACTAACGATGCGATTCCTTGCTCATCCGCGCTCGCGGCCAGTCTTGTTGGATATCGTAAACCTGCGAGTCTTGCGAGCGATCCAGCAGACCGACGACGTTCGCTTCGCATATTGGACCGTCCGCTCAATCGCCACACCGCCCAAGGAAACGGACGAAACGACAAACGCCGAAGAAAAAAGAGACAACCGGCCCAAAGCCGCTCAGCCGCCGATTCAACATGAATCCCAAGAAGTACGCAAAGCCGGCTGATACTCCGCCGCGTGCGACTGCTCACGTCGCCCAGCAGTGCGAAGTTTCGTCGCACGGTCCGTTCTCGAAATGTTGGCAAGCGGCGTCAACGATCGTGCATCGCAAGCGGTCTGCATGATGTTCAATCGCTCGCCGCTTCCGCACTTCTGAACAAACCAGCAGTAGCGCCCAGCGACCTTGCCCGACCACTGGCTCCGACGTTTCGCGGATGCCAATCCGGTGTAACGCGCCAGCGTTACTATATACTGGAGAGGCGCGAACCAGCGTAAAGAGGTTCCTGGAGAAACGTTTCCACGCTGGGAGAGGTCGAAGTCAAAGGCACGGAATTTGAAACACTAGTTGAATACTCGAACGGTTTACCAGGAGATGAAAGTATGGAAGATGCTGCCAAAAAAATAGTTGTAACCGTTGCGGTCCTATCGGGAGCAGTTCTTTGCCAACTCGGCGTTTCACCGATCTTGTTGGAAGCGTGGGAGAATCAAGCGTTCGCAAGTGAAAATGACAATCACCAGACGCGTGGCGTAGTCCTGGCGACGACCGACTTTTCCGTGAAACTAAGATCGGAACAAGACGGAATAGTCACGTTCTACGTCCCCGAGAAAGACAAGCTGGCGAAGCACGAGGTCGGCCAACTACTCAAGGGAGACCAGGTTACGATCCTGTGGGGCAGAGAGGACGGGCGTAAATGGGTTCGTAATGTTGCGGGCGCGGGAGTCGTCGAAGGTAATCACCGGACCCGAGGCGTAGTCGCGGCGACTTCCTATTTTTCCGTGAAACTAAGATCGGAAGAAGACGGATTAGTTACCTTTTACGTCCCCGAGAAAGACAAGCTGGCGAAGCACGAAGTCGGCCAGTTACTCACAGGAGACCAGGTTACGATCCTGTGGGGTAGAGACGACGGGCGTAAATCGGTTCGTGATGTTGCGGGCGAGTGAGTCCTCGAAAATAAGGTCACTGCGTTGGGCGATTGCCCTTTGCAAAAATAAAATCGCGCTGACTGCCACTGCTCACCTTTCCGGCAGTGTGAAGTTCCGTCGCACGGCCCATTCTCGTAATGTTGGCAAACGGCGTCAACGATCGTGCATCGCAAGCGGCCGGCCCAAGTTGTGGCGTGGTCTCCCGACCATGCCACTCATCTCGACCGACAGGTCTCCAACACCGCCCAACGCTCGGCGAAAGCGCCAGGCTCCAACACCATCGCCAGCGTCAAGCGGAAATCATCACTCGCCGCCCTCGCCCAATTTCTCGATCAACTCCAGCGCCTCGCTCCGCCGAATTGCGGACACGTTCACGCTCGCCCCGCCGTCTTTGCGCTTCAGCGCCATGATGTTCATCGACCGATCCTCGCCGTGTTCGAGCACGAGCTGCGCTCCCAGGTCGCTCGTGTCCTCGCCGCCCGGCATGACCTTCCAGCCCAGCGTCGCCAGTTCGTCGCGATAGTGTGCGGCGACTTTGTCAGGCGCAACATCGGTGTCGTACGTCATGATGCCCGACTCGTCGCTGAGCACGACGTTGCTCGCGCTGCCGACGGTGGTCAACCCGGTCTTCATCAGCGATTTGTGATAGTCGATGCTAATCTCGTCGGGGCTGCGGCGGCGAACGTAAATATTCAGCCGCGTCGCGCCCTGCAGGTATCGCACGACGTCGTAACTCGATTCGCGGTCGACGAACTGGTCGTAGCTCTCGCTAAACGGCGTCCAGCCTTGTTCGCCGAGCGCGGTCCGCAGATACGCGGCGCCGAGATCGGCCATGGACGGCGGTTTGCCAGCGTCGGCGTTGTCGTCCTTCTCCTCGCCCTGCTTGTCGTTGTCCGAATCTTTTTCGCCGTCTTCTCCCGTGGCCGCGTCTCCGGTTGCCTTGTCTCCAGTTGCTTTGTCTCCAGTTGCTTTGTCGCCGCTCGCTCCTTTATCGTCGGCCACGACCGCCTCGGAAACGACCACGCCGGCCAGCATGTCGCGCGTCACGATGAAGCTGCAACCCTGCGGCACGGCATACTGCACGTCCGCACCGGCCGGATGCGGCAGCGCCCGACAGTCGACGTTTCCGAAATGGTCGAGCGACACGTTCACTCGGCCGTCCGTGCTTCCCGTGCTCGTGTAGAGAAACAGTAAGTAGCCGTCCTTGTCGAAGTACTTCATGACCGTCGCCGGCGTTGCGTGCGCGTGCTCCTCGAGTTCTTCCCACCCGTCCTCGCGCAACTGCTTAGCATGAAATTCCATGCTGCTTTCGATCGTGCCCGGCGCGTCGTAGTAGATATCCGTCAACGTCCGCCGAACTTCGGCGGCCTCCGGCAGCAATTCAAACGCCGTCCGCATATCGACGACGCCGATTACATCCGCGAACGATGGCGGATCGACTGGCAATCGCGGCTCGTCGGCAGCCGCCGTGCCATTCGCATCTTTCGGCGCATCGGCGCCTGCATTCCCGCTCGCGTTTGGCGTCTCGCCGTCGCCTGCCTTGCCGACGTTTCCACCGTCCGCCGCCCCCTTAGCCGAGTCCGGCTTCACCGAATCCGACTTGGCCGCCGGCGGATCGTCGCCGCCACCGGCCTGCTTGCCCGGCTCGTCCCCACCGCCGCAACCGGCAATGCAGGCGAGAACGACGAAGAATGCCCAAACGCCTCGAATCGTCAAAGTCTTGCTCGACATGGAAACCTCCAGATGCACAAACTGCCCGGAAACCGCGGATACGATCCAACGCCACCGTTCGCACGATTATCCAGCATTGCGAATTGGCGATTGAATATCGATGGTATACCGCAATGCCGGTCGCCTGTCGAAGTTCGGGCACTCGACGGCTAGTCATTCGCCGATTTTGCACAGCTTTTTCAGACCATTCGTATGGCCGCTGACTATGTACGCCGTCGGTTACCCCCACGGCGATCGCATCTAATCTTCCGGCAGTATTGCAAGGCGCTTGAAAGAATCAAGGGCCTTGCTTTTATTCCTTCGTGGAGCGCTGAATCTCACGGAGGGTTTTTCGATGTCGGAGCGACTGGTTGCCGTATTCACGCCGTTTGAAAATCTTACCGATCCGCGCATCGCGCGGACGCGGCGGCACGATCTGTTCGAGCTAGTGGTGACAGCACTCTGCGGCACGATTGCCGGATCCGATTCTTGGGTCGACATCGAACTCTTCGGCAAGGAGCGGCTGCCCTGGCTGAGAACGTTTCTCAAACTCGATAACGGCATTCCCTCGCACGACACGTTCGGTCGCGTGTTTGCGCGGCTCGATCCGGCCAAGCTCGCGGCTTGCATCGAGCAATGGTTTATCGACATCGGCAAGGAGATCGGCAAGCACATTGCGATCGACGGCAAGACGCTCCGCCGTTCGTTCGACAAGGCCGCCGGTCGTAATCCGTTGCACCTCGTTTCCGCTTGGGCGACCGAAGCGCGGCTCACGCTCGGGCAGATCGCTATCGACGATAAGTCCAATGAAATCACGGCGATTCCGCTGCTGTTGGAACTGCTCGATCTCCAAGACGCGACGGTGACCATCGACGCGATGGGCTGTCAAAAGGAGATCGCCACCAAGATCGTCGCCAAGATCGTCGAGCGCGAAGGCGACTACGTGCTGGCGCTCAAAGACAATCATCCGACGCTGCACGCAGCGGTCGAAGCGGAGTTCACGGCCGCGTTGGAAGCTGAGGTTCCGCCCGCGGAAATGCGTCGGCACGTGACGGTCGAGAAGAATCGCGGCCGCGACGAGCGCCGCGAATACCTCGCCATGCCGGCGCCGCGGTCGCTGCCTGGCTTTGCCGCCTGGGCAGGCCTGGCAACGTTGGTGATGGTGATCCGCAGCAGCAAGATCGGTGAAATGGAGAAGGGCGAGGTGAGCTATTACCTGTCGAGCCTGCCGCCGAAAGTGAAAGCACTCGCCGCGGCGATCCGCCAGCATTGGAGCATCGAAAGCCAATTGCATTGGGTTTTGGATGTAACTTTTACAGAGGACCAAAGCCGCATCCGCAAACACCACGCCCCGCAAACCTCGGCCATGTTACGAAGACTGGCAGTGTCCATCCTCTCGTCGGACACTTCCAGAAAGGAAAGCCTCCGCGGCAAAAGATACCGCGCGTGCCTCTCGGCCGACGTACTCGAACGCATTCTCCTCAGTTTCGCCCGGAAATGAGATGCGATTGCCGTGACGGGTAGCCCGGGCCGGAACAACATCTGTTGATTCTTTCTTCGATATCTATACGGACGCGGGTGAGTGCCGTTATAGGGCGATCGAGTCGAGAGGGCCGACCGTATTCTCGGATGGAAGCTTCGACACCGAAATGATCAGCATGTCGCTTCGACAGAGCGACAATCCTAATGAAAAGGTCACGATCCTTGGCGACGGTCGATTCCGCGTCGACTCGTTCTTCGATATCACCTACGAACTCAGCTCGAGCAGCCCGCCCGCAGTCGATAGCTTCTTCGACATCTTCACGACGATTGAGTTCACGCCCACGGGTGTTGCAGGTGGTGGAACGTGGAACACCGAAATCGTTTCCATGGACTTGCGCGGTTCGTCGCCTGCGCCGAACAACACGTCCGTCTTGCAACTCGCCGCGGCGGTCGATCATCGCGGTCACGTGACGGTTCTCAAGTCGCCCACCAATCCCAACGACTTTCATATTGATAGTTTCTTCGATATCACGTTCGAGTTGAGTCTCGATGGTGGGAACTCTTTCCTCCCGGCGACGTCGAGCACGGAACTATTTGAAAATGCGATTCACACCGTGCCGGAGCCTTCCAGCGCCGCGTTGGGCATGCTGGGTGCGTTGGGCGTCTTTGCGATTAGGATGGCTAGACGCCGTCGCGTCCGCTAGCCGCATCGGCGTAGTTGCCAACTTGATGTTCGCCGTCGTGGCGAAGTTCGCAGGGTGGGTCGAGTTCGTAGGGTGGGTCGAACGAAGCGAGGCCCACGATGAATTCGATTAGTCGGTGCTTCCGCGGTGGCCCGCGCCTCCGCTCGACCCACTCCACGCGCTACCCGCGCAATCCCACCGCCCGCATTCGCTTGTCCGTTTCCCGATAAGCTTCCTCCACCCATTCGACGATCTTCTCCGGGTCGGGCGAATATTCCAACTCGATCGCAATCGTCCCCTCGATGCCGAGTTCCTTGATCGCCTTGAGATATGGCTCGAACGGCACCACGCCCCGGCCGGGTGGCAGATCGCCGTGGATCTTGCCGTCGCAGTCGCTGATGTGGACGTGCGCGGCGCGGCCCTTGAGGCGGGCGAGTTCCTCGGGCTTGACCTTGGAAAGCACCAGGTGCGACACGTCGATGTTCGCCTTCACCGCCGGCCGGTTCACGTCGTCCAAGAACTTGACCATCGTTTCGACGTCCTTGACCAGCGAGAGGTGGAACGGCTCCAACTCGATGGCGATCTCCACGCCCAGCCGCTCCGCATACTCGCCCAGCGTTTGCAAATGCCGCACGCCGGTTTGCCACTGCTCGGCCGGCGGAATGACTTCCTGGTTCCAGATGTACTCGCCGATCACCAACAGCACGTTGCGGGCATCGTATTCGTAGGCCAGATCGAGATAGGCCTTCACGCGGTCGAAGTGAAACCGCTGGACGCTAGGGTTGAAGTCGATCAGCCCGACGGCCACGCAAGCGATGGAGACGATCGGCAACTCCAGCCGGTCGCACTCGCGCTTGATGAGCCGCCGCTCGACGACGTCGATGTCGAGCGGGTCGACGAAAATGTCGATCGTGTCGAAGCCGATGCGTTTGGTTTGTTCGAGGCCAAACAGCGTGGGGCGGTTCGCCTGGACCCAGGCGGAGTTGATGAGGCCGAGTTTCATGGTGCGACCTTGATAAACGAGTCGAGTAAAGGGTCGTCGCGGCAAAACCGAGAGCGCCGTGCCCGTGGCAACACCGATAATAACCGCGCCGCACGGCACCGCAAACGGTTCGCCTGCGGTTGCACCGACAATCACGATTACGTACAGCCAGGGCGGCGAACACTACGCGCCATACGGCCCGTCACCGGATATGCTATACGTTGTGTCTATCCCGTTTGCCGAACCGGCTTGACGATGCACGTGCGAATCGTCGTCGGCTGCGGCTTCACGAAGCGCGGAGATTGCAGATGACACGCTGCGTTACGCTCTTGGTCGTATGGCTCGCGTTGGCGGGACTCTGTCGCGGTCAATCGCCTGACGTGTCCGCGGTTTTCGACGAAGTTCGCAAGATCGCCCGGCAAGATGCCGATTCATGCGAGCGGCTGCTCGCCCGCGCGTCGCCAGTCGTGCAGAAGGCGCTTCACGAAAAGGACTGGCCCAAAGTAGAAAAAGCGCTTGCCGCGGCGGGCGTGAAACTTGAGGCGCTGCAAGACGCCAGTCGCTACCGTTGCATCTTGATTCCCAAGGTGTGTGCGATCCGCGACGGCGTGGCGCTCGACCTATACGTCGACTTTCGAATTGCGGGCGGACGACCGGAGCCGACATATGCCGTGCCGGAGCATTTCACCGTGTACGAAACGAACGTTGGGCTCACGGCCACATTGCTCGTGGATCACGACGAGATTCGCAAGGGCCAGTGGTTCGCCAAGCAGGCCGTCGTTCAAGAGGCCATCGACGCTTGGGCAATGAAAGACGCCTACGCGGAGTTCCCCATCCTGGAATCGATCGACGTTTCATACGGCGAAGTCGGAAGCGCGCTGTTTGGCACGGAGGGTGTCGGTTACCGCACGGAGTTGGTGCTCGGCAAAGTAGCAAAAGGAAAGGAAACGCCGCAGGCCAAGCGGCAACTCAACTGCATCGCGCGGGTGTCGGATCGACCGGGCTTTGGCCGCGGCGCGCCCGGCGAGTGGTTGAGTCGCGACGAAGCAGGGCCGCGTGCGGCGTCCACGCTGGGCGAAGAATTGCGAGCCGCCATCGCGGCCGAAGAAACCTCGTACCACCTATTCCTGCGTCGAACGGCGCACGTCGTCCGTCAGGCAATGAACGGCCGAGAGTGGCCCGACGTAGCTAAGGATCTGGACGGGCAAGGATTGACACTCGTCGATGAGTCGTCGCATCAACAAGGAATGAATCGCCGATATCTCGTGGCGGAGAACGCATTCTGCACGCCCGGCGGGCAAAGCATGAATCTCTACATCAAAGTAGCTACGGGGCGAGTGACGTCGAAGGACGCTCCGACGCGCGAAGCGGTATTCATCGCCTATCCCTACCTCCGCGTCGCGCTCGATATTCCGTACGAAAAGGCCGCAGAAGAGGCTCGTTTCGGCGAGGACACGGCGGTCCACAAAGCACTGTTGCACGAAAAAGTTCGCGAAGCGGCTAAGAATTGCGGCCTCGTCGAATCGATCGAAGTCTACTACGACGTGTTGTGGGACCGCTGGAGTCCTGTGCAGTCGTGGGCATTCCATGTGGACGTCGATTTGCGGGATGACGCGGACGGCGGCGCCGAGGCGGGGCTCTCCTACTCGATGGCCAGCGAACTCGATCCGCCCCGGGTGGGCGGCGCGAAAGTGCTTTTGCCGGACTTTGTCTCCCGCGACGTTCTCGGCGAACCGCGATACTGGGGCGGCAGTTCCACGCCCGGCAGGTCGGACCCGAGCGAAGACGGCGCGGAAGAGATAACGACGAGCTTGTTCCTCACGAAAAAGGGTTCGCCACGGTGGCGCGCCACTGGCGATGGCAAGCCGGAACCCGTCGTGGCCTACAGTCTCGGCGACCTAAAGACGCTACCTGCCGAAACCAAAGCCATCGAAGTGGAGAGCCGGGAAATCTACGACGACGATCTGGCGGTACTCTCTCGATTCACGGCACTCGAATCGCTTGACCTCGGCAGTGCGGAAGGCCTCACCGACGACGGGCTGCAGCACTTTGCAGGACTGTCGAAATTGAAATCGGTCACGCTGTCGGGCGAACTTCTCACGGGTCGCGGGTTCGAGCATCTTGCCGGCCTCTCGGCGCTCGACGAACTTACGCTCTACTCGGCGAAGAAACTAAGTGACGAGGGCGTCGCGTATATCGCGAAAATGAAGAACTTGAACTTGCTCGCGCTGAGTCGGGCCAACACGCTGACCGACGAGCACCTCGCCGAGCTCGCAAAACTGTCCGGACTGCGTCAACTCAACATCTGGAACTGTCAGCGCGTTACGGACAAAGGCCTTGCGCATGTGGCGACTCTGTCAGACCTTGAAGAACTCTCGCTGAGCCAGGCCGCCGTTACGGCGCAGGGCATCGCCCAACTGGCGCGCTTGAAGAGGCTACAGGAGATAGATCTCAGTTACACCAAGTTCAACGGCGACGCCTTGACGCCGCTGTCGCAGATCGAGTCGCTCGAATACGTGACGCTGTACGGCGTGGACATCACCGACGGCGGCCTGCGGTCGCTCGCCAAACTTCCGCGGCTGAAGCGCGTTTTCGCCAACAGTTGCCGAGGGGCGACGGCCGAGGGCGTCGAGAAGTTCAAGGCGACTCTCGGTAGCGAATTCACGGCCGACTGACCACCGTGCCGAGAAAGTAAGATTGCGCATCTCTGAGGAAAAGGCCGACCATGCCATTCGATCCGCTGTTCTCCGTTGCCAATCAAGTCGTCCTCGTCTCCGGAGGCAGTCGCGGCATCGGTCGGGCGATCGCCGCTGGCTTTGCCGAGCGTGCGGCGACGGTCATTATCACGGGCCGCGAAGACGTGACGCTTGCCGCGGCGGCTGCCCAGATCAATGCCCAGGTTGCCGCGCCCGAGGTTGCGGTGCATTCGATGGTTTGCGACGTGGCGGATGCGGCGGCGATTGGGCGGCTGGTTGAGGATGCGGTTGGTCGATTTGGCCGCGTCGATACGCTGGTGAACGTGGCCGGGGTGAATCGCCGCAAGCCGGCCGAGGACGTGACGGAGGACGACTACGATTTCGTAATGGACATTAATCTGAAGGGTTGCTGGCTGATGTCGCAGGCGGTGGGGCGGCACATGCTGGCTCGTGGGTCGGGCAATCAGATCAACATCGCGTCGCTCAACACGGACCGGCCGCTGGCGTGGGTGCTGCCGTATGCGATGAGCAAGGCCGGCGTGGGGCACATGACCCGCGGGCTGGCCGTCGAATGGGGCAGCCGCGGCGTGCGCGTGAACGCAATTGCACCAGGATTCATCCTCACCGATCTGACGAAGAAGCTGTGGAGCAGCCCGACGATGCAGGCGTGGAAGGACGAAGTGACGCCGCAGCAGCGGCTGGGGGCGAGCGAAGATATGGTCGGCACGGCGATCTTTCTAGCCTCGCCGGCATCGGCGTTCATGACCGGGCAAGTGCTGTATGTAGACGGCGGCGTAACGGCGGGAACGCGCTGGCCGATCGAGCGGGCTTGAAGGGGACAGGCGGGCCAGAAGGGGCAAGTCGATGCGTTGGAGGAGCAAGCCATGTCGTGGGAAAATCGCAGTCTGTCGCTAGGTCGTTCGCGTAGAGGCGTCGGTCGAGTCAAGTTCGTTTTCATTCTCGCAGGCCTCTTTGTTGCGGTGCTCGTCTCCGTCAATGTCTTTCTGTCCCTATCCGGCCACAGACGGGGCCACCCGCCAGAAGCGCAATGGTATCAAGAAGTGAGCAGGCTATACGGCGCGATGGAGTCGTTTCGCGAAAAGTTCGGTCAATGCCCGCCGAACTTTGACGACATGGACCGGGTCGCCGCCTTCGTGGAAAAGGCATTTCCGCAATACGAGGCCGGCACGTCAACGCCGTATCCCGAAGGCCTCGACGCTGCCCGAGCGCTCGTCTTCTGGTTGGACGAAATCAGCACGGACCCGGCCGACCCATTCGCGGCGAAGGCGGCCGAACGATTCAAGTTTTTCGAGTTCCCCGCTGCCAGAGTGCGCGGCGGACGGTTTTATCAGACCGGCGATGAAGACGCGCAGCCCTACGTCTACTTTGCGCACACCAGCTACGACACGGTAGAGTATCGAGGTCTGCGGCCTTACGTGCGGTCTGAGCAGGGCGGAGTCAAAGAATACTTCGCGCCAGAGACCGCGCAGATCATCGCCGCCGGCCGCGACAACCAATTCGGCCACGGCGGCCTCATTACAAATCCATGCGAAGCCGACCGCGACAACATCGTCGCCTTCCATACGCGGCGCGTTGGCGACATCGATCCAACCGAATAACCGTCGTCCGCGATCGACAACAAAAAAGCTCACCGCAAAGTCGCAAAGGCGCAAAGAGATTCGCAACGCCGGCTGATTCCGGCACGTTGCATTTCTCTGCGCCTTTGCGACTTTGCGGTGAACGAATTCAACTCGTTGTCGTCAATCAACCGCCGTCAATCAGCCGCCGCGGCCGGCAGGCCGCTAAAGCGCTTCGTCGCCAGTCTCGCCGGTGCGAATGCGGATGACGTCCTGCAATTCGCTGACGAAGATCTTGCCGTCGCCGATTTGGCCCGTTTGGGCGGAACGTAGGACCGTGTCGATCACGTTCTTGGCGAGGTCATCGTCGACGACCACTTCGAGCTTCACCTTGGGCACGAAGTCGACGGCGTACTCCGTGCCGCGATACATCTCCGTGTGACCTTTCTGGCGGCCGAAGCCGCGGACTTCGGTGATCGTCATCCCCTTGATGCCCTGCTCGGATAGGGCGTTCTTGACGTCTTCGAGCTTGAAATGCCGGATGATCGCTTCAATTTTCTTCATCGATATTTTGCTCCGAATGGTGGTGGCGTGAATTATAGCGGGGGGACGAGGAAGTCTCATCCAGCCGCGCCGTCAATCTGCGGGTTCCCGTAGCGGGGAAGGCCCAAATCGAATTCGTCCGCCGGCCGAGTTTTCTTCGGCCGGCGGGCTTTTGACTTTCTGGTTGTAGCTTGTAGGGTGGGTCGAACGAAGTGAGGCCCACCATGTCGCCGCACGCGTTCCCGTGGGCCCCATCTCATTCGACCCACCCTACGTTTGCTCGCTCTACAGGAAGATGTAGCCTTCCTCGCCGTGCTGGCTGAGGTCCAGGCCTTGGATTTCGTCCTGCTGACTGACGCGGAGACCCATCGCGGCGTCGAGCACCTTGAGGATGATGAACGTCATGACGATGGAGAAAATCCACGTAACCGCCACCGCGACCACTTGGCCGAGGAGGATGTCGCCGCCTTCGAGCAGGCCCAGGGGCGCGCCGTCGGCCATGTCGGAAACGGCGCGGGTGGCGAACACGCCGGTTAGCACGGCGCCGAGGGTTCCGCCGACGCCGTGTACGCCGAAGGCATCGAGCGAGTCGTCGTACTTAAACTTGCTCTTAAGCGTGGTGCAGGCGTAGAAGCAGACCACGCCCGCGGCGGCGCCCATGATGATCGCCGGCATCAAGTTCACGAAACCGGCGGCAGGCGTGATGCAAACCAAGCCGGCGACGAGACCCGACGCGGCGCCGAGTGCGCTCGGCTTGCCGCGGGTGATCCATTCCATGCCTGCCCAACCCAATGCACCAGCGGCAGCGGCGAAGTGCGTGGCGGCGAAGGCCGACGCGGCGACTGCATCGGAGCCGAGTTGGCTACCGGCGTTGAAACCGAACCAGCCGACCCACAGCATCGCCGCGCCAAGCACCGTATACGTCAAGTTATGCGGCGGCATCGGTTGCGAGCCGAAGCCGTGGCGCTTGCCGATGAGCAACGCGCAAACCAACGCCGACGTGCCGGAACTGATATGCACGACGGTGCCGCCGGCGAAATCGAGCGCGCCGCCAATTCCATCACCATTCAAAATCGCGAATTGCGACTTAAACGCCAATATTCCGCCGTCCCACACCCAATGGCACAGCGGACAATAAACGATCAGTCCCCACAGCACGGAAAACACGACCATCGTGCTGAACTTCATGCGTTCGGCGAACGCCCCGCAGATCAGCGCCGGCGTGATGATAAAGAACATGCCTTGAAACAGCATGTGCGTTAGACGCGGAATCGACCCTTCGGATTCGGCGACGCCCGCTCCCTTCGTTTCGTCTTTCTCGCCCTCGGGAACCTTCCATTCGTGTTCGACGTTTTTCATGAAAAGGAATTGCGTGTTGCCGATCCATTCGCTGTAGCCGCCCGCATCCGGGTCCGGTTTTCCGTCGTCGGTGAGTCCGCCGCCGAACGCCAGCGAGTAGCCGACGAGCGCCCAAAGCACGGTCATCAATCCCATCAAGAACACGCACTGCATCAACACGCTGAGCACGTTCTTCTTGCG
>JAJDEG010000090.1 GCA_029259895.1 Planctomycetota bacterium
CGTTGCGATGCCGCGGATCACGAACGCCATGACGCCGAAGAGCAGCGAGCTAAAGATGATCGCCCCGCCGAGGCAGACCGGGAAGTAGTCTCGCATGAGAACGACCAGCGGCGGCTCGGGGCTCTTGGGTTCGCGGCGAGCGACCGGGCCTTTGCCGGCGGACTGGTCGGCGGCTTCGCGACGCCAAGCGTTCCAGTTGGCTTGGCCTTGCCGCGTGTCGAGTCGCGGAGCGGCGACGTCGCGCGCGTAGAACATGCCCCACGTCACACCGCAGAGCATGGCGAGGTAGAGAGCGAACACGAGCGGGCGGCCGAGGCGAGACATTGGAAATGGGAGCAGTTTTCGGGGGTCGTCATGCACACCTTGCATGACCTACGGCTACGGCTGGTTTGTGCGGAGGTGGGCGATGATGTCGGCCGTGGCTTGGGGATCGAGTTCTTTTTCCAGACCTTCGGGCATAAGCGACTTGGCGGTGTTTTGGAATTGGTCGAGTTCGCCGCGGGCGAGCGTGTGGCGGCGGCCGTCTTGGGCGATGAGCGTGACGCTGTGGGCCGTTTCGGCGGCCAGCACGCCGGAGACCGCCTGGCCGTCGACGGTCAGTGCTTGATAGAGACGAAACCGCGGCTCGACCGCTTGATTGGGATCGAGCATGGCCGTCAGCAGGGACTTGGGCGACTTGTCGGTGATCGCGGCGAGGTCGGGACCAACCTGCGTGCCGGCGTCGGCGAAGCGGTGACACGTGGCGCAATGTTTGGCGAATAGCTTCGTGCCGCGCACGGCATCGCCGGCGAGCGTGAGGGCCGATTCGTACTGGGCGAGCACGCGGCCGCGATCGGCGTCGATCGACGCGGCCAGCAACTTTTCGGCACGGGCGCGCGTCTTTTCGTTGCGATGCGAAAGCAAGCGACCGCGACGCGTGGCGTCGAAATCGGCCGGCACGATCTGGCCGCGTTCGAGCGCGGCAAAGAGTTCGGCTAGCCAGGCGTCGCGGGCCAGCAGCGCGTCGAGCATCCGCTCGCGAACCTGCGGCGTGGCCGACTTCCAGCCGGAAAGAACGCGCGCGGCGTTTTTCGCGTCACCGCCGCGTGCGAGCGCGTCGATGATGTCGACCTGCACCGACGACGGCGTTTGCGGCGCGAGCATCGCCGCCAGGCGATCGAGTTCGGCCGCTCGGTTCTCCGGCGCACGGGCGAGTACGCCAGCGGCGAGCGAACGCAACGCGGCGTCGGAGGCTTCGTCGGCGGCAACGGTCCGCGCTGCCGCGACGAGCTTCATAACCGCGGCGCGGGCGTCGACATCGTCGTCGGTAAAGGCAGCGAGGTTCGTCTTGTGGCGGTCCAGTGCGTCGCAAAGCGCGGCCACGCCTTGAAACTGCCAACCGGCGTAGTTTCCGTCGGCGTCGGTCGTCACCTTGGCAAGCGTGCGGCGGACGGCGTTCAATTCGCCATACCCTAACGCCGTCGACAACAGCGGGCCGATAAAATCGCGACGAATGGCGTCGCGAGCGGGTTTCGAAATCGACGATGGCGGTTCGATGGCGGCGGCGAGCAAAGCGGCGATGTTATCGTTCCGCGCGGAACTCAGAATGCCGGAAACGACCCGATCGTCGCAGGCGGCCGTTCCATCGGCGGATAGGTTGGCGGCGCGCTCCATCAGCCGGACGAGGCCGTTGGCGGCGCTCGCGCTGGCCGAAGCACCGAGCGACTGGGCGACTTGCAGACGGACTTTCGCATTGGCGTCGCTGGCCAGCCGCGAGACGGCATCGGCCGCTTCTTCGTGGTCGGCCAGCCAGACCTCTGCGATGCGGACCGCCTGACGACGTACGAGGGCGTGCTTGTCGCCGAGCGCCGCGAGAGCGAGCGATTTTTCGAGAACACCGAGTTCGGCCAGCGTCGCCAAAGCATGGACGCGGGCGAGCACGTTCTTGCCGTGCCGCACTGTCTCCACGAGCGGCTTGGTGGCCGCCGCCTCGCGCCGCCAAATGAGCAGCATCTGGGCGGTATCGCGTTGCCAGCCGCTGGGGCTATCGAGTGCGGCGACCAATTCGGCGGCGGAAAGTCGATCTAGCCGACGCACGGGGCGGGGGCGGCGATTCTCCGCAGAGACGCGATACAACCGCCCGCGGTCGTCGCCGTGGCGATAGAACGGTTTGAGTTCTTCGCGGCCGTCGGGCGTAAGGTACTCCGGATGCTCGATCATGTAGCGGTACATATCGGCCACCCACAGCGCGCCGTCCGGACCCGTGCGAACCATCGCCGGCCGGCACCAGCGATCGGTCGAGGCGAAGAAGTCGAGATTGGCTTCGGCGGCGTCGCGCTGGCTGCGGAACGTGACGCCGTCGTCGAGCACGAGATTGTGCTGAACGACATTATGAAACGGTTCGCAGGTGAAGGCGTGGCGGATTTCATCTTCGGCGAGCTTGCCCTTCGCACCGCCGCGGACGCCGAATAGCAGCGCATCGCGATAGATCATCGCCGAACAGGCCGACGTGTAGCGGCCCGACTGCTCGAACGTGTGATAGCGCTTTTCTTGCGAACTGCTGGGATAGACTTTGGGATTCGGCGGCAGCAAAAGCTGCTCGATCGGATCGGCGGCGGTAGCGTGTGGATTGCGGCGGGCGTAGCGATCGGCCAGCACGTAGTGCCACAACGGATAGCTGTTGTTCTGTCCGAACCAGTTGTCCCAGTCGTCGCGATTGCGGCCGAACTGCGACACGCCGGACTCGACTTCGATCAGTCCTTCGTCGGGACGTATGCGGACGTCGTGGCCGGAGAGATTCACTTCTTGTCCCGTGGCAACGCTCTTCACCACGCCGCCGCTCCAGCCGTTGGCGCAATAAACCCAACCATCGAGACCGTAGCGGAGGCCGTTGATGCGAAGCTGCGGGTTGCCTTCTTGGAAGCCGACGAATAGTGTCTTGCGGACGTCGGCACGGCCGTCGCCGTCGGTGTCCTCGGCGTAGAAAATCTCCGGCGCAGCGGTGACGAGGATTCCGTCGCGCCAGGGGAGCACCCCGTTGGGCATTTGCAGGCCGTCGAGGAAAACGGTCGACTTGTCGTACTGGCCGTCGCCGTTGGTGTCTTCGAGAAACCGAACCCGACCGCCGGGCTTGCCGCGAACGCCGGGTTGGCCCTTGCCGCCGGGCTTCCACTGGTTGTCGAGGCCGGCCGGATAATCGCCCATCTCGACGACCCAGAGTTTGCCGTCGGGGCCCCAGTCGAAGGCGACAGGATCGACGACCAGCGGCTCGGCGGCCATCAATTCGGCCCGAAAGCCGGGCCGGACGTGGATCGTGGCGAGTGCTTCGGCCGGCGGTGTGGGCGACGAATCGGGCTGTTGGCCGAGCGACGCGGTGGTCGATAGAGCCATGCCCGCGGCCAGGGCGAGCAAAGCGTACGTGGCGGAGATCGGATTGGCGGGCATGGGCGGGCTGGCTCCGACGAGGCTGGCTCCGACGAGGCGGGATCGACTGGTGTAGTTTAATCGATCTACGGTCCGAAATGGTTTATTCCCCGCCACCCGACGTTTTGATAGCATCGCCGCATGGCCGCCGAGAAAGCGACAGCGTTGGTTCTGCGAGCGATCGACTTTAGCGAGACGAGCGTGATCGTTACGCTATTCACGCGCGAGTTCGGCAAGATAAGCGGTTTGGCCAAGGGCGGTCGGCGTTTGAAGGGGCCTTTCGAGTCTGCTCTTGACCTGTTGGCCCTGTGTCGCATAGTGTTCCTCCGCAAATCGTCCGACGCCCTGGATTTGTTGACCGAGGCGAAGCTGGAACGGCGGTTCCGCGTGAGCGAAGCCGGCCTGGCGGGATTGAACGCGGCCTTTTACGTGGCCGAGTTGCTCCGCGAGCTGACCCACGACAACGATCCGCATGCGGAGTTGTTCGACGCCGCCGACCGAACGCTCGTCGTTCTCGGCCAGTCGCGCGACGCCGGGGCGCACGTCACTGCCCAACACGTCTTTCGTTTCGAGCTGACCGCCCTGCGGCTTTTGGGACACATGCCATCGCTCGATGCGTGCGCCGAATGCGGCGCAACGGTCGAGGCGAAAGGGCGGGTTCCGTTCGGCCATACGGCGGGCGGCGTGTTGTGTGCGGCGTGTCGGCCGGGGAAGCGGAACGTCGTGTCGCTCAGTGCCGTGGCGCTGGGGGCATTGGGAAAAATGAGCGAGGAGGATGGTGCCGCGAGTGGCGTTGCGGACGGCGTTGCGATGGATATCGAACGGAGCACGCGGGGAGAGTTGCGGGGGCTGTTGAACCACTACATCGCCCATCTCGTAGGACATGAATTGCGGACGCAGAAGTCGTTGAGCGATCGTTGAAGAAATGGTGGGCCTCGCTGCGATCGACCCACCCTACACGGACTCGAGGCGTAAGGCTTGAGGACGCGGTGCTCGCGGAGCATGCTGCGGTTAGCGAACTTTGAATCCTGACTCTCAACCATCGAATAATATGTCGCGCGGAAAACTACTGCCGTTGTTTGTCGTCGCGCTGGCGGCGTTTTCGCCGGGCTGCGCATCGAAGCCGGGCGGCTACGAGTTGGCCGATTTCTCGCCAGAGCGAGTCATCGACAATACGAAGCGCTCGTTCTACGGCCAGAAGGACGAAGCCGTCGCGCGGAAGGCGTATGCCGACGGCGAGCAGCTTTATCGAAACAAGGAGTTCGACGCGGCCCGCGAGCAGTTCGCGACGGCGGCGTACCGCTGGCCGGACTCGCAACTCGAAGAGGACGCGCTGTTCATGGCCGGCGAGTGCTTCTTTTTCACCGATCGCTACGCCGACGCGGACAAGGCCTACGACAAGCTGATTAAGAAGTATTCGACGACCGAACACATCGGCGCGATCAGCCGCCGCAGCTTTGCGATGGCGCGTTACTGGCAGGACAAGCACACGAAAGACCCGAGTTGGCCCGTCACGCCGAACTTTACGGACAAGGAACGGCCGACGTTCGATACGGCGGGACGGGCGCTGAAGGCTTACGAACGGATCATGATGACCGACCCCCGCGGAGCGCTGGCGGACGACGCGATCATGGCGGTAGCCGACGCGATGTTCAACAAGCGGTATTACGACGACGCGGACTTCCGTTACAAGATGCTGATTACGGACTATCCGCAGAGCAAGTATCAGTACGACGCGCACGAGCGATCGCTGCGGTGCAAACTGCTCAAGTATCAGGGACCGGAGTACGACGACAAGCCGCTGCTGGAAGCGGAAGAACTGGTCGACCAGATGTTGACGCAGTTCCCGGACCGCGTCGGTGCGGATCGCGAGAAGCTAATCAAGTACAAAGCGGAAGTTCTCGCCAGGCGGCAGATGTGCGATCTGCACGCGGCCGAGTATTACGCCAAGGGCGGCTACAACTATGCCGCGCGGCAGTATTACGACAAGGTGGCCAGGAACTATCCGCGGTCCAACCTGACGGAGCAAGCGGTGGCGAAGATCGACGCGCTCGAAGGGCAACCGGACAATCCGGATCCGCCGCTGGCTTGGGCGTACAACTGGGCCGAAGGAATCATGCCGGGCGCAACGCCGGAAAACGAAAACGACCAGCCGCCGCAGATGGCTTCGCGGCCGGATGGGTCGTTGCAACGCTAGGCGGCTCTCGAGGAAACCAGGAATCGGCCCCCAATCAAATACGCGATTGATCGGCGAAAATCTCGTAGGGTGGGTCGAACGAAGTGAGGCCCACCGGTTAATACTCTGTTAC
>JAJDEG010000010.1 GCA_029259895.1 Planctomycetota bacterium
ACAGTTCCAGCAATTGCCGTCGGGACGGTTGGGATGCAGCATCCGATCCAAGTACGTAATCAAGTCGGCCGCGCCGGTGACTCGGCTTCGCCACCAGACTTGCCCGGCGGGCGACCAGCGGAATCCGTTGGCTTTGAGGGCCGAGCGAATCGCATCGGAGGGCTTTTCGGCGAAGGTGATCGTCACGCCGCCGTTGTCGATCTTCGTTTTCATCGTGTCGAGTCCTTGTATTTGCGTTGATTTGGAAACCGCCCGCACCGCCGATCTTGCTGGACCGGCGGCGCGGGCGTGGCGATGGGCTACACGCTGGCCGGCTGGCCGAACGATTGGCCGAGGATGTAATCCGCGGCGCGCTGGGCGGCCGCTGCGGCGGTGACGACGAGCCGGGCGTCTTTGCGGATCGCTCGCAACCAACCGGCGACGTAGGCCGCGCTGTTGTCGAGCGTGGCCGGGTCGATGCCCGTGTGGCCGCAGAGAAAAGCCGCCGTCATTTCGGCGACCAGTTCCTCTTTGCCGTAGCTTTCGCTGCCGAAATGGACGGCCTCGACGATGCTGGAGCGGTTCAACCGATCTTTGTGGCCGGTGGAATGTGCCAATTCGTGAAACAGCGTGGCGTGGTAGCCTTCGGCCGTGTCGAAAACGCCGATCTTCGGCATGCCGATCATGTCATCCGACGGGCGATAGAACGCGCGGTCGAAGTCGTGGCGGATCGTCGGCCGGCGCGGCATGTCGTGGACGACTTGCTGGCATCGCTCGATCGGCGTGTTGGGCTTGTCAAAGACTTCGCCCGGCGGAATCAAATGGTCGATGCCGTCGATCTGGCTGACGTGGAAAACCGTGTAATGCCGCAAGACGGGAATCTTGGCCGCTTCGCCCGTGTCGCGGTCGTTGGTTTCCCATTCCTTCCAGAAGACGACCGGCGCGCCGTGTTCGCCTTTGCGGACGTGGCCGCCGAGTTGCTGGGCTTGGCGGTAGGTCAACCAGAATGGCGACGCGAAGCCTGGGGCGGAAAGAAGAAAGACGTTGACGCCGCGATACTGTTTTAGCGTCGAGAGATTCCGCGGCCATTGGAACTGGCCGCCCCACGGGCGACGCCACGGCGGTGCGCCCTTTTCGAGTTGTTCGACAATCAGCGCAGTGATACGTTGGTACGTGTTCACGTACATGGCCAACCTCCAGTCAGGTTCGGTCATTAGGCCACGTTCGATGTTACAAGCATCGGGCGTGGCCGCTTTTGTTTGCGGACGATCCGCAAACGTCTAATCGGCATCCTAGTCACTGTTGCATAGCGCGTCAAGCGCGTGGCGATAAAGTTTTTTGAAGTCGCGACGATAAACGCGAGCCGCCCAGCGTTATGCGATGTTGCATGAGCGCTGTTGCGACGTTGTTTGACGGCTGTTTCGCAGTCGTTTGCGCGCTGTTTCGCGGCTGATTGAGCGCTGTTTGCGATGCTCCAACGCGATGCGATCGGCGAGCGCGTGCGCGGACTTGGCGTGCGCGATCGTGAAGTGACCCCGCCCGGCCGGCCCCAACGCGGACGTAGTCATATTGTTATAAGGCCGCGCCGAGAATTCCGCGGAAACACGGTTCGACTGGCAGAAGCGAAATGCAAGCACCCCCGGGGGCAGCCCCCCAACGCTTACCACCCTTTTCTCTGTTCTATGGCCGCTCCTATTTTTTACCGGCGCGCGTGCCTGATAAAATGGGAAGGCATCGATGTGCCGATGCGCTGGTGCGGAATGGCCGGCGCGTTGATGACGAGGACGGCCGTTACCTTTTTCGAGGAGAGACATGATGTCGGCGAAACGAGAGGCGTGCGTCGCCGGTGGAGAGGCGTCAGTCGCAAAGGGCACAAAGGTTTGCTCGATCTGCAAGGAAGAGTGTGCGCTTGACTTGTTCCGGAAGCGGCGGCGCGATGGCGAGCGGCGACATAGCGAATGCAATGCGTGCCGGTCGCTAGCGGATCGAGCGCGGCGAGCGAGACAGAAGGTGGCGGCCGTTCATCGTTGGGCCAGAGATATGAACCAGTACGCGGATTCGATCGGCGTACTCGCGCAGTGCTGCCGGGCTGTCTTCGACCGCGTGGGCGGCGTTTCTGCGTTCGCGGCGCTCTATGTGCGGGAACTCGAACGGACTTCGGACGCGGGCAAGGCGCGGCTGGTGATGGGGTTGTTCCGGGCGCAGATGGCCGTGGATGGATATGGGCGGCGGTAGGTGCGAGTTAGGTGTCGTTCGAGAGCTTACGTGGCGATTGTCGAGAGATCGTTTGGAACTGAAACGAAGCGGTGAGTATCGTCCGCGGAATACGCTGGGTGCTCGAAGAACCGCTCGATGCGCAAGCGTAGCGAAACAGGTTTTCGATGACCGTCTCGACCGCAGCGCCGGGGCATGTGACGGGGGCTGGGCGTTTGTGGCTGCCGAAATTCGCGGCTGGCGCTTGCTGACGCTAAGGCGAAATGGCGGCAGGGCTTGCGGCGACGATGGTGAAAGTTGCCCCGCATGGTGCCCCGCAAATTTGCCGGCTTGGATGCGCATTTCGACCGATGAAGCCGCGTTCTTGCCGCGATCGGTCGTCATTCTGCGCTTCAAATTGGGAAGCTTTGGCGTTGTTGGCCGCTGGCTTCCTCGACAAGCGGGCTGGCATTCCGCTGGCACTATCCGAGAAGTGGGCACTGTCCCGGCAGATCAACACGTTTCCGCAACCGCTTGCTGTTAGCCGGGTTGGCGACCAGAAGCGCAGCGCGAAAGCCTAGCGGAGAGAGGGGGAATCGAACCCGTCCGTGAAGACCATACGGCAGCTTATAAGGCTGCTGCGCCGCCAAGACGCGGACCGCTCTCCGGTTAGGAGGTGGTAGCGCAGTCATGTTCAATCGCGTGAGCGACTTCAGCGCAATCGTCGTCCTCGTCTAGCATTTCGACGGTCACGTCGAAAAACGGTGCGCCGCTTTCCGGCGAGACCGGCAACTTGCTCGACGAATGCTGGAGAACGCGGACCATGTTAAAGAAGCACTCCCCAAAGAATCCGCCGATTGATTTTGCGAGGCTTTGGTCTCCATTAGCCAACGCGGCCAAATCGTCGAGCGACTTCTTTACCGCAAATACGTGGTGCTTGATCTTCTCAACGGCCGTAGGCTTCTTGGCAAAAACTGTAATGTTCAATTCCGCGCCAAGCGCCGTGAGGTATACACGAAGATCGCCAAGCCGAATGTCGTCGTCTTCACCGTTCTCAATTTTTGAAATGCGACTCTGTGAGCACTCTAACCGCTTTGCCAACTCGGTCTGCGTGACGCCCTTCGAGCATCGCAGCCCGAACAACTTGTGGACAAGCGCCTTGCTTTCCAGATTCTCCGCAAGGTTTCTAGCGACAGACCCACTCGACGAGATGCCACGAACGGCGTCAACCAGACTTGCGTGTGCCTGTGTCATCATCGGATTTACTTCTTCCTATTAGTGCCGAGACGTAGGTCTTGCAGGTCGCCACGTCGCCGGATTGAGTGTCTTTTGTTCCTACAGTTATTACGTGAAGGAATTCGTCTCGCGCGTCTGGATAGACGTATAGGCGGATTGGCCGCAATCCCTTACTTTTGTCCTTTCCGCCCTTTTTCTTTCCGCCACCCCGCTCATCTAAGGCAAGGACATTCATCGGCTCTGGATGAATCCAGCCACCCTGAATCTGCTTCGGCATCGCCCCCTGGGTCAGCGCCTCATGGTATCGAGCCAGATTCGCCAAGGCGGCCGCGAGTTCGCGATCCCATCCCTTCTTTTCTAGCTTCCGGTGCCTAACACCGTATTCGTCCGTGAAAACGTACTTCCACATTGAAAATACCGAATTGGAATAGTTTTAGCAATCCTGATTCGTCCATGCCATAAGTTTATTCCGGTTTAGAATAAAGTCAACTAGTTTTTGGGCCACCGAAGCCCCTAAATGGTCATATCTGCCGCTAGCCCTTCGCCCACCGCTCCCCGTCCCGCACGAACCCGTCCCGGCGAAGAATCCACGCGATCCGCGAGCACAGGCTGGCCTTGGAAACGGCCGTTTGGTAGCCCGCTTCCGGCACGGCAACGGTGATCTCCGTGGCCGCCATCGGCCGCGTCACGATCTCCGCGATCATCTTCGCCAGTGGCTTGTCGTCGGGCATTGCGGGCTTCTCGGCCCGAACGTAGACGGCCGGCGAGTGCGCCGTGCCCCGGACGGTCCGCTGGATGAGGCCACGCGCCCTGATCTGACGATATGCTTCTCGACCGACCGCTTACGCCACGCCCGGCCGGCGTCCTTGACGATCGTTTCACCGCCCGTGTAGCCGTACTCGTCGCGGAGCCGCTCGAAGATGCGGTGGGCCGTGTGCCGTTGCTTCTTCGGTGCGTGCTGGTCGTCGGTCAAGAACTGGTGGATGCCCAACATTCTAAGATGGCGAACGACACGTCACAATTGTGAGGCACGCAGGTAGAATGGAGCATTACCGGGTTGCCGGTCGCGAGTAGCTACGCGGGCGGCGCACGCGATCCGGCTGCTGCCGTGGTTTTCTAGTCCTGCCACGGCGCGGCCGGATCGGCCCGGATCGAAAGGACTAGGTTTGCGATGGAATCGCCTGACGACCTGCGCGCCGTCCAAGATGCGGCGGACGCGCTCTATGCTCAAGTACAAGTCGTACGGCAAATCCGCAAGGGGAGAGCGGGCATTTCGCACATGTTCGACGACTGTTGC
>JAJDEG010000091.1 GCA_029259895.1 Planctomycetota bacterium
TTCCGTCTTGCGTATCGAGCCGCAAGTCGGCCTCGCGTGCCGCCTCGTCCGGCCCGTGGCATTTGTAGCAGTGGAACGAAAGAATCGGCCGGATGTCGCGGCTAAACGCAATCGCATCCGCCTCGTCGGCCGCCCGAGCGACCGGGGCGATGCCAATCGATAGCATGCCAAGCGAGAGCAATACGGCGGCGATTCGTAGCGTGATGCTCATGTGAAGCTGCGTGGCGGGAGTCGCGCGGCGGGAACGCCTATTCTAATCGAAGACGAGGCCGGAATTCGATACCTTCGGGCGACTGGCAATCGCCGCGAAATTGCGGCATCATGGACGAAACCCCCCGCGGTGGCAGGCATTGAAACGTACCACGGAGCAGCGGCAATGGCGAAAGCGACCGAAACCGCAGCGGCGAAATTGTTTCGCATAATTCTACCCGTCGGCGATATCGAGCGGGCCGCCGTCGTCTATGGCGAGATTCTGGGCGTGGGCGGAGAACGCGTGTCGCCGGGGCGGCACTACTTCCGTTGCGGCGAGACGGTTCTCGCTTGCTACGACAGCGCGGCCGACGGCGACGGCGCGTGCGAGCCGTGCCGATACCAGCCGAACCAGTTCATCTACTTCTCCGTGGCGGACCTCGAAGCGACGCACGCAGCGGCCAAGCGGCGCGGTTTCGCGATCCACGACGAAGGGATCGCCACGATGCCCTGGGGCGAGCGAATGTTCTGGGCCGATGATCCGTTCGGGAATCCCGTCAGCTTCGTCGAGGCGGGAACGGAGTTTATGGGAGCGGCCGCACCGAATAGTTAGCAACGATGACGAACCTAATGCCGTCTGCCGTGTCGTAATTTCGCGACACGAATCACGGCTTGGAGACATAAACGTGGTATTCGACGAAGTCGAACGACACCTTGCGGAGACGGATGACGTTGGCCTGTGGAGGATCGTTCTGCGCCTTGCGTGCGGCGAAATCTGTGCCGAGGTCGATGCGAGTCAATCGACGCGAGACGTGTATTTGGTTGTGGGGCCGTGTTCGGCTTGGCTCCGGCCCCATCAAACGCGTTGGCGAGTCGGTGACGAGGAGTTCGCTTGGCCATCTGGTTACGGTGGAAGCGCTTTTAGCCGTGCAGGGTTGCCAGAACTGGATTGGTGTTGTGGATTTCGGCACTGCGGCGGACACGAATTCGAGGCGGCTGAGTTGCCTCATCGCTTGAAACGACAACAATTCATGCTCCGCGTCGCCATTCCGACGCGCACGACGGAACGCCGAAAAGCCGCGGTCAATATGCTATGGAGGCCGGGGACGCCATCCCGTGCGCGACGCTCCATCGTTCGATTCATTGCGTTCTCCCGTCGTGGCGTACATTGGACGTCCGTCGGTGCACATCTTGATCCCGGTGATCTTTGGCGTGGAGAGCTGTTGCCGCCGCCAAAGCGACGTATGAAACCACAATCCAACCAGTGAACTCGAGACGCACCTAGCTCGCAGCGAGGTTCAAGTCGTTGTTCACGAATCCAGCAGCGCCGGCCAAATCGCGTCGCTTACCAGCAACCCGCCGCCCGTGACGCGAATCGTCTCGCCGTCGTCCTCGAGCAATTCTAGCTCGACGTAGCGCCTCAGCGACGGACCGGCCAGTTCGTCGATCGAGTAGCCCGTCGCCGCCGCGAACCAATCGCGGCGAACGCCTTCGAGGCGGCGGAGAGCGAACACCAACCGTTCCCTTGCCCGGTCGGCGGGCGACAGTTCGTCGATCTCGGCGACCGGCGACTGGCCGGCGAGGACGCGGGCGATGTACGTCGCCGTGCTGCGGTGGTTCGTTTCGCGGCGACCGGCCAGATACCGCGAAGCGCCGGGGCCGGCGGCGAAATACTCGTCGCCCCGCCAGTACGCCTCGTTGTGGCGGCAGCGATGTCCCGGCAGCGCGAAGTTTGAGACTTCGTAATGCTCGTAGCCGGCCGCGGTAAGCCGGTGGATGGCGGCTTCATACATATCGCCCTGCACGTCTTCGCCGGTTTCGAGGAGATCGCGCTTTTGCCTCCGAGACCAAAACGTGGTGCCCTTCTCGAACGTCAGACCGTAGGTCGAAATGTGGTCGGGCCGCAGTTCGATGGCAGTAGCAAGGTCGTGCTCCCATGCGGCGAGCGATTCGCCCGGCGCGGCGAAGATCAGATCGAGCGAAACGCTTTGGGCGACTGAACGGGCCGCCGCGAAGGCACGTCGCGCCGTCGGGCCGTCGTGATCCCGTTCGAGCAGCCGCAGCTTGTCGTCGTCGAACGACTGCACGCCGAGGCTCAACCGCGTGACGCCCGCCGCCGCCAGCACCGCTAGCTTTTCGTCGCCGCCGTCGATCGGGACGACGTCAATCGGGACGAGGTCAATCGGATTGGCTTCGACGCTCAACTCGCCCGACGGCGTGAGCGGGAACCAACGGATGGCAAGCTCGAACAAACGACGCAGTTCGCGCGGTGGTAGATGCGTCGGCGTGCCGCCGCCAAAAAAGAGCGTGTCGACCGGACGGGCGTGTTCGAGCGTGGCGAGTTCGCGTTCGATCGCCCTCAGATAGGCGTCGGCCAGATCGTCGCGGCCGGCCACGACGGTGAAGTTGCAGTATCCGCAGCGGTGGCGACAGAACGGCACGTGGACGTAGGCGGCGCGGGGAGTTGTCGGCGTGGCTCGCGTGGGCATCGGCGTTGGCTGATCTTGACCTGATTTTGTAGAACTGCGAGACTTCGCCACCGATCGGATTCGGCCGCCAATCGAATGCGGAATTGTCCTCCGCGTGGCCTGGAGTTCCAGATCAGGACATCTTAGTACACGACGACCCGAGGATGGGAGAACGCGACCATGCGGCGTGCATTGATCTTGGCGGCGATCGGATCATTTTCGCTCCTGGCGACAGGCTGCGGAGGTTCGACGAGCGACGACGCCCAATCTAGCGCCGAATCGGCTGCCAGCGAAACGGCATCCGAGCCCGCGGCGGAACCGACCGTCAAGAGCGACGGACGTACGCCGCAGGAAGTCGTGCAAATCCTGATGACGGCGATGGTGGCAAACGATCAGGTCAAGCTCGACTCGATGGTAACGGCGAAAACGCGGACGGCCAACGCGTTCAAAGCGGACATTAAAGAGCAAGAGGCGGTACGTTTCACCGTGGGCGATGTGGAGATGAAAGGCGAAGACCAAGCGTACGTGGCGTCCGCCTGGTTCTTCCCCGGCGTGGATGGCGGCGAAGAACGGATGATGACGCTATGGAAGTTGCGTCGTGAGCCGGAAGGGTTTCGCGTCTACGGCAGTGTGATGATCGTGCCTCAGTTGGCGAAGTACGACGGCGGGAAAGTCGAGTTCGATTTCGAGGATGCGGAGCAGGTAGCCGAGACGGAAAACCGCGCCTATGAGCTGCTGATGCAAGAGGCCGAAGCGGCGCGTGGGCCGGCCGTCGCAAAAAATCTTGACGACCAGCCGGGCACTGCGCGGCAGTGAGCGACGTCCGCACGACGTGTGCGACGGAATTCGCAAGCCTTTTCTAGACAACGGCTTGCGCCGCCTCGAGCGCGGCGGATTTCGCGCAAGCGAAATCTTTTCTTTTTGCGAGAAAATTCGCGTTGGCGATGTCGCATTCTTGCGACGTGATGCCTCTAGACAACGGCAAAAATTGAGCTACCTTTAAGCATCCTGCCAGCAATTCCCACCCAAAACACCGCAAGCGCCCAAACACTCCAGTTTGCCTCGCGGGCGGTTGACAAGCAGTTAGGCAATGCTACCCTAACGACGTAACTTGTGCAGTCACTCCCATTCTGCGCAATCGGCAAAGCTTACAGTCAGGGCAGGCCACGCCGAGAGCGATGATCGGGAGTTACCATCGAGGACGTTTTCGATTCCCCCGCTGGGTGCCGTCGCGGTTGGGGGTGCAATAGTTTGGCGGCATCTGTGTGTTGGGCCTTACGTAAGGTACTCGTTTTTTGGAGGCATCTAGGATGAATCGTGTTTTGACTTTTGGTGTCGCGATCTTCTTCGCGATCGTCGGTCTGGCATTGATGGGCGGCACCCAAACGGCGCAAGCCGGTCACGGTTGCCACGGCTGCAAGGGCGGTAACGGCTGTGACGGTGGCGGCCACGCTGCGTGCCACGGTGGTCGTCGTTGCCACGGTCGTTGCGATTGCAACGGCGGTCGCTGCAGCGGTCGCGAAGCCCGTTGCCACGGTCGCTCGCGTTGCAGTGGTCGTTGCAGCGGACGCGGCCATGGTCGTTGCCACGGTCGCTGCAATGGTGGTGGTTGCCACGGTAGCTGCAACGGCGGCTGCAACGGTGGTGGTTGCCACGGTGGCAGCGCTCCGGCCGAAGCCACGGAAGCTCCGGCTCCGGAAGGCGAATCGGCTGCTGCTGTCGAGCGGACCCCCGCTTCGTTCCACGCTGTCAGCTTCCGTCGTTAATAACGGCTCCGGTATTCGATACCGGACAATTTGGCCGTCGCGGGCGACGCCCTGTTACCCCGCCGGTCGAATGAATACAAAAGCCGGGCCTCCCTCGCGGAGGTCCGGCTTTTTTCGTGCGCCTGTTCGGAATTCGCACGCGGCGATCGTATGAGATGATCGCATCAGACGGTGAGCTTTGTAGCGAAGTTTGCGGCTGGCGCAAGTGGGATATTCTCCTTGCAGACGCCCCGCCGCGGCGTCGATGACAATCGCATCGGCCAACCGTTCGCCAGGACCGGCGCCACCGGCACCGGCACCGACGCGGCACCGTCGTTCGCAGCTAGAAATCCATGAGCGCACCGCAACACACATCCACCGACTCGCAAGCGGAAGCGCCCGACGCGGCGGCCGGATTGCCGCCCGAGACCGTCCGCACGTTCGTGACGCTCGCGCTGCTGTTTCACCTGTTCGTCGCGATCGTCGCCGCGATCGGGTCGTCGCGGGCTTATTCTGATCTCGTTGACCGGCTCGTCGTCAAGCTCGTCGCGCCGCTCCACTACCCGGAACTTCTCGGTTTTCGCAGCTATGCATCTTACGGATTGACGTACAACCTCGACACCGATTACGAGGGGGCAGCCGAGGTGGTGCTCGATTGGGAGGCGGGCGACGAAGCCGAGGGCGACAGAGTCGAGGCGAAGCAGAAACTCGCGTTCTTCGATCCAGAAGCAATCGCCCTGCCGATCCGCCGCCAACGCTACCTGAGCTACATCCGGCAAATGGGCGATTTGGCCGCGGCCGAACCGCCCAGTCCGTTGGAAGTGGAAATGCCGATGGCCGTTTCGCGGGCGTTGCTCGCCGAAGCGGACATGCCGGACGGCCGGCACCGATTCCGCTTGTGGCGGCTTCCGACGAATCCGCCGGCATTCATCGACGACGCTCGCACGCCGCCCGCTAGGACGATTTACGAGGGGAACATCGCGGTCCGCGGCGGAAAACTCGATTTCACCAAGGCCGACCGCGCCGCCGCATCGTCGCCCGTCGTGCCGTCGCGTTCGCCGATCGCGCCTCCCGCTGATGGGATTCCACCGATCGACGATTCGCCACTCGGCGATCGGGCCATTCAGCCGCCGACGGATGGGCTGCCCTCGAATCTGCGTCCGTTCGATCCGCCCTTCGACAACCCGGCCCGACCCAATGGCAACCGTTAACTCCGCTGCCGAACTGCCGCTGGCCGAGCGCCTGCTGCGTCCGTGGAACGCGTTCTGGTTCACGCCGCGCGATGCGTCGACGCTGTCGGTCATTCGCATCGCGACCGGCCTGCTGGCGCTCTATTGGGCGGCCAGCTACACGCCGGACCTGATGAATTTCTTCGGCCCCGAGGGATTCGTTCCGCTGGCTGATTTGCAGCGCGCCCGCGGGTCGACGTTTCCGCGGTCGATTCTCGAATTCTGCAACACGAGCGGCGCTATTTGGACGTTCCACGCGATCGGCCTGCTGATATTGGCGTCGTTCACCGCTGGATTCTTCAGCCGCACGACCGGCTTGCTGTCGGTCGTGGTCGTCGTTTCGTATATGCAACGCGCCCCGGCGGTCACGTCGCAGGCGGAGCCAGTGCTGCTCATGCTGTTGTTGTACCTTTGCGTCGGCCCGTGCGGCGCGAAGCTGTCGGTCGACGCCTGCCTGCGGCGAAAGCCGACAGGTGGCGCGTCGCGAGCGAAAGCCAGCGAGTGTGGCGATTCGCGTTCCTGGCTGGCGACCCTATCGACGCGGCTCATTCAAGTTCACTTGACCATCGCTTACGTAGCGATGGTCCTGGCGAAACTCAACGACGGCGTTCCGCTCACCAACGAGCCGGGCACGTATCACGCTTGGTGGCACGGTCAGGCCGTGTGGTGGCTGGCGGCGCGAGAACATTCGCCGCTGCTGGACGTGTCGCCGCTGCTGACGAGCAACATTTTGCTCGTCAACGCCTGGACGCATGCCATCGTGCTGTTCGAGGCCGGCTTCGCGATATTCATCTGGCGGCCGGCGTTTCGCCGCTTTCTGCTGTGGGCCGCCGTGCCGATGTGGCTTTCGCTGGCCGTCATCACAGGCCTGGCGCCGTTTTGCCTGTTGATGCTCGTCGGAAATCTCGCGTTCGTCGAGCCGGCGGCGATGCGGCGTATCGCCGGGCGGCTTGCGGGTCGATCGGCAACGTCCCCGTAGGACGGATTTCATATCCGTCCCACAAAGCCGGATGTTAGAGCCGGATGTGGAACGACGATTGCTTGACCTCGCGCACGCGGCGAATTATCACCAGTGGGGCGAACCGCTCGTGTCGCGTTCCCACGCCCGCCGCTCCTTCCCACCAACTGGATGCACGCCATGCGCGAACAACAACGGCCAGGCCTCGTTCACCGTCGTGATTGGTTCCACCAGGCGGCCGGAGTCGCCGCCGCGGGGACGTTGGCTGCGGCGACGTCGCTCGCTACGCCTTCGCCCGCCCGCGGCATTGAGCCCATCGAGCGCAGCGGCAAATCCAAATTCAAATTCAGCCTGGCGGCGTACAGCTATCGCGACCTGCTCACCGGCAAGCCGCCCAAGCTCACGCTGGCCGACTTTATCGATGACTGCGCGAAATTTGGCCTCGAAGGGACGGAGCTTACGAGCTACTACTTCCCGGCGGAGCCGACGGGCGAATTTCTCCGCGACCTCAAACGGCAGTGCTTTCGCCTGGGACTCGACGTCAGCGGCACGGCCGTGGGCAACGACTTTTGCCATCCGCCGGGCGAGCGCCGCGACAAAGAGATTGCCAACGTTAAGAGCTGGATCGAGCGGGCCGAAATTCTCGGTGCTCCGGTCATTCGCATCTTCTCCGGCAACGTCAAGTCGGACCAATCGGCCGAGGACGCCCACAAGCTGGCGGTATCCGGGATGGAGGAATGCTGCGACTTCGCCGGCAAGCACGGCGTCACGCTCGCGTTGGAAAACCACGGCGGCCTGACCGAAACCGCCGACGGGATGTTGGCCTTAGTGCGCGACGTGAGGAGTCCCTGGTTCGGCGTGAATGTCGACACCGGCAATTTCCGCACGGCCAATCCTTACGGCGATTTGGCCAAGATCGCCCCGTATGCCGTCAACGTGCAGGTGAAGGTCGTCATTCACCCGCGGGGCGGCCAGCGCGAGCCGACGGATTTTGCCAAGCTTGCCGCCATCTTGCGAGACGCCGGCTACCGCGGTTACGTGGCGCTCGAGTTCGAGGAAAAGGGCGATCCGCGGGCCGAGTGTGCGAAATACGTCGATCGAATGCGCGACGCATTCGCGTAATTGTTCGGCTGCGGAGGGCCGCAGGTTGCCTTGCGAATCGCGACGGGGCCGGCAACAATGGAGGCTTCGGTAATTCGCCGGTTCCCCCCGTGCGGACTGCCATTCGCCGACTGGCCCGCCGCGCACCATTGCCCTTCGCAGTTTCATGACTGACCGGCAGATCTCCCCTTCCCAATTTGCGGAGCTTGCGACGGCGATATCCGCCCGCGGCGTCGTGCCGGCGCTCGAAATGCTGGCCTCTTCGTTGCTGGAACAGAAGAACTATCGCGAGCTATTCACGGTCCGGCAGATGCAGGCCCGGCATAAGCTTGGTCTGCCGGTGATCGACGTCGAACAGACCCGCGATCTCTCCGACCCACTCCGCACGCAGCTCGAAGACGCGTACGTCGAGGCGTGCCGCGAGGTCGGCATGCTGCTGCTCGCGGAAGGGAATCTGCGCGAAGCGTGGATGTATTTGCAGATTTCCGGCGACAAGAAGGCGGTCCGCGAGAGGCTCGCCACGCTCGAACCGACCGAGGCGAATTCCAACGAGATGGTGGAGATCGCCCTGTACGAGGGCGTGTGGCCGCGCCGGGGCTTGGAATTGATCCTCGACTCCCACGGCGTTTGCAATACGATCACCACGCTCGACGGCGTGCTGCCCAACCTTCCCCGCCAGGAACAAGCCGAAGCGGCGTCGCTGCTGGTCGGCTATTTGCACGGCCAGTTGATGGAAAACGTCCGCGCCGACGTCGAACGGCAGCAAGACCAGCCGCCGACGGAAACGACGCTTGCCGCGCTGTTGGCGGACCGCGAATCGCTATTGGCCGAGGGAAACTACCACATCGACACGTCGCACTTGTCGTCGGTCGTGCGGTTCGCCCGCATGAGCGACGACCCGGACACGCTTCGCCTGGCCGTCGACTTGACGCAGTACGGGCGGCGGCTGCACAAGCAGTTTCAGTTTTCTTCGGAAGAGCCGTTCGCGGATTTCTATCCGGCCCACGGCTTGTTCCTAGGCGCGCTGCTCGCCCAGGCGGAGCATCTGCGATCCGGCGAAGGTGCGGCGCGGGCCGCCATCATCGACGAGGCGATCATGTACTTCCGCGACCGGGCCGAGAAATCCGACGTCGAGGCGGCGGGCACGTCCGCCGTGGAGTTCTACATTTCGCTACTCGCGCGGCTACGGCGTTTCGATCTGGCGATGGACGAGTTGGCGCATTTGATTCCACCCGGCACGCCAACGATGGGCATCGCCCCGCATCTGTGGGAATTGGCCGAGCGATCGGGCAACTACAAGCGGATGGCCGACATTTGCCGCGAGCGCGGCGACGTCGTCGGCTATACGGGCGGGCTGGCGGCGGCCGCGTTGAACGCGGACAAGTCGCTTCGATGAAACGAAGCCGCCCAACGTCACGGCCCGGCGGTTGATCCGGCGATGGCGTCGGCCAGGCACTTGCCTCGGAACAATACGAGCCGCCGACCGTCCGTTTCGATCACGACCAGGTCGCGGTCGAAGTCGATCTCGATCAGCCGGCCGACGAAGTTCCCGGCGTGCAGCTCGACGTTCTGCGGGTCCGGTCCTTGCGGAAGCGACAGGACGATGCGTTCGCCGGTCGGACGAACCTGGAACCATGCCTCGGGACGGCCATCGACGTCGAACAGCGCCGTGAGGTACGTTCGCTGGGCCGCGAAGTCGAGTTCCAGCCTGGGTACTTCCGGCTCGATCACCGATAGTTCAAATCGTTTTTCGTCGCGGTTGGGCGGCGTGGCGTCGTCCGTGGCCACGAGCGACAAGCGATACGACTCGCCGGCGGATTCCTTTGTCGGCGTCCATTTGATCGCGCCCGTTTTTTCGTCGAACGACAAACCTTCCGGCGGTTTGCCGACGAGCTCGAACGACTTGGTTCGCTTCGCGTCGTGTTCGAGAAACCGCGGCGTCGTCGAAAACGCCTTGCCGACATCGATCTTCTGATCGCTAATCGACGCGAGCTTCAGCCCGACGCGATCGACGGAGATTGCAATGCTTGCCGTCGAGGTCTTCGCCGGCAGACCGTCGTCCTGGGCAAGCACTTTGACCGTAACGGCACCCGGCTCGCCGTCGGGGGGCGGCGTCCAGGAGAACTTGCCGCTCGTCGGGTCGAGCGTCGCACCGGCCGGAGCGTCGCCGTCGAAGCGGTACGTCACTTTGTCGAGTGGATCTTCATCCTTGCCGCGGACCGTAAACGTGATCGGCTGACCGAGCTTGCCCGTCACGCGCGCGATCGGCGAAATCGTGGGCGCACGATTCGGCGGGCCGGCGATGTTGCGACTCTCGATCACGTGGCGATAGGCCGCCAGGTCGCCGCGCGGCAAGCGCTCCGGCATTTGCGGTGGCGTCTCAACGCCTTTGGCGTCGTGCATGGTGATGGCTTCGACGCCGATGTCGAGTTCCAACTGCTTCGACTTTTCGACCGGCGTTGCGGTTAGGCGGCGGATGAGATGTAGATGGCCCGTGCCGTAGAAATCGTGCAGCCAGGTGAGCAGTTGCGTCAGGTTCCCCTTGGCGGTGACGTTGAATAGTATCGGCTGATAGACGCGGCGACTCGGTCCGCCGGGAACGCTCTTGACATCGACGCCTTCCAAGCCCGCGTCGACGAGACTCGTCGTCAGCCAGTTTTGATAGCGCGAGCGCGCCTTTTCGACGTCGCCACTAAGCGAACGCTGTTGCATCGCGTCGAGCTTCTCTTTGGCGAGATCGCCGGCGCGGATTTGCATTGTCTGCGCAGCCAAGTTTCCGAGCAGCTTCGTGTGGTCGTCGCCGCGCGTTGTGTAGGCCGTCTGCACCTTCTTGATGGTGACGACCAAGATGGCGATCGCCACAAGCGCGCCGACGATCATCGCTAGTTTCTTTTCGCGTGGTTGCATGTCGACGGCGTTGCTAGGGTTAATTATCGGTTGGGGGCGAGACGCAAACGGCCGGGCGCCGATCGTAAGCGTGCATTTCCGGCGGCGGCCGCCGCTTCTTCGTCTACCGGCCGCAGCACGAACGTGAATTTTCGGGTGTAACCGGGCCGCGACGTATCCGGGCTGCTGCCGCGGCTTTCGACGCGGTGTTGGTCGTCGCGTAGGCTGTTCTCTGCGGCGTCGATCGTCGCCACGTCTTTGGCCAGGCCGTCGACGGTCATGGCGGGGCCGTTGCCGTCTGACCGGATCGCGAGCATTGTGACCATCATTTGGCCGGCGTCGGGGACCCTTTCCGATGCGCGGGCGAGTTCCTCGATCCACACGACGTCGCCGGCGAGCCATGCCTCCATTTCGGCCCAGGCGGCTTGCGTGTCGTTCGAGACGTCGAGCCGCGATTTATTGCCGCTCTGATTTCTCGCGGCGTTGGCGGAGATCGTCGCAGCTAAACTCGTGTTTTCTACGTCGCGGTTGCCCAGGTCGTTCCAGATGAATCCGACGACCACGACGAACAGCACGGCGACGCTGGCGACCAACGCGGCGTAGTGCATCTTGCGGCTGGGCGGGGCGGGCCGCTTCTTCGGATCGAGGAAATCGATCGCGTGGCGTTGGCCCTGCGCTTCGTCGAGCAGCAATCCCAACAGCGGCGCCCAGCGGCCCACGTCGGCAGGCGGAGCACGACGCAATTCGCTCGACAACTCGATGCCGTCGAGCGGATTGAAGACGATCGTCGGCAATTTGATCTGCTCTTCGATCGCCGTGGCCAGAGTCTTGAGCTGCACGCCGTCGCCGCAGACGCAAACTTGCTCGACGCGCTGCCCGGAAAGCTGGTTTGCGACGGCGACCATCGTGCGCCGCGTTTCGGCCACTAGGGCTTGCGTTCGTTCTGCATCAGAAAGTCCGTGCGACAGCCGCGCCGTGCGCATGAAGACGAACGTCTCGCCGACGAGTACTGTCAGATCCGCTTCGTCGGCCAACACGTCGAGCAGTAAGCGAATGCGGCATTCGCCGGGCCGACGCCGCAGCAGAGACGCCGCGGCGCAGGGGCGCAGCACGACGTGCTTGACGTCGAGATCGGCCGGTTCGCACGCGGCGAGGATTTCTTTGACCGCTTGAGGCGCGATCGCTGCGGCCAGTACGGTGCGCGGCTCGGTGTCGCTGCCGCCAAGCGAGATGTAGTCGAGCGGCCAGTCTTCGGCGAGCGTGTTGAACTCTCGCATCGCCTGAAATCGCGCGAGGCCGGGCACGTCGTCGTCTGGCGCGGGAGGTAGCGACAGCGACTTGAGTTCGATGCTCGCCCGCGCGACGGCGACGAGGGTCTCGGCGCCAGCGAGCTTGCGTTTCCGCACGGCCGCGGCAATTCGCTGGGCGATCTCCGCGTCGGGCAGTTCGGTCTCGCCGTCGGCCGCCACGAGATCGATGGCGAACAACTCGTCGACGCGCACGCTGCCGCGCGCGGCAGTGGCCACGGCCAGTCGGGCCTCGCGCGTATCCCATTCGATCGCTAGTAGCTGCGTCATGGTCTTACTTGTTGGTGCGTTGGTTTTTTAACCACGGAGGACACGGAGGGCACGGAGGGGAAGGCCAAGTTAATTCGCTAAGCGGATGATTCCGTCCTTCATGCGTACTACGTTGAAATTCAGCAACAGCCCGATTTTGATTCCGCCTAACTTGAGGTAGGACAGTAATTGAGCTCGATGGATGTCGATTAATGCGTCAACCGCTTTGATTTCGACGACGACCCGATCGTCGACGATTAGATCAAGCCGATAGCCCACGTTGAGTTGCACGCCATCGTAAACGAGCGGCAACGAAACTTGTGCAGCAACCTCCAGGCCTCGTTTCCTCAATTCGTATTGAAGCGCTGCCTCGTATGCCGATTCCAACAACCCTGGCACCAATGCCGTATGCACGCACATCGCCGCGTCGACAATCTGACCCGTAACGTCATTGATCGGTCGATCGTCCAAATGAAATATCTCCGTCAACTGCAAACCCCAGCAAGCATCCCCTGTCTTTTCCTCCGTGCCCTCCGTGTCCTCTGTGGTGAAAAAACCGATGCGAATTACTCGCGAACTTCGACACCGAGCAGCTCCGTTGGGTAGCCTGGCCCGAGGTGACTGATATCTCTCCAGAATACTATGCGGGGTGCGGCGGTTGTAGC
>JAJDEG010000092.1 GCA_029259895.1 Planctomycetota bacterium
ACGACGGTCCGGCCCAAGTTCATCTCAATGGGCAGATTCGTCACGTGGCTCGTCAGGCGATAAAGCACTTCGGACAACGCCCAGCCGGGCACGAATCCCAGCACGGCCATCGCCGCGGCCTGTCGCATGACGACGCCCGCCAGATAGCCGTTGGAATATCCCATCGCCTTGAGCGTGGCGTACTCGGCGATGTGGGCCGAGATGTCGCTCGACAACACCTGGTACACGATCGCCAGCCCGACGAGCATGGCGACGGCGACACCGACCTGAAAGATCACGCCGATCGACGTGGCGGTCACCCAACGATGCCGCTCGAAAGCGAGTACGTCCGCTCGGGTAAGCGCTTCGACGTCTTGCGGGAGCGTGTCTTGTAGACGGGCCGCGACTTTGCCTGGATCGGCACCGGCAGCCAGCTTGACCAAACCCAACGTCACGTCGCCCTCGGGCCGATCCGGAAAAACGCGGCGGAATCCGCCTTCGCCGAGAATCACCGCGCCGTCCGCGGCCAATCCCGTGCCGATCTCGAAATGCCCTGCCAGTCGAATCTCTCGCAGGCCAACCTCGGTGGACATGCCAATATCGTCGTCGCCAAACCGCTTGCCATTTCGCGGACCAAAATCGGCGCGGGTAGCGCGATCGATCAGGGCCTTTTGCGGATGTGCGAGCAGCGCCGATTGATGGCGAAGCTCCGTCGTGCGAAATGCGGGGTCATTCGGGTCGATGCCCATCGCCAGGATGCCGCGGCTGCTTCCCGACTGCGGATGTCGCCACACGGTGAGCGCGGCGTGAAAGGGCCGCACGCTTTCGACGCCCGGCAGGGCCGACGCTTGATCGAGCCGAGTGCGCGAGAACGAGCCTCCGTCGCAAAGGTGCAGGTATTCTCGCGAGCGGATCGCGATATCGAAGTCCAGCGACCGATAGATCGCCGTGGCGGTCGTCTCGATCGAGCCGAAGAATCCCAATTGCATGAAGATCAACACGACCGCGAACGTGATGCCGGCGGCGACGGTGGCCGTTCGCACCTTGTTATGCGTCAGGTTGTGCCACGCGAGCGAGGTCTTCATGAGGGCGATGCGCAATTATCGGGACGCGAACTCGACGTCGACTTGCAATCCAATCCACCGCGCGGCGAGGCGGCTGTTGGCCTCATCCAGTTCGATGCGCACTTCGACGACGCGGCGATCGACGGCCGCGGTCGGGTCGAGGCTCGATAGCCCCGCCGCCGAGACGATTTGTCCGACGCGGGTCACCGTTCCGGCCAGTCCATCTCGATCGGCCGGCGGCGGGAAGGCCCGGCTGGCGATCTTCGCCTGTTGGCCGAGAGCGATTCGTTTGACGTCGGTTTCATACACTTCGGCAACGACGACCAAGCGATCCAGATTCGCCATTTCGAGAATCGGCGACGCGCCCATCAGTTCGCCTTGGCGGGCGTGGATCCTGAGCACCGTTCCGGCGCACGGCGCTACGATGGTCGTTCGCGCCAGGTTCTCCTTGGCGAGGTCGAGATCCTTGCCGAGCGACGCGATTGGGATCAGGCTGAGCGCTTGCTGCTTGGCCGCGCGGGCGGCTTCCAAATCGGCATTCGCCGCGGCCAGACCGACCTCGCGACCGACGGTCAGTTTTTTCAAAAGCGACTGTGCGGCAAGCAGTTCGGCCTGCGCTCGTCGAACGGCCAGCGCCTGATGTTCGCGTTCGCGCTGCGACGCGAGTTCCGCCGAGAGACCCGCGAGCCGCTCGGCATCGTTTTCGGCTGCGGCGAGGCTGGCGGCGAGGAACTCGATGTTGTCTTTTTGGGCGTCGATATCGGTCTGCTGGGCCTCAACCTGAGCAATGGCGGATCGCGCGGCGACGATTCTGGCGTCGCTGAGCTTTTCTTCCGCGTCGCGCCGCTGGGTTGCTTCCGCGATGCGCGCGGACAGGGCTTCGACTTCGATCGATCTCAGCGTGCGGCTATCCAGACTGGCGAGCGGAGCGCCGTGCTCGACGACGTCTCCTTCGCGGACGAAAAGCTCGCCCAGCCGTTCGCCCGTCAACGCCGCGACGCGGACCAATCCGCCGGCCGGTTGGATTCTTCCCAAGGCACCGACGGCGTGTACGACGTTCGCGTCCGCATTCGCCGCTGTCGTCCCAGCGGGTTCAGTCGCCGACGAGCCACTTCCGAAAATACGTCCGGCCAAATCCGAGGCGTAGGCGATCCAACCGCCCGCGCCGATCGCCACACCCAGCAGTATTAAGGACGTCGCCCGTTTCACGGATGCCCGCTCCCTCGTCGCCTGTGCGGCGTTTTCGTTGACCTTCGCCACATTTCGTGGCACGCCCTATAGAACAGTATTCATTTTACCTTGCCAGTCGGCCGCCTCCTTTGTCAAATCTTATAGTTACAAGCGGCGTTTTCCGTCGGCGGCGGTGCCGTTCGGCCGGGTATGGATGCCTCGGAATGCTTGCGAGTCTAACGACGCTGCTCCCGCAACCTTGTGTCCCGTTCAAATTCTCCGATCGTACGACCCTCATGATCCGCGCATCCATTACCAAGACGAATCGGCACGGATCAGCGATCGGGGACGCTGAGGTTACGGTTTTTTCCGGCGAACTGGAGATCGGCCGCGGTCCGAAACGCGACGCGCCGCGCTGCATCGTAAACGATCCGTGCCTATCGCGAGATCAACTCCGGTTGATGGAATTGTCGGACAGTCGGGTGCGCGTCGAGAATCTTAGTCAAAGCAACTCGGTCGAATTGTCGGACGGAAGGACGCTGGAGACCGGCGCGGTCTTCGAGGCCGAGATTCCCGTTCGCCTGTCGGTGGGCCAGACGCTGGTATGGCTTCGGTCCGACGATCCGCGGCACGATGCGGCGGGCCTTGCGTCGGCGGCGATGATCGTTGCGCCCGCGGCGGCAATGGGCGACGGCCGCAAGACGATGCGGCTGCTCGGCGAATCTCCCGACGCCGAAACGCTCGCGCGTTGGTTCGAGACGGTGATCAGCGTCCAGCGATCGGCGGCCGGCTCCGAAGCTTTCTACGCAGAAACGGCCCGCGCCGTCGTCGATCTGGTCGGCCTCGACCGCGGGCTCGTGCTGCTGCGCAAGAACGACGATTGGGAGGCCGTCGCGATGCACGTCGACGACGACCGCGACGCGCTGCCCTCCGGACGCAGCTACAGCAGTGGGATTTTGGATGAGGTCTATCGGTGTCGCCGCACGATTTACCAGAACGTCAATGAAGCAGCGCTGCGCGAGAGTTTGATGAACATCGAAGTCGTTGTCGCCGCGCCGGTGATCGACGAGTCGCAGAACGTCGTCGGCGTCGTGTATGGCTCGCGGCGCCGCGGCGTTGGAGAGAGCGGACTGGAAATCCGACCCATCGAGGCGCAACTCGTGCAGGTGCTGGCGGCGGCCGTCGGCGCCGGACTGGCGCGGCAGCAGCAACAAGCCGAGGCCGTGCGGTCGCAAGTTCAATTCGAGCAGTTCTTTTCCACGGAGCTTGCCCGCGAGTTGGCTCGCGACGCCGGGCTGCTCGAAGGACGAGAGCGCGAAGTGACGATCCTATTCAGCGACTTGCGAAACTTCTCCGGCATATCCGAAAAGCTTGGGCCGCGCGAGACGTTTCGGCTCATGCAAGACGTCATGGAAGTTCAAACGGCGGCGATCCGCCGCTTCGACGGCGTGGTCGTTGATTACTACGGCGATGGCTTGTTGGCGATGTGGAATGCGCCGGCCGATCAGCCGGACCACGCCGCGCGTGCCTGCCGCGCTGCGCTTGCCGCGATCGACGAACTGTCCACGGTCAGCGAAAAGTGGCGAGATGTGGTGGGCGACAACCTTGCGCTTGGCGTTGGCGTCAATACCGGTCCGGCGCTGGTCGGCAATACCGGCAGCCGGGTGAAGTTCAAGTACGGGCCGATGGGGCCGACGGTCAATCTGGCCAGCCGCGTCGAAGGCGCCAGCAAACAACTCGGCGTGCCGATCGTCATCACGGGCGCGACGCTGGCGAAACTCGACTCAAGCTTTGGTACGCGGCGCTTGTGCCGAGGCCGACTCGTCGGTGCCACGGAGCCGGTCGACCTGATCGAATTGGCGCTGCATCCGACCGCCGAATGGATTGCGCGACGCGAGACGTTCGAGACGGCACTGGCACAATATGAAGCGGGACACTGGTCGGAGTCGTGCCAGACGATTTACCCGCTGCTGTCGGACGCATCGGGCCACCTCGACGTCCCCAGCCTGAGCCTATTGTCCCGCGCCGTCGAATGCCTGAAGGTCTCGCCGAAACGGTTCGATCCGGTCGTTG
>JAJDEG010000093.1 GCA_029259895.1 Planctomycetota bacterium
AACGGCGACGGCCGCAAGGATATCGTCGTCACCGGCGGTTGGTGGGAAGCGCCCGAGGATCGCGCAAAAGCCCCCTGGACGTTCCACGAGGTGAACTTCGGCCCGGCCTGTTCGCAAATGCTCGTCTACGACTACGACGGCGACGGCGATAACGACGTCCTCTCCTCAAGCGCTCACGCATTCGGCATCTGGTGGCACGAGCAATCGAAGGGCGACGATGGCAAGCTCGCCTGGACCACGCACGAAATCGACAAGAGCTACAGCGAAACGCACGCTGTCGTCCTGGCCGACATCAACGGCGACGGCCTGCCCGACTTTGTCACGGGAAAACGCTGGTGGAGCCACGCCGGCGGCGGCCCCGGCGGCGACCAGCCCGCGGTGCTATATTGGCACGAGCTTCAACGCAAAGATGGCAAGCCCGTCTGGACCCGCCACGAAATCGACGCCGAACAAAAGAGCGGCGTCGGCACGGCATTCGAAGTAACCGACATCAACGCCGACGGCCTCTTGGACGTAATCATCTCCAACAAGCGCGGCAGCTTCTACTTCGAGCAAGTCCGCGAGTAGCTTCAGGAAACACGGTAGCGCGGTTTGTCTGACCAAGGAGGTTGCGGAAGGGAACACAGAGCGGCAAAGAGGTTCTTGAAGAATTGATAAGTGAAGAGCGACGAACGACAAGTCACGGCAAAGTTGTCGCCCGATGCGCAGCTCATTACGCATCTCCCACCCATCAACTATTCTGCCTCGCTTCTCCGTGTTCCTCTGCGCTCCCCCTCCGTGACCTCTGTGGTTAATCGAACCGCGCCACGCCCCGGAACCGACGTTGACACTCCCAGATTCATCGACGTCCCCTGCCCTGCCCCGCAACTTGCTTCGCGCCCGCCTCGCCGTCGTCGCCGCAGCGCTGTTGTGGAGCACGAGCGGACTGTTCGCCAAAGCCACGATCTTCGACGACTGGCCCAGCGAACAGCGCGGCCTGCTGCTCGCCTTCTGGCGCGCCCTGTTCGGCGGCCTCGTGCTGTTGCCCTCCGTGCGCCGACCGCGCTGGCGGCCCGCGCTCGTCCCGATGACGCTCGTCTTCGCCGTGATGAACGTGTCGTATCTCTGCGCCGTCGTCCTCACCACGGCCGCCAACGCCATCTGGCTGCAAATGACCGCGCCCGCTTGGGTGATGCTCATCGGCTTCCTATTCCTCGGCGACCGGCCCACGCGCGTCGAACGTCTGCAGCTCGCCCTCGGCATCGTCGGCGTCGCGGTGATCCTGTTCTCGCTCGCTCCATCGACCGAAGCATTGCCGCACAACGCCGTCGGCGTCGCGTCGGCCCTCGTCTCCGGCATCACCTACGCCGGCGTCGTGATGTTCCTCCGCCGGCTACGCGACGAAAACGCCGCCTGGCTGATCTCGCTCAATCTGCTCGTCACCGCCGCGCTGCTGCTCCCCTACGTCATCTACGTCGCCGCCGTCGACGGCCGCTATCCCACCACGACCCAACTCGCCATCCTGGCCGCCTTCGGCGCGCTGCAAATCGGCCTCCCCTACCTGCTCTTCGCCTACGGTCTCAAGAACATCCCGTCCCAAGATGCCGCCGGGCTGGCCCTGCTCGAACCGGTCCTCATGCCCCTCTGGGTGCTGCTCGCCTGGGCGGAAGAACCGACCACGGCCACGATCGTCGGCGCATCCCTGATTCTCTGCGGCTTGATCTGCCGCTACGCCGCGCCACTTGGAAAGCGGCGAAATCTTGCCAATGGTGCCGGTGGGCCGTACAACGACGGGCGTTGACGTTCCCCACACGAGCGGCTCCGTTCGTCCATCGTTCGCATTTTCCGCGACGGCCGCGCTTCGCGCCGCGGCGACACGACGAGCCAACGGTACTCACGGGCCCGCAAAGGCACTCGTAGCAAAGGCCGCCGACATGCTGTTCATCACAAATCGTGCGCTGAAACAATCGCACTGAAGCAAGAAGAATCGAAAAATTGAATTTGACCTCTCAAACAACGAGTCGCAGCAGTCGCTCTTTTTCTGCGAGCGCACGAAGGCCGACACCTACGTCGAACTGACGTCGCAGCCGTTTCTCGATCGTCTCCGCGAGTCTAACAAGGAACAGGTGCTGCTGTTCATTCACGGCTAGTCCAACATGCCAGAGGACGCGTTCCAACGTGCGGAGGACTTGCAATCGCTGTTCGACGAGATGGACCCGACGAAGGTTGAGGTCGTGTCGGTCGTGTGGCCGTGCGATAACGACGCCGGAATCGTGCAAGACTATTGGGACGATCAACTGGCGGCCGATTCCAGCGGCTTCGCATTTGGCCGAGCCCTCGAAAAATTTCGGCAATGGCAAATCGATGAGAAAAACGCCGATAGCATTCTTTGCCTAAAGCGCATCAACGTCCTCGCCCACTCGATGGGCAACCGAGTGTTTCGCGAGTCGATGCGCGTCTGGTCGCGCGAGATCCTTCGATTCAATCCGCCGATGATCTTTCACAATTCGTTTCTCGTCGCCGCCGATCTGGTCAACGAAACGCTCGAGTCGCCGCGCGATGGCAATCTTATTTGCCTCGCCTCGCGAAATGTCGTCGTCTACTACGCGGCCGACGACTTGGCGCTTCGCGCCAGCAAAGTGGCCAACGTCGTCAACGCCGTCGCTTCCCGGCGTCTCGGACACACCGGACCGGAGAATCCTACGCTCATGCCCCAGAACGTATACGCCATCGATTGCGACGACGTGAACACACACTACGATTTCCCCAAAGGGCACTCGTACTTTACGTTCAATGGAGAGGGACGGTCCGGCCGAGTCGCCGGCAACGTATTTCGCCACATCGCTGATTGCGTTTTAAAAGGCCGCGTCGAAGCCAATCAGCGCGACGAAACGCGCTTGAAGAGGTTAGATGGTTAGCCTCGGGACCAATCATTTTCCGGGCAGAGCCGCTTCACGCCGCCTGCTTCACTCTGCCTGATAATGCCGCGTGATCAAGTCGTTCTGCACCCACAGCAACTTCCCAAACGCCCGCAACGTCCGAACCTCATCCTCCCGCGGCAAGCCCAGCCCCAGAATGATCCCCGTCAGCGCGTCCGACAAAAAGCCCATCAGCGCATTCATCTGCACCAGCGGTACGTCGATCTCCTTCGCTCCGCCCTTGTCCGTGTGCATCTTCCCGACCATGTCCAAATACGAAATCATTTTCGCGTCGTAGTCCCGCGTCACCAGCGCCGTGACGTACCGCCCCAGGTGTTTCTTGCGAAACTGAATCTGCTCGTGATCCATCGACAGGTCTTCGATGCTCGACGGCGTCGCTCCTTCGTAGCCATGCTGCCGCGGCACAAAATGCCGCCACGTCGCGTCGTACGTATTCAGCTTGTCGTAAATCGCATCGACGATCGTCGGCACGAGCGGCGCGAGTGCCGGCGCGGCTGCATGGATCGCCGCGATGTCGTCGTTGCCCATCCCAATGAACTCAGCCAAATAGGCGAATCGGTAGCCCAGATCGGTTTCCAGTCGTCGCTCGTCAATCTTCCGCATTTCGGTCGGCTCCTAGGTCGGCAAAACGTACGCGCATACCACCACGTACGCGGATTGACCTCATGCGGCGGCGCGAGCTAAAATGGACTAGGTCATCCGCTTTGCCGATAGTCTACGCGGCCTAATGTGGATGTCAATATCCTTTTTCTGCCCGCCGCCGCCGTACCCGTCGCAGAACCGCCCGACGTGCCCGTTCCAGAACCGCCCGGAGTCCGCCCGTGCTCTCGCAAACCGTCGAATACGCTCTGAGGGCCGTCGTCTATCTCGCCAGCGAATGCCCCGCCCCCCGCACCACCGACGAAATCGCCGCCAAAACCCTCGTCCCCAAGGCCTATCTCTCGAAGGTCTTGCAGGGTCTCGTCCGCGGAAAAATCGTCCGCTCCCGCCGCGGCGTCGGCGGCGGCGTCGCACTCGTCGACGCGCCCGACAAGGTGACCATCCTCGACGTCGTCAACGCAGTCGAGCCGATCCAGCGCATCCACACTTGCCCGCTTGGCATCTCGACACACGGAAAACGCCTCTGTCCGCTGCACAAACGGCTCGACGCCGCGATGGCCGAGATGGAGCGAGCGTTTGCCGCCACCACGCTCGCCGAAGTCCTCGCCGATCCATCCAAGAGCGTCCCGCTCTGCGAAGTCCCGCCAAAGCCGCGGGCGAAGCCTGCACGTCGCTAGTCCGTTCTACCTAACCATATCTCGACTCCGCCGCCCCTGCCCTACCCTGCCCTGCCCCGTTTCATTTCTCCGACCCGTCGTCCAAGTCCAAACAAACCAAGCTCCCCGATCCGCGCACATACAGCCGCCGTCCGACCATCGCCGGGTGCGAATACAACCCCGCCTCCCCATCGAACAGCCTCATCCGCGAGAGTACAGCGAGCTTGTCGGCCGCCGAGTCGAACAACACCAACTCCCCGCGCATCGTAATCGCCAGCACCCGCCCGCCGCCGGCGATCAGCGTCGCGTACTCCGCAAACGCCTCGTCGTCACTCTTCCACAGCGTCGCCAATCCGTTGTTCAAATCCAGTACGTGCAGCCCATCGCAGACGCCAAACAAACGATCGCCCAGCATCACCGGCGAATGACAGTCCGGCGCCAGATCGTCCGCCGTCGCCACCGGCTCCGCCACGATCTTCCCCTTCTCTGCGAACGCATACATCCGCGTCCCGTTGTTCTCCGTTGAAACGATCAGCTTGCCCCGCCAAACCATCGGCGTCGGTACGTTGAAATCGCCTCTGAGCTTCGGCTCGATGGTCCACAACCGCTCGCCCGTCGCCGCGTCCCATCCGCCTAGCGACGTCTTGTCGTACCCCACGATCTGCCGCACGCCGCCCAACTCCGCGACGATCATCGAGCCGTGCCCTGGCAACCCGCCCGCCGTCGCCCACGCGGTATTTCCCGACTCCGGTTCGAGCGCCACGACCGACGCCAGTTTCCCACCCGGATTGACGATCAACCGTCCGTCGACCACGAGCGGCGACGAGCAGAATCCCCACGGCAACTCGCCGTCGACGGCATAGTCCCGGCGAAAGTCCTGCTTCCAAATCACGTCGCCGGTCGCCAGATCGACCGCGTGCAGATGCCCCACGGCGCTGCAAAGAAACGCCAACTTCCCATGAATCATCGGCGTCGAACGCGACGAGTTGCCGTAGTCCAACTCGCCGCTGGCAAGATATCGCCGCACCCACCGCTCGTCGCCGGTCGCGGCGTCCAGGCAGCGAAACATATCCATCGTGTCGGCCGGATCGCGATCCGCCACGATCACGACGTCGTCGTTCGCCGCCACCCCGGCCAGCGCATTGCTCGCCAACCGCTTCGTCCACCGCACTGCGTCCCTGCCCCGCAAACGCTTCGGCAGCCAAGCCACCACGCCATCGCGATGCGCCCCGCGCCAACCCGGCCAACCGAGATCGTCTTCACCGACCCGACGTCCCGCTACGGTCTCGCCCGTGGGTGCCACTGCTGGCTCGTCCACTACCAACTCGCCCAGCAGTGCGCTCGCGGCTACTTTTTTTTTGCACGCTCAGGCGCCGCCACGCCGCCCCGCGTATTCCCCTTCGCTCGCTGAACGCCAGTTGCCGGCCCCGCCGACTTGGCCTCGACCACAAACCCGTTCTTCGTCTCCAAGGCAATCCGCAATGTCAAATCGCTCGTCGATTCCAGCACCGCTTTCGTCACGGCCGCTCGCGTCGCTTCGTCCAACTTCGCGTTCACGAACGCCGCAATAAACGGCACGGCCGCGGTCTCGCCCACCACCCGCAGCGAACCCTTCTCCACCTGTCCACAGCCTTCCAGCAGCGGCTTCGCATAACTCGAAATCACCGCCGCGCCCCGCTTCCCCTCCTTGGCCAAGTCCAAAATCTTGATCGCCCCCTCGTCGCAAGCCGCCGCCGTCTCGATCGTCTCCGGCCGCTCGACACCGTGCTTCTCCAATAGCGCCAGCGCCGCCGCATGTTTCTCGTCGCTCTCCACCGGCCCGAACCACATTGGATACCCCGCCAAATCCGCCACGGTCTTCGCCGGATCGTCCTTCGTCACCACGACCAGTCCGGTCTGCGTCGTCGCCCCGTCCTTGCCGGTCAGCATTGCGATCTTCGCCAGCGAATTCCCGACGGCCTTCGCATCGGCCGTTACGACGGACTGCTTGCCGATCACAAGGTCCGCCGATCCTCCCGACTCCTTACGCTTCAGCGCCGCCTTGAGCGATTCGTTGTAAACGACGACCACTTTCCGCCCCAACGACTTCTCCAGCGCTGCGGCTAGCCGGTCGTAATCCCGCTGCGCATACCCTTCCACGCACGGACAAGAAAGCGGCTTCGCCAGCGGATCCATGACCACCATTACCAACGCCGAACGTTCCTTCGGCGCTTCGCCACCCTGCGCCATCGCTGCTGACATAAACACCGCCGACACAAACACGATCGACGTGAGGACCGTCGACATCAACGCCGCCGCGAAGGCCAATCCACCCATGCGCGCCAACATGGCCGCACTGCGCCAACTCGAATGCGAATGCACCGCCATAAATGCTTCCTCCAATAGCCCTTCGAACTCAAAACAAAGTCGTCGACGGTTCCCTCCGACGCGGCCGCTCCGAATTTCCGCAACTCGCGACGAGAACTGAGCACTCAACCACCGAGCACTCAACCACCGAGCAAACGACCGCAAGCGACAGCGACCGAGATTCTATCCCCTTTAGGTGCCCAATGCCCAAGCGATGGTTCAGGTGCCCTGCCCTGCCCCGGCAAGAATTTCCTTGACGAGGCCGTCCCCGACACAACGAAATTCAGGCCAAATAGCGAGCATGGGCAAGCGGCCAGCCGCGCCGCACGTCGGTATTTGTTAACGAATTACTGGGGGGCCGCCAAGCGTAATATTAACAAGTCTCCCCGAGCCCGACCGAATCGACCGGCAACGGGAAAATTCCATCGAACGTCAACAATCGACAAAAAAACGCAGTTTCGCAAACCGGCCGCCGCGCACCGCGCGACCGCTTCCCCACGAACACCAGAAAGCCTGGCCTAATTTCCACAACATTCCGCAAAAAAAGTTCCGCCCGCTGCACTTTCCCTTCGCGCTCGCCGCACGCGTCTGCTGCCGCTGTGTCCGCGCGAGAAACATAGGCAAGCTATAATCGTCGAGAAAGCCACAGCGCATCGCTAGTCCTCGTCCGACGCAAACTCCACGAGTCCGCCATGTCCACCGCTCGCACCGTGCGAATCGCGACGCTAGTCGTTGTCGCGATGACGTTGCCTCTGGCGCACATCATCGCCGCGCCCAACGAACAACTCACGATCAAAGTCACCGACCGAGACACGGGCAAGCCGATCGCCGTCCGCATGCATCTCAAGAACGCCCGCGGCGTCGCCGTCAAACCGCCCAAGGCTCCATTCTGGAAAGACCACTTCGTCTTCGACGGCGAGATCACGCTCAACCTGCCCCGCGGCAACTACACCTTCGAGATGGAACGCGGCGCGGAGTACCTCGACCGCAGCGGCTACTTCACCATCGAGCCGTTCGCCAACGATACCAAAGATATCGACATGAAGCGGTTTGTCGACATGGCCAAATCCGGCTGGTATGCCGGCGACCTCCACGTCCATCGCCCGCTCGATCAAATCGAACTCCTCATGCAGGCCGAAGACCTCCACGTCGCTCCCGTCATCACCTGGTGGAACGCCAAGAGCAATTGGACCACAGCGAAGCCGCCCGAAAAACTGCTCGTCAATTTCGACGGCCATCGCTTCTACCGCGTCATGGCCGGCGAGGACGAACGTAAAGGCGGCGCGCTGCTGTTCTTCAACCTCGACCGACCGCTCGATGTCGCCACGGCTAAGCCCGAATTCCCGTCACCGATGACGTACTTGCTAGCGGCGAAGGAGAATACCGCCGCCCACGTCGACGCCGAAAAGCCGTTCTGGTGGGACTTCCCCGTCTGGCTCGCCAGCGGCAAGATTGATTCCGTCGGCCTCGCGAACAACCACCAACAGCGCTCCGGCATGCTCGACAACGAAGCCTGGGGCAAGCCCCGCGACCGCACGCTATTCCCCGCCGCCCACGGCAACGGCCGCTGGTCGCAGGAAATCTACTACCACGTGCTCAATTGCGGTATCCACCTACCGCCATCCGCCGGCAGCGCCTCCGGCGTGCTCCCCAACCCCGTTGGCTACAACCGCGTGTACGCTCACGTCGACGGCGAATTGACATGGGAAAAGTGGTTTGAAAGCCTCCGCGCCGGCCGCGTCGTCGTCACCAACGGCCCGCTCATCATCCCCAACGTCCAAGGCCGGCGGCCCGGCCACACGTTCCATGCCGACGCCGGCGAAACCGTCGAACTCGAAATCGGCCTCACCATGGCCACGCGCGACAAAGTCGAGTATCTCGAAGTCGTCCAGAACGGTCGCGTAACGAGCGAGGTCCGTCTGGACGATTGGAGGAAAGCCGGCGGCAAGCTCCCACCGGTCCGCTTCGACAGCAGCGGTTGGTTCCTCATCCGCGCCGTCACCAACGCCAAGAAAACCTACCGCTTCGCCTCGACCGGCCCCTACTACGTCCAGGTCGGATACGAAAAACGCATCAGCCGCGCGAGTGCCCAATTCTTCCTCGACTGGGTTCGCGAGCGGATGAAGCAAATCCAGCTTCCCGACGCCGCCGAGCAACGCGAAGTCCTCCAATTTCACCAGGCCGCCGAAGCCTATTGGCAAACCCTCATCGAACGGGCCAACACCGATTGAACGGCCCGACAACGCGTCGATTCAACGTGCCCCTAGTTCCGCGTCGACCTTAAGAATGGGACAAACGATCGACGTCGGATGGTCGCATTCCAGTCGTTCGCGCTGACACGGCTCGCGATGCCAGCTAAATTGAAGACGCCGATGAAGACAATGATAAGAACACCGACGCTGCGGTCCGGCAATCGCGGCGGACAAATCCCAACGAACACGCGCGGCATGGGCGGCGACAAGAGGATGGCGTGAGCGGCGAACGAACCGACGACGTTAGCGACCCGAACCAGTCGCGGCGACCGAGCGACAATCCGACCGAAGAATCTCCGCAGCTGGCTCGACCCGTCGCAGGCGATGCCGACGCGTCATTGCCGACCGCCATCCCCGTGCCGCCGCGTGAAGCGGCCGCCGATCCAGCCACAGGTCCAGCCACCGACCGTTGGAAAGTCGATCCAACGATGACGCCGGTCGCAACAAACGCATCGCCCACCTCGGCGACGTCGTCCGGATCCTCAACGGACGACGCCCCAGCAAACGTTCGCACCAGTGGCGGACATCGTCGTGTTCGCGGCCTGCTCGTGCCGCTTTCCGTTTGCGTCATCGGCCTCGCCGCGACGATCGTCGTCGCCGTCGTCACGCGACAAGGCAACCGCGACGCCACGGAAACCGCCGGCGACGACGCGCCGAAAAAAGACGCCGCGCCGCCGACCCCGCCCCCCGAACCGGACGAATTAATCGCCGCCGTTGGCCAAGGCGAACACCACAAGATCAAACACCTTCTGGACGCCAAGGCCGATCCCAACGCGGCGATCGGCGCGGACGCACCCCTATCGGTCGCCGTCACCCGCGGCGACCCGACTGCCATCAAGCTGCTCCTCGCGGCCGGGGCCGACCCGAACCGAGTCCCCGAAGGCGGCGAACCGCCGCTGCTCGCCGCCATCGAACGCACCGACGTCGAAACCGCCACGGCCCTTATCGCCGGCGGTGCCGAAGTAAACGGCGCAGGCTTTGCACAAACGCCCCTCATGCTCGCGACGCGCAAAGGCAGCTTGCCGGTCGTCGCCCTGCTCCTCCAGCACGAAGCCGACCCCGACGCCAAGACTCCCGCCAACGACACGCCCCTGATGCTCGCCGCGCGATACGGCCGAGAAGAAATCGTCGCCGCGCTCGTCGAAGCCGGCGCGAACGTCAACGCCGCCGACGAAAACGGCGTGACGCCCCTCATGTACGCCCTCGATCTCGTCCGCCCGGCGATCGTGCGGTTGCTGCTCGACAAAGGCGCAGACCCGCTCGCTCGCCGCGCCGACGGCGACAGCCCGCTCCTCATCGCGCTCACCAAAAACCAATGGGCCAACTACCGCACGCTCGACGTCGCCGCCGGCGAGCCCAAACCCCGCTTGCCCGGCGATTCCGGCCCAATCCCGTGGAAGTACCTCTCCGAACTCTCGCCCAGCGAGTCGGCCACCGCCGCCAAATCACCCGACGCCCCCCCGACTCTCAAGGAACTTGAAACGCCGCACGCCATCTGGCTCGCCCCGCCCGAAGACAAAAAGCCCAGCCGCGTGGCGTACGCGCTCGACCGCAACTTTCGTTTCTTTCAAGGCTTCGTCGCACTCGCCGATTCCGCCAAACTCGAAGGCGAACAATCCGTCACGTTCCGCATCGTCGGCGACGGCAAGGAATTATGGAAATCGGCCGAACTCACTCGCGCCGGCGAACACCGCAACTTTCGCGTCGACGTCGGCGAAGTCACCAAGCTGGAACTATTCGTCGACTGCAAAGCCGCGGCCGCCGGTGCCGACGCCATCTGGGTCGAGCCGAAACTCGTCAACTGACGCCCCACAAGCACGCCGACGGTCGCACGCATGCGTAAGCCAGGCATCGCCAAGATCGATCGACGGCGGTCCGCCATCCTGCCAACTGCGTTCTACGACCGCGACCCAGCCGTCGTCGCCCGCGAACTGGTCGGCAAACGCCTCGTTCGCACATCGGCCGACGGCCTCGCAGGCAGCCTCACCGACAGCGTCACCGCCGGCTGGATTGTCGAAACCGAAGCCTACCTCGCCCAAGACGATCCGGCCTGCCACGCCGCCCGCGGCAAGACCCGCCGCAACGCCGCCATGTTCGGCCCCCCCGGCACGGCCTACGTCTACGCGATCCACGCCCGCTGGTGTTTTAACGTCGTCACCCAAGCCGAAGGCACCCCCAGCGCCGTCTTGATTCGGGCCCTCGAACCGGTCGCCGGCCAAGATATCATGGCCCACCGCCGCGGCATCGTCGCGCCGCGCGAACTGGCTCGCGGCCCAGCAAAGCTCTGCTCGGCACTGGCGATCGACCGTTCGTTCGACGCCCACCCGCTCGCGCTCGGCGAAATCCTCTGGATCGACGCCCCCCAACCGCGGCCCGAACCTTGGCATGTCGCCGCGTCGCCGCGAATCGGTATTTCCGCCGCCCAAGACCTTCCGCTACGATTCTTTGCCGCGAACAACCACTTCGTCAGTCGCCCGCATTGGTCCCGCCGCTTCGTCGTCGGCCACCGCGACGCGTCCGCCGAGTGACGCATACCGCTTCGCGAATTCGCTCCAGTCTCGATACGCAAAGGACGCGCACCATGCGCCTTAAGACAATCCTATTCGCGACGCTTTCCACCATCGTGCTCGTCACGATAGACCTCTCGACGATAGCCAGCGCGCAGGCGAAATCGGACGAAGCAAACTCAGACGAAACACTAGCGGATGAAGCCAAAGCCGACGATAAGAAAATCGACGAAGCCATCGACACGCCCATTCCTCCAACCGTCGGTCCCCGCGCTTCGTTGGAACAGGTCTACGCCGACGACGCCTTCTTCGAGGGCCCAACCTGGGATCCCACCACCGCCCACTTATACTTCACCGCCTTCGCCGGGTCGAAAACGCAAATTCTCCGCCTCGACCGACCCGGCCGCGCAACCGTGTGGCTCGACGGCAGCGCCGGCGCCAACGGCACCTTCCTATCGCTCGACGGCCGCCTGCTCGCCGCCCAAGCGTTCGGCCATCGCCTCGTCAGCCACACCATTGGCCCCCGCGGATCGACCGCGATGGCGATTCTCGCCGCCGACAAAACCTGGCATCAGCCGAACGACCTTTGCCAAACGAGCAACGGAAACATCTATTTCACCGACCCCGATTTTCGCAATCGCAAAGACAGCGCGATCTACTTGCTGCGACCGGACGGCAGCCTGGCCAAGATAATCACCAACATGTCGGTCCCCAACGGCATCATCGCCTCGCTCGACGGCAAAACCCTCTACGCCAGCGACAGCCACGAAAAACTCTGGCGAAGTTACGCCATCGCCGACGATGGAACGGTCGACGAGGGCAAGGTCTTCTTCGATCCGAATACCGAGAATCGACGCGACCCAGACGGCATGACCATCGACGCCCAGGGAAACCTGTATCTCACCGGACGCGGCGGTGTGTGGGTCGTCAACGGCGAAGGAAAATCGCTAGGGCTGATTCCCACCACCGAATTCTGTACCAACGCCACGTTCGGCGGCCCCGACGGCAAAACGCTCTACCTCACCTGCGACAAGAGAGTCTACGCGCTCGAAATGACGGTGACCGGCGCAGCATTCGCGACGCCGAAAAAGTAGCGCCTGGCAGCCACGTTCGCAAACGTCCCAACGCACAACCGCGCCACCTCACGATGGAATCAAGCCCTCGCGAATCGCCATCCGCACCAGCTCGACCGTCCGATGCACGTTGAGCTTGCGCATCAACCGCGTCTTGTGGTTGTCGACCGTGCTCGCCGCCAGATTGAGATGCTCGGCGCACTCCTTCACGGTCGATCCCTGCACGATCGAGAGCAGCACGTCGAGCTCCCGCTGCGTGAGCGTTTCCAGCGGCGTATAGCGAAACGCCGCTGCCAGTCGCGGCCCCTCAGGCGTTGCCACGACCCGCCCCTCCAACTCCGCGCAGAACGACGTCTCGCCGGCCGCCACCAGCCGAATCGCGTTCGCGATGACGCAAAGCGAATCTTGCCGCGTATGATACGCCGCCGCCCCCAACCGCAGCGTCTCGCGCACGTGGGCGACGCGAAACCGCTCGTCGATCGCGACCACGCGCGGCGCACAATCCGCTCCCCGCACGCCCTTGAGAAGGAAGAACGCGCCCCGCGCGTCGAGCGCCACATCGATCAGCATCACGTCCGGTCGGTGCTGCGACAACAGGTCCATCGCCGCGCATTCATCGCCCGTCGTCGCCACCACTCGCAGGTCACCGTGCGTTTGCAGCGCCGCGGTCAACAGTTCCGCCACCAACGGCTGGCTCTCGACCACGACGATGCGGAGCCGTTCAACCGCCCGCTGGGAACCGGTCTTTTCGCGAATCATGTGAAGCCTCGCTAGGTACGCGAATCCGCCGAACGAACGAATTTCGTTCGGCCGCCGGCTAGGGCGATTGCCCCACGCCGCGTGCGAGGAATGAGAGCCGGTGGGGGTGACAACAAGGTGTCACCCCGAAACGCGTCCCAGCGATTTTTCGCAAATTCGTTCCACGCCCGAAAAGCCGCCGACATTCCGCCCAACGAAGCAATTCGGCCCGTTTCCAGGCCGTCGTCGCCAAGCGTTCTACTCGGTCCGCTGGCGCGCCACGCGCCGTCCGGTAGAATCGAACGCGTCTAACGTCGTGGCTGGTTTCCCGACCGCTGTTAAGACTGGTCTCCGGACCACTGTTGCGGCCGGTCTCAGGACCGTTGTTGTGGCCGGTCTCCGGACCATGCCACCCTCGCCCGGCCATTTCCGCCGTCATTTCCGCCGTCGTCCCTACCGCCTCGAAAAAGCCGCCCAACCGAAACCTCTCCGACGAAAACGCTCAGCCCGCCCCGCCATGACGACACCGTCCCACGTCAACATCGCCGACTACCTGGTCGACATGGCCCGCCGACAGCCGCATACGCACGCAGTCGTGTTCCCCGCCGGCACGGACGCAACCGGCCGCGTCCGCTACACCCACCTCACTTACGCCCAACTCAACGCCGAGAGCGATCGGCTGGCCGCCGGTTTGATGGACGTAGGCATTGGACCCGGCGTTCGCACCGTGCTGATGACGCCGCCCAGCTTGGAGTTTTTCTCGCTGGTATTCGCTCTCTTCAAAGTCGGCGCGGTGATGGTCTGCGTCGATCCCGGCATCGGCATCAAGCATCTCGGCCGCTGCCTGGCCGAAGCCGAGCCGCAAGCCTTCGTCGGCGTCGCCAAAGCCCATTGGGCCCGCCGCCTCTTCGGCTGGGCAAAGAAAACGATCCGCACCAACATCGTCGTCGGCTCCGGCCCAACAACCTGGACCTGCGGCATCCGTCTCGACCAGATCGCCCGAAGTGGGAGCCGAATCCCCAACCCTCAAGCCTCACTACTCAAGCCTCAAGCCTCCGCTCCCGCCGCTATCCTTTTCACCAGCGGCAGCACCGGAGTGCCCAAGGGCGTCGTCTACACCCACGCCAACTTCGACGCCCAGCTCCGTGCCCTCCGCGACGCCTTCGACATTCAGCCCGGCGAAATCGATCTGGCCACGTTCCCGCTGTTCGCCCTCTATGCCCCTGCCCTCGGCATGACGGCCGTGATTCCGGATATGGACTTCACCCGACCCGGCAGCGTCGATCCCCACAAGATCGCCCGCGCCATCGAAGATTTCGGCGTCACGAACCTGTTCGGCTCGCCGGCGCTGTTGGATCGCGTCAGCCGCTGGGGCGTGGACGACAGCCGCCCGGACGCCGCCGTCGGCCGTACCTTTCCCACGCTCCGCCGCGTCATTTCCGCCGGCGCGCCCGTTCCCGCCCGCGTGATCGATCGAATGACGAAGCTGCTCTCCCCCGGCGTGCAAGTCTTCACGCCCTACGGCGCGACCGAGTCGCTTCCGGTCGCCTCGATCGGCAGCGACGAAATCCTCGCCGAAACCAGCCGCTCGACCGACCAAGGACACGGCGTCTGCGTCGGCCGTCCCGTCGGCGATGCCGTCGTCCGCGTGATTAACATTCGCGACGACGCCATCGAACGCTGGTCCGACGACCTGCTCGCCCCGCAGGGCGAAATCGGCGAGATCGTCGTCTCCGGACCGGCCGTCACGGCGACGTATCACGCCCGCGATGAAGCGACACGGCTCGCCAAAATCGCCGATCCAGATCAGCCGACCAGCTTCTGGCACCGCATGGGCGACGTCGGCTACTTCGACGACCGAGGCCGCCTCTGGTTCTGCGGCCGCAAAAGCCAGCGCGTCCGCCTCGCCGACGGAGACCTGTTCACCGACCCCTGCGAAGGCGTATTCAACGTCCACCCCGACGTTCGCCGCTCGGCTCTCGTCGGTGTCGGCCAAAACGGCCAAACGCGGCCGGTCGTCTGCGTCGAACTCGTCGAGTCGCCGTGCGAAGAACCCGCCGCAATTCGCGCCGAGTTGTTGCGCCTCGCCGGCACATTCGAGCACACCAAATCGATCCGCGACGTCCTTTTTCACCCGTCGTTCCCCGTCGACATCCGCCACAACGCCAAAATCGGCCGCGAGTCACTGGCCCGTTGGGCCGCAGGGCGGCTGCGATGAACGTGCTCGTTACCGGCGGCGGCGGTTTCTTAGGCCAGGCGATCATCCGCCGGCTCGTCGCCCGCGGCGATGCCGTCCGCACGTTTCAGCGCGGCGAATACCCAGCGCTCGCCGCCATGCACGTCGAGTGTACGCGCGGCGACCTTAGCGACCGCGAAGCCGTTCGCCGTGCCGCCGAAAACTGCGACGCCGTGATTCACACCGCCGCCAAGGCCGGCGTCTGGGGACCGTACGAAGACTACTATCGCGCCAACGTCGTCGGCACGCGCAACGTCATCGACGCCTGCCTCGCGGCCGGCGTCGGGCGTCTCATCCACACCAGCAGCCCCAGCGTCGTGTTCGACGGTCGCGACGAAGCCGGCATCGACGAGTCCGCGCCGTACCCATCGAGATACCTCGCGCATTATCCGCGAACGAAAGCCGAAGCCGAGTGGATGGTGCTCGCGTCCAACAGTCCGAAGCTCGCCACGGTCGCCCTCCGCCCGCACCTGATCTGGGGCCCGGGCGATCCGCACCTGCTCCCCCGCCTCGTCGCCCGCGCCCAATGCGGCAAACTGCGACTCGTGTCGCGGCAAGACAATCTCGTCGACTCAACGTACATCGACAACGCCGCGCTGGCCCACGAACGAGCACTCGACGCCCTCGCCGCGACCGATTCGACCAAGCCACCAGCGTGCGCCGGCCGAGCCTATTTCATCAGCAACGGCGAACCGCTCCCCATGAACGAGCTCGTCAACCGACTTCTCGCAACCAGAGGCATCGCGCCGGTCGAGAAAAAGATATCGGCTCGCGCCGCCTACGCCGCCGGCGCAATTCTCGAAGCGTTCTACAAACTCCTCGGCCGCCGCGCCGAACCCCCAATCACCCGCTTCGTCGCCCGCCAACTCGCCACCGCCCACTGGTTCGACCTTTCCGCGGCCCGCCGCGACCTAGGCTACGAACCGAGCGTATCACTAGCCGAAGGCCTGAAAAATCTGGCGGCCGAGGGCACGACGACGCCGATGCGAACCGTCGGCTAGTGCGTCGCGCCAGTCGCCGCGGTACCTTTCGCGCGACTGTCGTCGCGGAAAACCAGCGCAAACAACACCATGATTGCCGCCGCTCCGATCGACGGAATCAACCAAATCATCTTCCAGTCCATGCTCTGCAGCAATTGGCCGCTACGCTGCTCGCGAAGTTCGTCCGACTGCTTGCGAAGCTCGGCGACGCGCTGCACATCGTCTTCGCTCAATTCAATCGGAATCACGCGCCGCTTCATGGCCGTCAGCCAGGGTTGATCGGCAATTCCCGTGAGTTTGTCGATTTCCGTCTGAGTCGTGGCGAGTTGCTTCTCGATTTCGGCGGCCTTGTCGGCGTATTGCTTGCCTTCGGCGGGCGTGTACATCTCTTCGACTTCCCCGGCAACTTGCGCCCCGATCAACATTCCCAGGCCGAGCGTAAACAAGACCAGCATGCCCTGTGCCTGACCGCGGATCGCCGGCGGCGCGACGCGATCCGTATAAATCTGTCCGGTAACGAAGAAAAAGTCGTAGCAGATCCCGTGTAGAACCACACCGCCGAGAACCATCCAAACGACGCCATCGGACGCGCCCAGCGCGAACAGCGCGTACCGGGCAACCCACGCCAACATGCCGACGAACAGCATCCACTTCACGCCCAGCCGAGCGAAGAACAGCGGCATCACGACCATGAACAATATCTCGGACATCTGCCCGAACGACATCTTGAACGCCGGGTTTTCTAACCCGGCATGATCGACGAACTTACCCGCCATCTGGTAATAGAACGCCAGCGGAATGCAAACCAGAAACGAGCTCGCCATGAATATCGCGAACGAGGGACGCTTGAGCAGCACCAACGCATCGACGCCGAGAATCTCGCGCGCGGAAACCTTCTTCCCGGCCGACGGCGGCGGTGTATGCGGCAACGTGAAGCTGTAAAGCCCCATCAGAATCGCCGCACCGGCGGCAAGTTGAAACATCTCGATCTTATTGTCCCAGCCTTGGGCGCTGACGACGAGGCCCGCCACGATCCAGCCAATCGTGCCGAACACGCGAATCAGCGGAAACTCCTTCTCCGCGTCTTTCATATTGTGCAGCGCGAGCGTGTTCGTCAGCGAAAGCGTCGGGAAGTAGCAAAGCATGTGGCCGAAGAACAGCAGGTTGACGGCGTCCGGCGATGGTTCCGCGCCCCCCATCATTTGCACTGCGGCGAACATCACTGCCCCGCCAACCAAATGCATGATTCCCAGCACGCGTTCGGTGGCAAAGAACCGATCGGCGATCATGCCGACGAAGAACGGCGAGATAATGCCAGCGATCGGCCCAACCGAATACGTCCACTTAATCTCGCCGCCCCCGAAACCGATCGTATCCAAAAACAGATAGGCCGTTACATACCAAGCGCCCCAAATAAAGAACTGCAAGAACATCATGATCGAAAGGCGAACGCGAACGGAACCCATAGCGGTGCTCCAGCAGGGGGCGGGGGGAAGCGGCAATTTGGAAGCCGCATTCTAAGCGGCCCCGCGGCAAGAATAAAGCCGCCGAAACCCGTGAGAACGTCCGCCGAGGTCACCCGACCGTCGAAGAACCGATTTGTTTCGATGACGCAGGATTCTCCGGCCGCGAAAGACTGACACCCACGCTAACTGCAACGCGGTCGCTTAGCGGCATGCGGTTGGCGTGCGAACGCTCAATCGGCACCGGAATCGATCATTGGTGACGTCAAAGTGGTTCCCATTCACGAATCCCGGCTAAGTCGGTCTCCAAATCTACGCGTGCTTGCACGCCACCGACATGACGATCGAAATGTCGTAAAACCAGTGTCGAATTTACGAAATGGTCGGGCGAGGCAAATCCTTTTTTGACCTGCGGAAAGCGAAAAAAAGTCCCGTCGCCGGGACGAATCAACAACAGCGACGTTACGGGGCCGCGGACGTAGTCAAGCGTGTGCCATTCTTGCACGCAGGCGATCTGACTATCAGGCGACCACAAAACCAAGTGCCCAAAGACCCGCTCACGGAAATCGCGCTCGTCAACCGCGAGATGAAAGTACTCTGGACCAAAACGTATTTCACCGCAGCATGTGAGGAACGCGGTGTGTTTTCCATTGGGGCTGACTATACGGCGGTTCCCGTCCATGCCCTTCTCCTTGACGCCACAATATTGCTTCAGCCCCGTGTTCGTCGCTTTTGGGAGTGCACACGACGTGCCTTTCGTTCGAGACAGCGTCGTTTTCGTTCGGCTTAGTAGACGCGACCTTGCCGAATTGTGATGATCGGCAATTGGCAACTTCGTCATCCCGCCGCTTCTTCGCCGAGGCCATGTTCCGCGATCTTCTTGTGCAGCGTATTACGATTGATCCCCAACCGCTTGGCGGCTTTGATCTGCACGTTGTCGCACTCCGTCATCACCTGCGCGATCACTTCGCGCTCCACGCGGTTGACGATTTTCGTGTACAGCGCGTCCTCTTGCGGACCGGCCGTCGAAACGCCGGTCCGGACCAACTCGTACGTCAGCGTCTCGAGGTCGACGGCGTGCCGCAAGCCGACCGGCCGCTTCTCGCGTCCCATCACCGCGTCCGGCAGCAGATCGACCGTCAATTCGTCGCCGTCGGCCAGCACGACCGCCCGCTCGGTGTAATTCTGCAACTCGCGCACATTGCCCGGCCAGTGATAGTCCTGCATCGCCTCGAGCGCTTCGCGCTGGATGTGGACCACGTAGCGATCGTTCTCGTCGTTGTAGTAGTTCAAAAAATGGCCGACCAGCGACGGAATGTCCTCCCGCCGATCACGCAGCGGCGGCAGCACGACCGGCACGACATTGAGTCGCCAAAAGAGATCCTCGCGAAACCGCTCGGCCTCGACCTCGTCGTGCAGATCGCGGTTGCTCGCCGCGATCACCCGCGTGTCGACGCGAATCGTCTGCGTATCGCCCACTCGCTCGAACTCTCGCTCTTGCAGCACGCGCAGCAGCTTTACTTGCAGCTTCGGCGTCGTCGAGTTGATCTCATCCAGAAAGATGCTGCCCGTATGCGCCGCCTCGAAGCGACCGGTCCGATTGCCGACCGCCCCGGTGAATGAGCCACGGACGTGGCCGAACAGTTCGCTCTCGAGCAGACTTTCCGTAAGCGCGCCGCAGTTGACGCGAATGAACGGACCGCTCGCCCGCAGGCTGAGTTGGTGAATCGCCCGCGCGATCAACTCCTTACCCGTGCCCGTCTCGCCGAGCAGCAGCACCGACGCCTTGCTCCGCGCCACGCGACGGACGGCCGCATAGACCTCTTGCATCGCCGGCGACGAACCGATGATGCCGGGAATCGGCGGTCCGGTCGATGAGTCGCGAGGGCCGAGCGGGCGGTTCATTACGTTTCGCTGCTGAGGGTTCGCCGTCATGGCTGTGTATCGAATTCCTTTCGACCGCGCCGCCACGCGATCCGACAAAGCTCGTCGCGTTTCCGTCTCCGCCCGATCGTCTACCGTTCGAGCGACGCTTTGTTCGCCGCGGCGTTCTGCTGCCGCGCCGTTTCCCGCGGCGCTTCGATCGTGTCGAGAATCGAGCCGAGCACTTTTTGCGTCGCCTCGTTCAAATCGCGCGAGGCGTTGTAGCGGTCGTACTGCCGCACGATCTCGTCGCTCGTCAGTTGAATGCCACGCAGCGGAACGCTCTTGGCGAACGCCGCCTCCGCCGCCTGCCGCATGCCGATCGGACGCGACGACTGGCTGGCCAGATCGACCAGCGCCCGCTGCGCCCCGTGCGTACCGAGATTCGCCAAAGCCGCTGCCGCCGCGGCGCTATGATTCTGCGATTGCAGCGCGTCTTGCAACACGCGCTCGCAACGCCGCAGGTCGTACACCGCCTGCGAACTGCCCGACAGATCCGCCAGCCACGCCAGCGCCAACTCGGCCTGACGTTGTCGCACGTCGCCGCCGACGGCCAACCGCCCACGCAGCGCGAGCAGATGCCCGGCCTGCTTTTCGATGGTCTCCACGTCGGTCGCCTGCGGGAACGCGATCGTCCGCGTAAACGCCGCCGCTAGCCGTTTCGCCCGCGCGAGTTGCCCGTCGCCTGCCATCACGCCGATCGGAAGCCGCGCCGTACGCGGATCGCGGCGGAGTTGGCCGAGCAAGTCGTAAGCGATGGGATTATCGACGCCCAGATCCACGAGAACGAACTCGTAATCGGCCGATTGGTTTAGCATCAATCGCCCGCCACGTCCCACCACGGCGGCATCCCCTTCAAAGCCGATTGCCCCGGTAAACGCCGCCAACGTCACAGCTCGTTGACCGCGCGGATCAACAACCAGCACACGGCTGCCGCCGTCCGACGCGGCAAAGAAACAAAGCGCTTCGAGCACACTGCTCGAACCCGCGTAGGGTCTCTCGGGCGCAATCTCCATAATCGCCGACAGCGCCGCAAAGCGTACGCGGCGGTCGGCATCGCGCACCGCCTCGACCAACGCCGCCGCCCTCCCGTCGTCACGATGCAACAGTTCTTTGTCGCCAGTTTTCGCGAGCGCCTGCGCCGCCCCGATAGCACCGGCCATTCGTCGCCCAGCCAGCGCGTCCGCCAGAACGGCATTGAGCGTCGCGGCGTCCGCCTCTGGCAACTCGGCCAACGGCGCGTCGAGTCCGGTCGTAAGCTTCGCCGCCTCTAACGAGGCGAGCAAGTGCAGCCGGCGATACGACTCGTTGTCCGGTTCCGCGGCCGCCAATTCCCCAGCCAATCGAGCGGCGATAACGGCCAATGCATCGTCGTGGTGATATTCTCGCGGCACGACCTCACGCTTCGCCGAATCCCAATGCCAGATCGTAACCCGGTCGCTTCCCTGCGTCGGCAATCGAACGGAACGCGCCAAGTGCGACTTAGCCTCTGCGGCAAGAATCCTCCGCACGTCCTCGCTCGACGGCGTTCGACCGACAATCGCGGTTATCGCCGCAAGCGCCGCGTCGCGACGCGAGGCGTCGCTGCCCACCGCCGGACCGAGCAAGTAAACCGTAGCAGCGCGGTCGCGAATTCGGCCCAGCGATTCGATCGCCGCTACCGCCACGGCCTCGTCGTCCGCCGCCACGGCAGCCGACAGCGCCGGAATCGATGTCCGACCCATTGCAACCAGCGCCGCGCGAATACCGGCGTGCTGATCGTTTCGGTTCTCGTCGGCAAGCGCCGCAATCAGCATCGCTACCGCGTCCCCCTCGGCGGCCGAAAGATCGTGGATCGCCGCCCGGCGAACCTCCGACGCCGAATGATTCAACAACTCGATCAACTCCGCCAGTCGAGTCGGATCGTGGGCGTAAGCCCGCGCGCCGTCGAGCACGGCGTCGATCATCTTACGGCCGTCCGCGCCGATCGCTTCCGCTCGCCCCATGCGCATCAACCGCGCCGAGCCATGTTCGCGAAGAATCGTCGCCGCGTCGCGTGGCGTCGCATTGGCGGCAAGAAATCGCGTAATGAACGGACCAGCAGCGTCGGCGCGCTGCAATTCGATCAGCAAATAGGTCGCGCGAAACAATTCGGCCGGCGTCGTCGGCTTAGAATCGACCACCGCCTGTACGGCCGGATCGTCCCCCAGCGCAGCCGCATCGACGGGCGGCATCGGCACCGCGGCGGCATCGGCCGGCGCATCGCCAAATGCTTCGGCAAGGTCGTCCTGTGCGTGTGCCAAGGACGAGCAAACCCCAACAGCGGCCATCAGCAAGACCAGCAATATCTTCACGAGTGAGTTCATCGCGTCGCCGTTTCTTCGTTCCAAAAAAGTCGTCGTTGCATCTCGTTCGTTCGGCCTCGTGCCATGCTTCTCAAACTCCACGTAATTCACACAGAGCCAATCGTGCTTTTGCTACATCGCCAATCGCTTTCTCCACGCCGAAACTTGTTCGGCGACCTCGCCCGGCGCCGTCGATCCGTAGCTCTTCATCGCGGCCACGGCGTTTTCCACTCCCAACACGCCGTAAACCTTTTCGTCGAGACTTGCGTCGACCTCCTGAAATGCCTCGAGCGGCAAGTCCGCCAGCCGAGCGCCGCGGTGACTGCCTTTGGCGACCAACTGTCCGATCAACCCGTGCGCCGTGCGTTGCGGCGTGCCCCGCAGGATCAAGTGCTCCATCAACGTCGTCGCGTCGAGGTTGCCCCGGTCGAGCCGCGCGGCGATCGATTCTCGCCGCAACGTCGCTCCGGCCACCACCGGCGCGGCCATCGCCAAACACGCTTCCACGGTGTCCGCGGCGTCGAACAGCGGCGGCTTGTCTTCCTGCAAGTCGCGGTTGTAGGCCAACGGCAAACCCTTGACCAGCACCAGCAATGTCTGCAGCGCCCCCACCACGCGGCC
>JAJDEG010000094.1 GCA_029259895.1 Planctomycetota bacterium
CTCAAGAAGATCGCCACGATGACGACGACGGCGATCGAGGCCGCCGGCGCGACGCACGAAGCGACGCTGGCGAAATGGCTCCGCGGGCTGCCCAAGCCGGTCGGGATCGTCGCCTGCAACGACATTCGCGGACTCCAGATACTCAACGTCTGCCGCGCGTACGACATCGCCGTGCCCGACGACGTGGCGGTGATCGGCGTCGACAACGACGAAGTGCTGTGCGAGTTGGCCGGCCCACGGCTGACCAGCGTCGAGCAAAACACCGAACGGATCGGCTATCGAGCGGCCGAATTGTTGCAGCGCATGATGCAAGGCGACGCCGACATCCCGCCACCGTCGCCGATCGCGCCGCTGCGCGTGATCGTCCGCGCATCGACCGACGTTTACGCCCTCGACGACCGCGTCGTCGCCGCCGCGCTGCGATTCATCCGCAGCCACGCCAGCGACGGAATTGACGTCGCCGACGTCGTGCGACACGTCGGCATCTCGCGCACGTCGCTGGAACGGCGCATGCAGCGACAGCTCGAACGATCTCCGCTGGCCGAAATCAACCGCGTCCGCCTCGAGCGCGTCAAGCAGTTGCTCGCCGAAACCGATTACACGCTGCCGGAAATCGCCCGCCTCTCCGGCTTTTCGTATTCGGAGTACATGATCGCCTTCTTCCGACGCCACACCGACCGAACCCCCGGCGAATATCGATCCGAAATGTCCGCTCGCAAATCGTTGTAGCGTGCAGTTCGCCGTAGCACCGTCACACCCCTGTCGTCACACCGACTCCTTCGCGCCGCGCTAAAACTCCCTAGCGCAGCCGCAGGAGACCCTCGATATCCGCCGGCAACGCAATAACAGCGGACTGCCGGCGTACGCGTCTTCGTTGACACGGACCCAAACAGCGATAAAATGTGGGGTTTTCCATGCCACGCCCCTTGATGGCAAGGCAAAATGTCTTCCCGCGCGGGGCGGCGTCGCGGGTCGATAGGTATCGCCAAACGCCGCCGCTCTGGAGTTTCCGCCGTTGCGTGATGCGATTGAAAAGGCTGACGTACTCATCGAGGCACTCGGCTGGATTCGCCGGTTCCGCGATAAAGTCGTCGTCATCAAGCTCGGCGGCAGCGTAATGGAGGACGAGACCGCCCTGCGGCACTTGCTCCTCGATATCGTCTTCATGGAAACCGTCGGCATGAGGCCCGTCGTCGTCCACGGCGGCGGTGCCGCGATCAGCCGGGCGATGAGCGAAGCCGGCATCGAGCCGCGGTTCATCCAGGGACGCCGCTACACGGACGAAGCGACCCGCGACATCGTCGAACGCGTGCTGGCCTACGAAACGAACGAGGGCCTCGCCGCCCGCGTCGAAGAAATGGGCGGTCGCGCCCAACCGCTGAACTTCCGCACCACGAACGTCCTGTGGGGACATCGTCTGGCACTGCCCGACGTCGACGGCAGCACGATCGACCTCGGCTATGTCGGCTACGTCACCAAGGTCGACCGCACGACGATCGACAATTTGTGCTACGCCGGTCAGGTTCCCGTGATACCGTCGATGTGCTTGGGCGACGGCGACGAGAAGCTCAACGTCAATGCCGACACCGCGGCCACGGCGGTGGCTCAAGCGCTCGGAGCGGAGAAGCTGATGTACCTCAGCGACGTCAACGGTGTGCGTCGCGACAGGAACGACGCCGCGTCGCTGATTCATTCGCTGACCGACACGGAAGCCCGCCAATTGATCGCCACCGGCGTGATCGAGTCGGGCATGATTCCCAAAGTCGAGGCATGCCTGGAAACGCTCGAACGGGGCGTCGGCAAGGTACATATTATCGATGGCCGCCTGCGTCACTCGCTGCTACTCGAAATTTACACCAATCGCGGCGTCGGAACCGAGATTCTGCGAACCGACGGAGCAGCTTAGGCGTCGTTAGATGTTTGGAAATATCGCGACACGTAGGGTGGGTCGAGCGAAGGCGAGGCCCACCGCGCGATCGCGCGAAACTGAGTCGGCCGCGAATCGCTCGACTCACCCTACGAGTTTTCACGGCTCGCCGGTTTAATCGTTAATCGAGGGATCCATCATGTCCACGACGACCTCCCCAAGCTCCGCCGAGATCATCGACCTATTCCAAGAATATGTCGTGCCGAACTACACGCGGTATCCGCTGGCGCTCGAGCGCGGCGAAGGATCGTACGTCTGGGACGCCGAAGGGAAGCGCTATCTCGACTTTTTCCCTGGCTGGGGCTGTAACCTGCTCGGACATTGCCCCGAGCCAGTCGTACAGGCAGTGCAGGACCAGATCGCCACGCTGATCCACGTGCCGAACACTTGGCATATGCACGCCCAAGGCTTGTGGGCCAAGATGCTGTCCGAACGGAGCTTCGGCGGACAGGCGTTCTTCTGCAACAGCGGCACCGAAGCGAACGAAGCCGCCATCAAGCTCGCCCGCCTGCATACGCCCAAGGAACGCTACAAGATCATCACGTTCGAGGGCGGATTTCATGGCCGCACGCTCGGCGCCACCGCGGCGACCGCCCAGCCGAAGTATCACGAGGGCCTCGGCCCGCTGATGGCCGGGTTCATGTACGCGCCCTACGGCGACGCCGATGCCGTCGCCCGATTGATCGATAAGGAAACCGCGGCGATTCTCGTCGAACCGATCCAGGGCGAAGGCGGCGTGCGGATCGCGCCGGATGGATTCTTGCAAGAACTGCGGCGGCTGGCCGACGAACACAGCCTGCTGCTGATGTTCGACGAAGTCCAAACCGGTTGCGGCCGCACCGGCAAGTGGTTCGCCTATCAACGGGCCGGAGTCACGCCCGACGTGATGACGCTCGCCAAGGCCCTCTGTGGCGGCGTGGCCGGCGGCGCATTACTCACCACCAAGGAAATCGCGCCGAGTTTGCGTCCCGGAATGCACGCCGCTACGTTCGGCGGCAACCCAATCGCGGCGCGGGCGGGCATCGCCGCTATCGAAATGGTCGAGTCGCAAGACCTGCTAAAAAACGTCGACGCGATCGCCGCCACGTTTCGCCAGCGGCTCGAAACGCTGCAACAAGAGTGCAACTTGATCGCCGATCTGCGAATCGCCGGCGCCATGATCGGCATCGAATTGACCGTCGACGGCGCGCCCATCGTCCAAGCATGCATGGAGCGCGGCCTGCTCATCAATTGCACCCAGGGCATCGTGATTCGTCTTTTGCCGGCCATGAACCTCACCACCGCGCAGGTTCACGAAGGCTGCGACATTCTCTGCGACGCGATCCGCACCGTGCGGCCGTAACTGCCCAATCCGCTTTTCCGATTTGCCGCGCGAGGTATTCGCCATGCGACACGTGGTTTCGTTATTCGATTTGTCGACCGCCGAAATCGAGGCGATCTTCGCGATCACGCACGATCTGAAGGCCAAGCACGCCGCCGGTCTGCGCGAGTCGATTCTGCCCGGCCGCGTCGTCGCCCTGTTGTTCGAAAAACCGTCGTTGCGAACGCGCGTTAGTTTCGAGGCCGGCATCAGCCACTTGGGCGGAAACAGCTTGTTCCTCGGCACGGAAGTCGGTTTCAACGCCCGCGAGAGCCTCGCCGATTTCGGCCGCGTCATCAGTCAATACGTCGACGCCATCGTCGTGCGGGCCTATCGCCACGATACCGTCGTCGAGCTGGCCAAACATTGCACCTGTGCCGTCATCAATGGACTGACCGATTACACGCATCCCTGCCAAGGATTGGCCGACCTGTACACGCTCCGCGAATTGCTCGGCAAGTTTCCCGGCCACCGCGTGGCCTATGTCGGCGACGCCAACAATGTCGCCCGCAGTCTGGCCATCGGTTGCGCGCGGCTCGACTTGCCGCTCTCCGTGGCGACGCCGAAGGGCTATGGCTACGATGAGCCGTTCTTGGCGCGTCTGCGGAGCGAAGTCCCCAACGCGAAGCTGACACTCACGGAAGATCCGGCGGAAGCTGTCCGCGGCGCGTCCGCCGTGTATACCGACGTGTGGACCAGCATGGGGCAGGAAGCAGAATCGCAGCGGCGACTCAAGGACTTTGCCGGCTTCCAGATCGACGCCAAGCTGATGGCGTTGGCCAGTCCCGACGCCTACTTTCTGCATTGCCTACCGGCCCATCGCGGCGAGGAAGTTGCCGCCGACGTGATCGATGGTCCGCAAAGCGTGGTCGTCGAGCAAGCCGGCAATCGCATGCACGTGCAAAAGGGCGTGCTAACGTGGCTGCTCGGCCGCGAGTAAGATTCGGTGCATTAACAAATCATCGGTGCGCTCGTTCGCGCCGCTCACGTTTACCCAGGGAATCTCCATGCCGCGCCACGACGGCCGCCCGCCCGACGAGCTTCGGCCGGTGAAAATCAAACGACGCTACACGCGATCCGCGCCCGGCAGCGTTCTGTATCAGTCGGGCGATACGATCGTGCTTTGCACGGCCAGTGTCGACGAATCCGTTCCCGGGTGGATGGCCGGCAAAGGCCGCGGCTGGCTCACCGCCGAATACAACATGCTCCCAAGCAGCACGCAGCCGAGAAAACGCCGCGAGCGCGACAAGCTCGACGGACGCACCACAGAAATTCAGCGGCTCATCGGACGAAGTCTCCGCGCAGCCATCGATCTCGACGCGATCGGCGAGCGAACGATCGCCATCGATTGCGACGTCCTCCAAGCCGACGGCGGCACGCGCACCGCAAGCATCACGGGCGCATGGATCGCGCTGGCCGACGCCGTACGCTCTATTAAATGGGCCGATGGAAACGACAAAAAACGACCGATGCTTTGCAACAGCGTCGCGGCCATAAGTGTCGGCATCGTCGCGCGCCGTGCCGTGCTCGATCTCGACTACCGCGAAGATGTCGATGCCGACGTCGACATGAACGTCGTAATGACCGGCACCGGGCAGTTCATCGAAGTGCAAGGAACGGGTGAGGAAGCGACATTTTCCCAAAAACAACTGAACGAAATGCTTGCACTCGCCGGCAAAGGTGTCGAAATGCTGACGGCGGCCCAGCGAAAATGTCTAGGGCAAGCATTTCCCGTCATGCAATGACGTCGCCGGATTAGCGCCGCCAAGGCCTATTCTTCAATCGATCCGTTGGCCCGCCCGACCGCGAACAATCTCACGCAACCACACTGTTGGTGCCGGTTTGCAATCGCAACGGCGGCGTCGAACGGCGTGCTTTGTGCGGAAGTCTTGCTTGGCGTACTTACCGTGGCCAGCGGCCGCCCATCCCTTGCCAGCAGAACGCGAGCGACTAATTTATCACGACCATTTTGTTGCTGACGCGATGCGCCAGGCGTAGCATGGAATTACACGGCACCTGCGCGAAGTCGCGCAGGCAACCAAAGCCAAGTTTCGATTCGCGTTCGGGTTTTCGGGCAGGGAACACGACGACATATGATGCCGCATCCATCGATCATTCTGGTCGACGATCATCTCGCGGTCTCAGAGGCCGTGGCCGTGCGGCTCGCATCGGCCGGATTTCGCGTCGTCGAAAGGCTCGAATCGGCCCGTGGACTGATCGGTGCCGTTCAGAAGCATCGACCCGATGCCGTGCTGCTCGACGTTTCCATGCCCGGCCCAGACCCGTTCGAGGCCGCGGCGCGGGTGAAGAATGCGTCGCCTCTCACCAAGGTAATGTTCTTCTCGGCATTCACCAACGATCGATACATCGACCGCGCCATAGAAAGCGGAGCCGACGGATATCTGACGAAGGGCGAGCCATTCGATAGCGTCGTCAAGGGAATCGAACAGGTACTCGCCGGAAAGGCGTACTGGTCGCCCCCGGCGGCCGATCGCGTGTTGAAGGTCCAAGGACAGCCGCCCGTCTCCCGGCTGGCGACGCTCACGCCGCGCGAAAAGGAAGTGTTGCGCTATCTGGCCCAGGGAATCAACTGCGAAGAATTGGCCAAGCTGCTCGGCCTCAGCCGCAAGACCGTGGAAAAGCACCAGTACCATCTTCGCGACAAGTTGCGCATCTATAACGCCGGCGAATTGACGTTGTTCGCCCTCCGCGAAGGTCTAATCGCACCATAGATTTGCACCGCAGAGCCGCACAGTCGAGTCCCACCGTAGCATGGTGCCGAACCGCGGCAGCCATCCCTCGCTGGGACTGGCGTAAGCGGCATACGCATCCCTTTCGATCGATACAGGGCCTACGACCGCGCCCGCGAGCGACGCCACTGCCGCCGCCGCGGCGGCAAATTCGCTATATTCGGCCCGCCAGTGGAGATTTTCTCCACCGAGATCGATACCAGTCCATGCGAGAACTCGGAGAGTCATCGTATGGAACTCAATCGCAATCAATATTTCTTAATCGGCATCGTGGTCGTCCTTTTGGGCGTCCAGTTGCGGATGGTCGATGCGTACGTGCTCAATGCACCGACGACGAAGTTTGTCGTCGACAAGTTCGGATCGGCCGACAAGCAGGCGGCGGCCAACGCCACGATCCCGTCGCTCGAAACCGTGGGAAGCGGAGCATCGAGCTCTATGCGAACGGTCAAGCCGCCCGTCTGGGCAGGCTGGGCGGCAATCTCCATCGGCGCAGTGCTAGTCCTGCACAGCCTGGCGATGCCGCGGCCGGGTTAGATCGCCAACGCCCAAGCTCCTCCGCGCCGTCACCCCATTAGCTCCACGATCGGCGACGCCGCCGTCGCCGTGTTGAGCACTTCTTCCGGCGCGCCGCGTTGGATGCGAAGTTGCCCAATGTCGAACAGCGTATTCAGGACCGTGCTGGCGAGGTGATCGATCGTGTAGGGTTCGGTGGCCGGCTCGCCGGCGTTGCGGCTCGACTGCCCGACGACCTGGCCCATGTTCAGTCCGCCGCCCGAGAGCAGCAGCGGCGCGAGATTGCCCCAGTGGTCGCGACCGCCGTTCTTGTTCACAGCAGGCGTGCGGCCCATCTCGCCACAGGCCACCAGCAGAATCTTGTCGCTCAGGCCGCGTGCAGCGACGTCTTCGATGAACGTGGAAAGCGCGTGGTCCAGCGGCCGCCCCATATATTCCATGCCCTCGGAAACGCCCGCGTTGTTGACGTCGGAATGCATGTCCCACACAAAATTCGTCGTCACTGTAACGAATCCGCAGCCCGCCTCGCACAGCCGGCGGGCGAGCAGCAGCAGTTTGCCGAGCGTCTGCGCATTGTCGACGTAGTTCGTGTAGTTATTCCATTTGCGGCTGATCGCGTCCGGGCGGACCAGCGGCGCGGTGTCGTATCGCTCGACGACGCGCGGATCCTCGCTAGACAGGTCGAACGCCTTGGCGACGCCGCCGAGGATCGTCGAAAACGCCTGCTCCTCCAGCCGGCCCAGTCCACCGTCGGCGTCGATTCCGCGGCGAAACTGATCGAGCTGCGCCAGCAGCGATCGCCGATCGTCCAACCGCTCGCGCGGCAATTCGAGTTGCATGTCGCGCTGCATCGCGCCGCCTGCCCCCGGTACGAACGGCGCGTAAGCGCTGCCGATCGTGCCCGTAGCGCCGAACTTGCCGAAACCTTCCTCCGCCGCCTTCGCCTCGGGCCATACGGCGCGGGGAAACAGCGCGACGTTCGTCGGCATGCCGGTCTTGGGATGATTCGTGCCGGCCACTCGCGAAAAGAGCGAACCGAGATTCGCTCCGTGCGACGACTTGGAAACGACCGGCTTGATGTCGTGGTTGCCGTCGCCCGTGCGAAAGCTGCGGACCACGCTCACCTTGTCGGCCAGCGCCGCCAGCTTCGAGAACGTGCCGCCGAACGTCACGCCCGGTATCGACGTGGCGACCTCGCCGGTGACGCTGCGATTGCCGGCCGGTGCCGTCATCTTCGGATCGAACGTCTCGATCTGGCTCGGACCGCCATGAAGGAACAGCAGGATCACCGACTTATCGCGCAGAACGCCGTCGTTCGCCGCTCGCGCAGCCAGCAAATCGGTCAGCGATAATCCGCCAAGCCCAAGGCCGCCGAGGCCCAGTCCACCAACGCGCAAGAAGTCGCGGCGGCCGAGGCGTCTGGTCCGATCGTGAATCGTGAGCATGTCCGCGCTCCCGCTCGTGCAAGGCGAGTCCTGTCCGTCGTGCTTCGTACACGACGATCACCGCGATAATTACGCTGCCGCAATTGCGCTGCGTCACCTAGGGTGTTATATTGGAAAGCGTTTATGGGTTCAAGCTTTTTATCGGGCATTGGGCCGCTCAAACTCCCGCCGACTACCACGAAACGCATGATCGAACTTCGCGACGTCAGCCAGATTTACCGCACCGCCCACGGTGATGTGCGGGCGCTCGACCACGTTTCGCTCGCCATTGCACAGGGTGAATTCGTCGCCCTGCGCGGCCCCAGCGGGTGCGGCAAGACGACGCTCCTGTTACTCGCCGGCGGATTGGCGCTCGCCACCGAGGGCGAAGTCGTCGTTGCCGGGCGTTCGCTGGCCGCCCTCTCGCGGGCCGAACGGGCCAGCTTTCGGGCCTCGGAAATCGGCTTCGTATTTCAGACGTTCCATTTGCTGCCCTACCTCAACGTCGTCGACAACGTCCTGGCCGCCGCCATCGATGCCTCGCGCAAAGAAACCATTCAGCGAGCGGACGCACTATTAGAACGATTCGCATTGATCGAGCGCCGCACGCACCGCCCGGGACAACTCAGCGCCGGCGAGCGACAACGCGTCGCACTGGCCAGAGCGCTATTGAATCAACCGCGGATCGTGCTCGCCGACGAACCGACAGGCAATCTCGATCCCGAAAACGGCTGCATCGTTCTCGACCTGCTCGCCGAGTATCACCGCGAGGGCGGCACCGTGCTGCTGGTAACGCACGAAGAACAGGCCGCCGCCCGCGCCGGGCGCTGCATCCAAATGGATCGCGGCAAAGTGCTCAGCGTCGGCAACGCGGACCTGGCCGGCGCGAGAACCTAGGAATTGGCCCAGATCAAGTTCCCCGAATCTTGACCCACCCTACGAAATCGCCGATCGCGAAATCAGGAAGCAACTTCATGCGAAACACTTAGTCGCCGTGTGGCACCGCTAAGGGCGCGACGTCTCGAAGTCGTCTAGTGACCGCGCCAATTGCACGCTGTCGAGCAACAAATACTCGCCGTCGGGACAGATCAGCCGCAATCCCGTCAGCGCGATCGGCCCGAAATCGGCGTACAGATCGCGCGTGACGACCGTCCACTCGTCGGGCAGTTCCTTTTGCACGACGATCGCGCCGCTCGCCTCGTCGAATCTTCCGCCCACGTAGCGCAAGTCGCGTTCGACGCCGGTCGCCTTGCTCTGCCAACTGCCGTTGTCGGCCAATTGCACGACCGCACCGCCGCCGCCTCGCTTTCGCCACGCGAATCGCAGGTAACGAAACTCGCCGGGACCAGGGTTGGATCGAATCGCCGCGTTCATCTCGGAAATCGCGGCGTTCTCCGCTGCCCCGCCGCTCAGCCGCAAACACGCGCCGCCCGTGAAACGTTCGCCGGTTTCGCGAGAGATCTTTCCGGTCGTCGCGGCGAGACTCTCGACGAACTTCACCTCGTCGTCGAACAACGTCTTTCGCCGCAGCGGCGCATCGGACGTGTTGTCCGCCAGCAGCGCGATGCGTCGCCCCAGTTGCTCCGCCTCTAGTTGCAACGCATCGGTCGTCGCGGAAACTCGCAACCGGCCCAGCGTATGCTGCTGGCCAAACCGCTGATCCAGCACGAGCGTAAAGATCGTCCCGCCGGGCGACGTCGGATCGGCGGCAAGAGAAAACACAATCGCGTGCGATTTCCCCGTGCCGACGCCGGGCGTCCAACCGGTGTCGTCCTTGCCGTCGACGGTCTTGCTCGGCTCGAAGCGGGATTCGTAATAGTCCGCGCTCGCCGCTGCGATCGGAACGTCCACGGACACGGAAGCATCGGCGGCAACATCGTCGTCGACGTCGAGTTCTAGATCGCGAGCCGCAAGCCGCGCCTCCGTAATCGCAAAGCGAGCATCGCCGTTGCGCCCAGGACCGCCGCGGGGCAACGTTTCGTCGAGCAAAGCTTCGACGCGGATCGCCGTGATCCCGCGCAGCTTCGTTTCCAGTTCGATCGTATATCGGTCGCGATCGACGCCCCGACCGCTTGCCAGCACGGAGCCGTCCGGCAACACGCTCAGGTGAGCGCCCTCGGCCGATTCGACCGACCGCGGTGCAAGCACG
>JAJDEG010000095.1 GCA_029259895.1 Planctomycetota bacterium
GAGCCACGCTGCAAACCACGCTCACCGGCCCGGCGCTGTATGTGCTCGGCATCGCCGTGTCGTTCGCCAGCATTCCCGCGGCCTTGCTCGTGTATTGCATCGTGCCGCTGCTGTATATCGTGCCGGGCAAAATCGATCGCATGTGGTTGATGATCGATCGCGCCGTCGAGCAGGAACTTTCGCACAATCAACGGACCGGCGGCTTGCTGGCCGGAATTCGCGTTCCAAAATCCGCCAAACCCTCCGCGTGAGAACATAGACCATGATAACGACGTCCTCATCGAACACCGCCACGCTCGAACCGTCGCAATTCGCCCTGCCGTCGCAACGAGATCAAACCGGCAGCAGTGCCCCGCACGCAGACGAGCGCTACGCGACTGAGCCGGGCCGAACCCACCCGCTCGGCGCCACGCCCGACGCGAGCGGCGTCAACTTCGCCCTGTTCAGCGAATTCGCCACGGCGGTCGAACTGCTCATCTTCGACGACCACGACAGCCCGGAACCGGTGCAGGTGATTCGCCTCTCGCCGGAGCGGAACAAAACGTTCCACATCTGGCACGTCTTCGTCCGCGGCCTTGCGCACGGAGCGCACTACGCCTATCGCGTCGACGGACCGCGGAACATTCACGACGGCCACCGCTTCGACGGCGAAAAAGTGCTCATCGATCCTTACGCCCGCGGCAACAACAAGACACTCTGGCGACGCGGCGACGCTTGCGGCAGTGGCAGCAATCTGACCACGTCGATGCGCAGCGTGGTGATCGACAACTCCGATTACGATTGGGAAGGCGACGAGCCACTCAACACGCCGATGAGCGAATTGATCATCTACGAGACGCACGTCGGCGGATTCACGAAGTCGAAAACCGCCAAGGTGCAGAATCCCGGCTCGTTCAAGGGCCTGATCGAGAAGATTCCGTATCTCAAGGAACTCGGCATCACGGCGATCGAACTGCTGCCGGTGTTTGAATTCGACGACAGCGAAGTTCTCCGCACCGTCGACGGCCAACCGCTGCGAAACTACTGGGGCTATAGCACGATGGCGTTCTTCGCGCCGCATCCGGGCTACTGCGTCAATCCAGAGTCGGGCGAGCACGTCCGCGAATTCCGCGACATGGTCAAAGAGCTGCACAAGGCCGGCATCAGCGTCATCCTCGACGTCGTCTTCAATCACACCGACGAAGGCAATCACCAAGGCCCGACCTTTTCGTTCAAGGGCATCGACAACAGCAACTACTATCACCTCGTCCCTGGCGATAAGCAGTACTACAACGACTACACGGGCTGCGGCAACACGTTCAACTGCAACCACCCCGTGCCGGAGAAACTGATCGTCGAGTGCCTGGAGTATTGGGTCAAGGAAATGCACGTCGACGGCTTCCGTTTCGACGAAGCTTCCGTGCTCACCCGTGGCGAGAACGGCGCGCCGCTCGAATACCCGCCGGTGGTGTGGCACATCGAACTCTCGGAAGTTCTGTCCGACACGAAGGTCTTCGCCGAGGCGTGGGACGCCGCCGGACTGTATCAGATCGGCTACTTCCCCGGCTACCGCTGGGCCGAATGGAACGGCCGCTATCGCGACGACGTGCGGCGATTCGTCAAGGGCGATCCTGGCGTGGTCGGTTCTTTCGCCGCGCGCAATGCCGGCAGCGCCGATCTGTACGAGTCGCGCCGCCATCTGCCGGTCAACAGCGTCAACTTCGTCAACTGTCACGACGGCTTCACGCTCAACGACCTCGTCTCCTACGACGGCAAACACAACGACGCCAACGGCGAAGGCAATCGCGACGGCAACGACGACAACATGAGTTGGAACTGCGGCGTCGAAGGCCCCACCGACGATCCGGCCATCGAAGCCCTTCGCGAGCGGCAGATCAAAAATTTCTGCGCGACGCTGATGCTCTCGCAGGGCATCCCGATGTTTGTCGCCGGCGACGAAGTCCGTCGCACGCAACGCGGCAACAACAACGGCTACTGCCAGGACAACGAACTGAACTGGTTCGACTGGACGCTGCCCGAGAAAAACGACGACCTGCTCCGCTTCTGGCGGCTGATGATCGACTTCCGCAAAAAGCATCCGGTCGTCCATCGCTCGCGGTTCTTCACTGGCGAAGTAAACGAACGCAACCTGGCCGACATCGCATGGCACGGATGCAAGCTGTTCTCGCCGCCGTGGAACGACCCCAGCGCCCGCGTGCTCGCGTGTACGCTCGGCGGATTCGCCGGCGAGGCCGACGTCCACGTCATGCTCAATATGTATTGGGAAGGGCTGTCCTTCGAACTACCCACGGTCGAAGGCCGCACTTGGCATCGTGTCGTCGACACCTCGCTCCCCTCGCCCAGCGACATCCTCGGCTACGGCAAAGAGATCAAGATCGACGGCGGCCAATACATCGTCAACGGACGCAGCGTCGTCGTGCTGGTTTCCAAATAAGTAACGACTAGAACACGGAAACACGAAGGGAAGTCAACAGGCAACATGAGGAGTGAAAAACGTACGCGGTCCTAAACGAACACTTTGCATTCTTCATTTTTCATTCTTCATTCGCTCGTATCCGCGTCTCCGTGCCTCCGTGTTTCAATCAATTCACTCGACGTCGACAATTAACTCCACTTTATCGAGGTAATCCATGAACGACCTAACTTTCTCCGTCTCTGACCTCATCGCCGGGTACGTCACCGAATTCGACGGCAAAGACACGTTCGAACTCCGCACCAGCGACGACCGCGAGTTCCGCGTCACGCTCACGCCGACCGTCTTCGCCGAATACGTCCGCAACCTCGGCGAGGAATTCAAAAACGCCACCGACGACGTCAAGACGCTGCTGGTCGAAGGCCGCTACCTGTTCGTCTACGGCGTCTTCTATCCCGAAGCAGACGCCACGAAGTTCGAAGCCAAACACATCGTCTTCGTCGGCCACACGCCCGACGAGTATTGCTTCGAGCAGCAGGACTGGTGGATCAACCAGGTCCGTCAGCTCGGCGATTTCTACCTCAAGGCCGAATTCGGCGACGGCCCGGTCGATTTCAGCAAGTACCGCACCAACATCGGCCTCGAAGGCGAGCAGGAAACGTCGACCCGGCAGGAGACCGACACCATCTCACGGCTCGTCTATGGCTTTGCGTCGGCCTACCTGATGACCGGCGAAGACAAGTACCTCGAAGCCGCCGAGAAGGGCACCGAATACCTCCGCAAGCACCTGCGCTTCGAGGACAAGAAGAACGACGCCACGTACTGGTATCACGCCGTCGACATCACGCCCAATGGCAAGTACGAGAAGATCTACGCTTCGGAGTCGGGCGACGACTACGACGCCATTCCGTGTTACGAGCAGATCTACGCCCTGGCCGGTCCGGTGCAGACGTACCGAATCACCGGCGATCCGGCGATCCTCAGCGACGCCAAGGAAACGATCAAGACGTTCTGGAAGTACTTCCACGACAAGTCGGACCGCGGCGGGTTCTATTCGCACATCGACCCCATCACGCTCGACGCAAAAGCCGAATCGCTCGGCCGCAACCGCGCTCGCAAAAATTGGAATTCGGTCGGCGATCACGCTCCGGCGTACTTGATCAACCTGTTCCTGGCGACCGGCGAAAAGGAGTATGCCGACTTCCTCGAATACACGTTCGATACCGTAGCCAAGCACTTCCCCGACTACGACAACAGCCCGTTCGTCCAGGAGAAGTTCAACGACGACTGGTCGAAGGATCAGACGTGGGGTTGGCAGCAGAACCGCGCCGTCGTCGGGCATAACCTCAAGATCGCCTGGAACTTGATGCGGATGAACAGCCTCCGCTCGAAGAACGAGTACACCGACCTGGCCACGAAGATCGCCGCCGCCATGCCCGCCGCCGGCAGCGATCGCCAACGCGGCGGTTGGTACGACGTCGTCGAACGCAAACTAGAGCCAGGCCAACAATTCCACCGCTACGTGTGGCACGACCGCAAGGCGTGGTGGCAACAAGAGCAAGGCATCCTGGCCTACTTCATCCTCAACGGCGTGCTCAAGAAGCCCGAGTATCGCCGCATCGCCCGCGAATCGGCCGCGTTCTACAACGCCTGGTTCCTCGACACGCAGTCCGGCGGTGTCTACTTCAACGTGCTGGCCAACGGCCAGCCGTTCGCGCTGGGCACCGAACGCGGCAAGGGTTCGCACTCGATGGCCGGATACCACTCGTTCGAGTTGGCCTACCTCGCCGCGGTCTACACGAACCTGCTCGTGACCAAGCAGCCGATGGACTTCAACTTCCGTCCCACGGCTGGCAGCTTGCCAAACGACACGCTCCGCGTTTCGCCAGACATCCTTCCGGCAGGCAGCGTGCGCATCGGTCAAGTGTGGATCAACGGCCAGGAGCATCGCGACTTCAACGCCGACGCGCTGACGGTCAAGCTCCCGTCGACCGGCGGCAAGCTGAAGGTTCGCGTGCAGTTGGTGCCGGCCGAAGTCACGTTCACCACCGACCTGCTCGAAGTCACCGGCTCCGCGGCGACGATCTCGCTCTCCGGCGCGCTCGGCCCGCACGATCTGTCGACGCTCAAAGCGACGATCGACGCGGCGGCGGACCGCGGTGCCAGTTCCCTCACGCTGCAAGTCGATAGCCTCGAATCGATCTGCGAAGAAGGCATCCGCACGCTGGCGTTCATCAAGCAAAAGCGCGGCGGCAGCTTCGAGATCGCGCTGGCCGGTGCGAACGACGACGTCCGCGCGGCAATCGACGAAAGCGGTTTCGGCGACGAAATCACGATCGCCGACCTGGCCGCCTCGGCGTCGTAAGCAACGAACCGAAGCCAATAGCAGCGAAAACCAGACAGGCTCGTGGGGCGAATCCAGCATCCGTCCCACGAGCCTTTTATCTGCGTCGCATCGGCGAAATCTGGGGATAACTTCCTCGGCGCATTGAAATGCCCCAAGGATATACCCGCAAAGAAAGCCCTTAACCGTCTCCAACCACAACTCGTCAAACTAGGGCGTCCACACAACCTACATCATTCGCGTCGCACGTCATCTCGGTCGAATTATTGAACAAACGCTAGGGGGGCCCCGGCACCTGCGTTCAATAAACCGCCGATTCGCCCGTCGATTCGCCGCGCAGCGAAATTTCGCGGCGAATCGTTCGACGCAAGAAAAAGAAACGAATTTTCAAAGAGCCGCCGCAACCTCCGCGGCAAGTGACCGACGATCGCGCGAAACCCTTCGCGCTAGCCCCATTCATACGAAACGACTGGCTCAGTTTCAACGGCCAAAATTCCCGCCACACCACAACTTTTTCTCCGTCGCCCGCAACCGACGATCCAGCCGAGAACGACCATGATTCGCCAACAAGCACTCAAGACGCTCCATCGCATCGCGCATCACCCGGCGCTCAACCTGCTCGCCGGCTTGATTCTGCTGCTGACCGGCCTGCTCGAAGTCCTGGCCACGGCGATCGAAGGCCTGTTCGACTTCCCGCTCGGCGCGCACCACGGCATCGTCGTGTTCGGTTTCTTGCAGATGATCAAGGCGCTGCCCGACGTGATGAAGGGCATCAAGTTCGTCGACGACGGCGAGTTGGCAATTGCGCCGGCGTCGCCATCACCGTTCAACGACCGCACGCGGGGCATGGCGTAACGAATTTGCGTAACGACATCGCATATCGGCAACGCGTATCGGCATCTCGCTGCGGCGCGTCTTCTTCGCCCCTTTCGCGACAAGCCGCAGCACCCCCATCCTTCGCAAATTCGTTCACGAAGGATTCCGCGGCAGGACGATGATATGTGGGATTGCCGTTGCATTCGCCACTAGCGGAGCGCGAGCGGCGATTCTCCGTGCGCGTCGCCCCCCGACGGCCCCGCCTCACCCGCACGGCTTGCCCCACCGTTACGCTTTCCCGCCCAATTTCGATGCCTGTCCGCCAAGGCACAGGGCCACCGCCCGCCGCGATGCTTGGCCGGTACGCTCGATTCACTCCCCAG
>JAJDEG010000096.1 GCA_029259895.1 Planctomycetota bacterium
GTCGCGGTACTCTGCGGTACTGTGCGGTACTGAATTTCATAAGTCGTTGATCCGTCGTGGGTTACGGACTTGCATGAATCTCCGAGCATCGCGGTACCCTTGCGGTACTTCGCGGTACTGGCTCAGTCGAACGTCGGTTGCTCTGGGCTGTGGCGCAGGCCGATCCCCTCGTAAAAGCGGCCGTAACTTTGATTCCGGCGAGCGGCAATGCCCGGCACGGCAGCGGCGAGGTCGCGACCAAACGATTGCCGCGTGGTGATGACGCTGCGGCCTTCGCGTTCGCACCATCGCTTCCAGGCGTCGTACAAGTCGTCCATCCACACGCGTTGGCCAGCACCGACGACGCACTCGTCGCGGACGAAGGCGCCGACGGGCGACGCCAGGTCCTCCATATCGAGCACGGCGTCGGCGACGCTCTGGGGCATCTGGAGATGCCCGCGCTCGCGAAGACGCTGCCAGCCTTCGATGGCCCAGTTCAGTATCCCTGGGAGTTCCGCCACCAGCTTTGGCGTCAGCTTCAGGTCTTCCTTTCCGAAGAAGCTCTGCGTTAATCGCAGGATCATGAACCGCCCGGCTAGCGCGCCGCTCGCGTCACTCAAGCGCGGCAGCTCGTTGCTCAAGAAAATGAACCGTGTGGACAACTTCATCGTCACGCTGGTCATGTGCTTACGATCGACGGTCAACATGTCCTCGCCGCTGATGCATAGCAGCCGTTCGATGACCGTTTGGATGTTCTCGCCGTGGAAGCGGGCGTCGCTGACAATCGCCAGGCTCTTGCCGAGCAGGGGCTGCAAGCCAAACGCGCCGGCGAGGCTCGACGTCGTCGGCCCGCAGACGTTCGCGGGACCGACGAGACGGATCAGCACGCGGGCGATCGTGCCTTTCCCGCTCCGGCGTGGCCCGACGATCAACAGCATCTTCTGCTGCGACGTGTCGCAGATCAGGCAATAGCCAAACCATTCCTGGAGCAGGTCCAGAGCTTCGACGTCGCCGTCGAACAATTGATGCAGGAATCCCAGCCACTCCATCGGCGGCGGTGACGACGGATCGGGATCGAAGTCCAGAGCGCTGGTCGTAAAGAACAACGGCGTGGGCTCGAATTGCCGCATCGTCGGCAGGTGCAGCAAACCCGAACGGCAGGGGAGGATTTCAAGTGCTGGCGGCTTCGTCGCGCCGTCCCGCAGCCAGCTCGGTGACGTGACCGATGCCGGCAGGTGTGTCATCGCCTTGATCGTGTCCAGCGCCGCCTTGACTGTACCCGGATTCGACTCGAAGTCGATCAGCTTGATTTCTCCCGTCTTGGGATTGACCCAGTACCGCAGCGCCTCGTGCAGCCACGTGTGCAGCTTCTTTCGGATCGCCTCGTCCTCGACCTCCCCGTAGCGGTTATCGCGCCATACGAGCGGCATGCCCGCGTAGTTATGCAGCGTGCGGCCTTCCCAGTGAGCGTGGAAATCGCTCACGTAGGCGTGCGCCGTAGGAAGCGTCCGCTTTATCGAGAGCACCAGTCGTCCCGTCGCCGGATCGCGGCTGCCGAGTGCGACGAGGCCGTCGTGGTCGACGTTTGGGCGTAGCGCCTTACCGCGATCACAAGTTTTCTCGGCGTCGCGAACCCGTTGCAGGACTTCGGCATCCGACCACGCCTTCGGAAACGGACGCTGGCGAGCGTACTGCGCGATTGTCCGCCGGCCCGCTGGATCATCCAGGTCGTGCTCGACGACGCGACACGCGGCGGCAAACAACCGGCTCGAACCGTCGCGGTGATCGGTCATGTCCATCCGCAGCATCGCGGCGAGGCAACGACGCGATCGCTCGTCGGCGGATAGCTCCGGCAACTCGGCAGGCGCCGGCGCTTTATCGACGACCGCGGATCGAGATGAAGGTCTCTTGGCGACCGCACGACGTTTTTCGCCTAACTCGAAGAACACCGCGTCGGCCAGATTCTTGACAGCCGCAAACAATTCATCGGGGTCGACCTCCGCCGGTTCTACATTCTCGTCCTCCCAGCAAATCGCTTCGCCGCTTTCGTGTGTGCTGGGCGGAAAGACGGTCTGCATGCCCGTGGACCGCAACTCCACGATCATGCCCGACGATTTACTCTTGTACTTCTTGGTGGCGACTGGGGCCGTGACTCGGTACAAACGATGCGAGCGCGGCTTGCCGGCGCGGCCGAACACGAGCGGCGTCGGGGGCAGGTAATCGTCGGCCAATGCGACCGCCCGTAGATGATCGAGATCGACGTCGACGAGCCAGGCGGATGGCTCGCCCAGCAGCACCCCAATGTTTTGCGGTTGCCCGTTGAATCGCGATGGCAGTTCGTCTGCCGCAAGCCGCAATTGTTCCCACTGCTTGAAGCCGGGGTTCTTCGAGGCGTGCGGGATCGGCAGCACCGCCCAGCCGCGGGCCAAGTACCGCTGCGCCGCGACGAGTGGTGTCGGTCGGGAAACGTCCTTCATCGCGTGCCCTCCCCCAACCGCTCGTCGTCGATCCGACGCAGTTCGGCTGTCAGGAACGTAACATCGGCCTCGACGTACACCCGCGCGTTACCGGCCCATCCCGCCGGCGCCACGTTGCGCGACCGCAACACGTACTCGACACGATGGATCGGCTGGTCGAGCCGGCGAGAGATCTCGCCGATCGTCAGGAGAATGGGAATCTGGGAGGTCATGTCGCCGCCCCTGGCTGAGGCTGGCCGGTTGGCCGATGCCGATTGCACCGAATTCCACAACAGGCCTGTCAACCAAGAGGCGTAACGAACGGCGCTACAAAGTAACGCGGCGCGCTACTTCGGGCGGTCGAACGACCAGGCCGGCAAAGATTCCGGCGCATAGATAAATGCCGCGCCTTCACTGCGAATGTTCAGCTCGAAGTGAGCGGATCAGCGGCGTCGCGACAGGACACACAGAGCCATGCGGGCGGGAGAACAGCAAGCGGGGTGCAGCGAGAATTGCCAGAATCTCCTCCCTGCATTCAGCGAAATGGCCCTCTTCTTGCTTAGCTTAGTTTCGATTTGCGCGGCGCAGCTCGCGGCCTGACTCGAGTCGGTCTGCGGGGCGTCTCCGATCGTGCAGTGGCCTACGAAGGAACTGGCCGAGAAGTCCATTGCACGCTATTCCAGTTCGTGGACGTCCTGAAGAACTCCACGAGGAATGCAAATCGTCAGCACTGTGAGATCGCCAATCGCCTTGTGCCTGATTCCACGAGGCACGTAGACGACGCCGCCGCGGTGTAACTCAATTTCTTCGTCGTCGAGAATCATCGTCCCCTGGCCGTCAATGACGTAGTAGAACTCGTCCGTCCTTTCGTGGTAGTGCAGCTTCGCGTTCTGAATCTTGACGTGATGGACTTCGCCCGCCGCGCCGTCTGACTCCTCGATCAGGCATCGAATCTCACCGCACGTTTCCGCCCAGGACGTGGCATCGGCCGGGTCGCGTCGCACGAACGTCGCTTTCGTGTTCATCGTTACCTCCCTGGGATACGGCGGAGAAGTCGATTCGCCTGAACTTCATCGGTGCCTCGTCGCCATTGTGAACTGCTGAGCGATGCTCCGTCAATTGATCGACGTCAGCACGGCGCTTGTGCATCATCGCAACGACTTTCGCGAGCATCGAACCGCCGGGAAGACTACGCCGTCGGATCGTTTGGACCGGCGGCGAAGCTTGGTATTTACAACGCCTCGGCTCAAGCGGCTCGCACGGCGGCGAAAATGTCCAAGTATCTTGCGCCACGGAATGCGCCTCTCACGGAATGCGGTCAGAAGATTGTCGACGTCGAGATCGAACCAGCATGTGAGTAGCCCATCGTCAGCGCAACAATGCCCAAATGATTCGCCAATCTTTCCGATGTCGGCGAGAGCCACGATATCCGTCGGCTGCGGTAGGTGTGCGTCAAACGCTGGTCGCCGCGGATAACGCCCGCCGACGTTCGCCCACCATGCCGCGTTTCGCGCGACGTGCCGGTATG
>JAJDEG010000097.1 GCA_029259895.1 Planctomycetota bacterium
TGTTCTCGCATCTAGCCCAATGATTGGCGCGAACTACGCCGCATTCCGCAATGCCAGTGCGTCGGGCGAAAGTCGCTTTCGCCCGACGCACGGCTATTCTAGCGGTTTGTCGCCAACGGCGTTTGAATTCCTCAGGGGATACCCGCGCGCCTCACTTGACTCTCGTAAGGCGTTTTCTTGCCGCCAGTCGTTGCTACGGCCGGAACCGGCGCGGATCCGTCTTCGGATAATTCCACGACTCATTCCTCCGGTCGGACGCGCGAGCGGGGCCAGCGGGCAGCGTCGGCTCGTAGGAATACCGGCGTCCGTCCCCAGCCTGCGCCATGTCGGCCGATTTTTCCGTCTTTTGTTCGGTCTTCGCCGCGCCAGTGGAAACATTCTTGTGCCACACCCATCCGTCGAGCATCTTTCCATTGACTTCGGTCACGGTTCCCAGCCAACCGTCGACGACCTTGAGCACCTTGAATGGCGTGCCTTTCGCCATCGTACCAACCACATTCGTTCCGCGCATGACTTTGACGCCGTCTTGGCTGACGGTCACCATCTCGCCCGGCTCGATCCCCATCGGTTCGTAGGAAAACCGGCGAGTCGGTTCCGCATCGGCTCGCCGCACGCGGAATGAAAACGCCTCGCCGCGGTAGCCACGGCTTCCGGAATCCCAAAAAGCCCTTTGATCGCCTCGCGCCTTCGCGCCAGCGTCGCGCTGCGCAAGCGCATCGCTCGACGACATGCCAGACGCAACAATGGCCAACAGTCCGACCAACATGACCCGTAACATCTTACACCTCCCGTTGGCCCCGCGGGCCAACTCATGACGTATCGCCTCGTGCCCTTCATTGGACGGCTCAAACGCTGGGCCGTTTCTTTGTTTCCTGTCAATTAGATGTTGCTACTCGCGAGTTTCTTCACGCTCTGGCGGCATTTGCAAAAAAAGCATGACTCCCGCGACATAGCCTGCCCGCATCGCCGGCAACAACTGCTCGAACGGCCCGCACGAGCAGCCATCCCGTCGGGCCGGCGGTACGCCCGCGACGGTGACGCAACCTCTTTTCCCACAACACGTTGCGTTGCCCATTCCTGGCGATCGTCGGCGGAATCCCCCGCCGGCGGCACGTGGTTTGATATTGGCCCCGTCGACGCTATCGGCGCGCTGCAAGCGGCCGCAATTGCACGATCCACGATCTCCGGAGCCACAGTTTCATGCGTTTGTTGGTTTTGAGCCTCGTCGTGCTTGTCGTGGGCCCGTCGACCGTACCTGCGGAACCTTCCTCGGCGTCGGGTGCGCTGACAGAGACATCGGAGAATTTCCACGTCCGCTCCTATGGCGGCGGGCCGTCGGCCGCGGATGTCCTAAAGAATTGCGAAGCACTGCGTGCGCAATGCCGGCACACGTGGTTCCCGACCGAGCAGGAAAGGACGTGGCGGCCTCTCTGCACGGTCGTGCTGCACGCCTCGCGGGCGAGTTATTTGCAGGCCGTCGGCCGCGGCGGCGCTCAAACTTCGGGTAGCAGCCTTGTTCGCTTCGACGGAGACCGCGTGGCGACGCGTCGCATCGACCTCCTCGTGGTCCGCGCGGGCCAAACTTCGGCGCTGGCCCACGAATTGACGCACGTTGTCCTGGCGGACCGATTTGGAGCGCGGTGTCCGCCGCGGTGGCTCGACGAGGGTATCGCCACGCTGGCGGACGCGGCTGCCAAACAATCGCTGCACGAGCGCGATTTCCGGCGTGCGCTCCACGGCGGCGCGGCGTTGCGGCTGGTCGATTTGCTCCGCCTCGAACAATTCACTTCGGCCGAACAAGTCCCCGCGTTCTACGGCCAAAGCCTGTCGTTGGTCCGCTTTCTGGCGGAACGGGACGAGCCGGCCAAGATCGTCGACTTCGCCGCGGCGGCGACGGTCGAAGGCTATGATCGCGCGCTACAAAAACACTATGGCATCCACGACGTAGCCGCCTTGGAAAGCCGGTGGCGGGAATACGCGGACTCTCGACGAAAAGCCCCTGCGGAGCAACCCATTGTCGCGGTCGGCTATCGGCCGTAGATCGAGTTGCGCGAAGCGGTTCGGATAATACGGGCTCGATTTAGTGGGCCGCACTCTCCCCGTTCGCCTTTCTCGTCGCTGTCACCTCCTGTTGCGATCGTCAAAACACGCTACCAGGTGCTCGACTTCCGCGGCATCTCGCGCGCCAATGACGGAAGTACGTCGAGCAGCGCGTTAGACGGGCGGTGCCGAATTCATGCGGCACGATCTCAATTGCGCGACCCGCATGTTACTACGAGCGTCATTTTTCGTAGCGATTGCGGTGCAATTGCAGCAAACGCCCCTTCGCTTTCAGGTCGGTCGCCATCTGCTCCAATTCTTCGCGATTGAATGTCGGCTCCAGCCCAAGCGCGACGGCTTCCTTGTCGAGCTTGCGGGCCGCCATGACGGCGCTGTACGCGCGATTGAGGTACATCAGCGCGGCGTCGGTGCGATTCCTCCAGAGTTGTTGCGATTCGTAAGTGAGGGACGTCCCGTCTCCGTATGAGTCTCCGTAACCGTTCCAGCCCCAACCCCAGCGCCGGCCGTACGTTGCGTAATCGCCCTTGGACGGATCGACTTCGGCGGCCGCCTTGAGGTTCATCTGGATTTGGTTTTCGACGGCCTCGCGTCGACGGATGTTCTCCTTGATGCGCATCTCGAACGCCGCGGCGACCTTCTCCTTCCGTTCGATTAGCTGCTGCGTGACTCGATCGACCGATTCGCGGCCAAACCTGCTTTCGAGATGCCAGTTCTCCCTTCCGAGTTGTTTTCCCAACGACGCGGTGTCGCCGTCGAGCACCGCCAGATCGAG
>JAJDEG010000098.1 GCA_029259895.1 Planctomycetota bacterium
CGTGCCGTTGCGAGGCGAGGATTGGATATCGCCGCGGCAAAAGTGGATGCAGCGATATCTGCCGAAGATCGGCGCGGCCGTGGCTGGCGTCGTGGCGACGGTCGGGTTGTGGTATGCGTTTTCGCCGAGCGAAGAACACGCCGACGACTCGCACGCGAGCGCGGAGGACGCAGACCATACCGACGATGGTTCGGCGGGCGACGAATTGCCGCCGCACGATATCGAGCCAATTGCGACGAGTACCGCTCCGCGCGCTCCAGAGCCGGATGATCCTCTCGACGACGTGCCGGGCGTATCTGTCCGCGACGTGCCGATTTCGCTGCCCGTCGCGCCGGTTGCGCCGCCAGTCGAGAAAGACGATCCTCCGGCCGACGCCGACGTCGTTGCCGTCGCGGACGACGATCCGCTGCGGCCGCAGCGCGACCCGTTGCCGGTCATCGACGTGGCAGCGCGGCTGAACGACCCGATCGTCAAGCTGGACTACATGCGAACGCCGCTGGTCGACTTTTTGCGCGTGACCTCGGCGATGAGTACGATTCCGATCACGCTCGATATCGACGCGCTGTCGGAAGCGGGCATCAGCGCGGAGACGCCGATATTCGCCCGGGGGACGAATAAGACGGTAGCCGAAGCGCTGCAACTGGCGCTGACCAAGCGCAGGCTTCGGTACGTCGTCGTCGATCAGCATATCGTGGTGACGACGGCGGAGCCGGACGTCTTGGGGCCGCTGGTGCGACGTGAAGTGAGCGACCTCGTCGGCACGCAGGCGGGTGCAACCGAGCGATTGGCGAAAGTGATCGAACAATTGATCGAACCGGTGTCGTGGAAGACACAGAGGACGACGACGTCGATACGCGTCGATGGCACGGCGTTGGTCGTCGTGCAGACGCCGCGGATGATGCGTAAGATCGACGCTTTTCTGACGACGCTTCGCGCGGCGCGGCGCGATCCATTGGGAGCTGCGGTTTCTCCACCGCCTGCGCTGTTGACGCGACGAGCTTCGGCGCGCGAGGCGCTGTCGAAGAAGATTACGCTCAACTACACGGCGCCGACGCCGTTGGAAAAGATATTGTCGCGGTGGGCCGAGAGTTCAAAGCTGACGGTCGTTGTCGATTGGCAATCGCTGGCCGACGAGGACGTCGGACCGGAGACGCTGGCGCGGATGTCGGCGACGGACGTGACGGTCGAGCAGGCTTTGATGGCGCTCGTCGAGCCGTTGTATCTGGCGTTTCGTGTCGTGGACGAAAAGACGATTGAGATCACGACGCAGGACGGCTTGGCCGGCAACCCGGAATTGGCGGCGTATCCGCTGGCCGACCTGGCTGCGGACGAGGCTCAATATGCGTCGATCGTTTTGAAGCTGAGAGGGCAATTCGGACCGGCGGTTGCCGACAATGTCGAGGCGACGGCCGACGGCGGTGTCGCTTGGTACGTGGACGAGCCGAGCAAGACGCTCCTGCTGCTGGCTCCACAGGATTCGCAGGCGGCGGTGGAAGCGTATCTAGACGAATTGCGAGAGGCGCATGGCCGATAGGCGGACGATTCGGCAAGTGACCATTTCGAGATAGCGAAGGGATATCCACCGATGAACGCAACGAACCTTCGCGTCGCCGCGCTGGCGGCAATGGGATCCGCTTTCTTGGCGTTCGGGTTGAGCTTCGTCTTCGACGACATTGCGCGGCTCGTACTGCGATTCGCAGCCGTTGTCGATCTGACGGCTGGCATCGTGATTTGGGCGAATGCGAATAGGCAGCGGCGCGCGTCTACCGGCGACTAAGCTGATTGCTGCGGCGGTGATTGCTGTTGCGGGCGATCGCATGAATGTGGGCGAGCAACATCCCACGCGGCGAATGTAGTATTCGCACGATCTGGCCGTATTTCAGCGACATTGGCAGGGAGAGCCGGAAGCGATTGTGTCGAATCGCTCTACGGATATCCGTTGGTTGGGTGAGCTTGCTGTGCGGCAAATGCCCATGGGCGTGGTCGCACGGACGTGGCGTCAGCGTGGCCGGCGCGTGGATTCCCCGAAAGAGTGATTTGGTCTTGTGCCGGCGGGGATTGCGGGTAGCCTTGTATTTAAGAGCATCCATTTTGGATGCCGAGATTCAACGAGGAACGCCTTTGTCTATTTATCGATCCGACTCGCGCTGTACAGTCTGCAAGAAGTGGGCAACGGTCTACATTAACACCGACGAGCAACCGACTTCAACGACGGCCTTCGAGTTTTCGTGTTCTTGTGGTCGCATGATCGGCGGGACCGGCGGAACGTTCGCCGCGGCGAAGCACATTCCCTTTGGGGCAACCGTCGCCCAACTGCAATCGGCGTGATCTTGGGCCACGTCGGGATTGCTGCCGGTATCGGCGCTCATTCTTCTCGCGACGGTCACAAAGCGTTTCTAGGTCTGTCGCGCGCGGCGGAAGCGACGACCGGACAACGCCAGCAGCAAAGCGAGTCCGGAGCAGGCCAGCGCCGTGGAGCCGAAATCGTGGACGCCGATCGGAAATCGCCGCTTTACGAAAGCGCGTCGCGATTCGACGCCGAGCGTATCCGCGCCGCGGCGGTGTACTGTAGCGACGGGCGCTTTGGCGAACATTTCGACGACCTACTGCAAAACGCATTGCGATTGCCGCGGTACGATCGGCTGGCCGTGCCGGGCGGCGCGGCTTGTTTGGCGAGTCACTTTTCCGCCTATCGCGAAGAAGAGGGCGTCGTCGAGCAACTGCGGTTCTTGGTGCAGGTTCACGGCCTGGAGCAGGTCGTATTGATCGCCCACGAGAATTGTGCGTTTTACGGCGAGCGTCTGGGCGTGTCTCCGCTACAAATCGAAACGCAGCAACGCGAGGACATGACGAAAGCGGTCCGGCGCGTGCATTCACTCTCGCGCGATTTAGCGGTGAGTGCTTTCTTTGCGCGGATCCATAGGAGCGGCCAGGTTCATTTCGAGCTGATGGAATTCTGAACGCGCGAGGCGACGAAATCCCAGGCGACGAGCGACAGAAAGACGACGCCCAAGACGGCCGGCAGAAATGGGGCGTAGGCGAGAAGTGGGGCCGTCCAGTCGGAGAAATGCAGGTCGCTCGAGGCGACGAATGCATTGATCGCCGCGGTGGTCGGCTCGTGATGGGCGGCGATGGGGCTTTGCAGCGAGTCGAGCATGATCTTGGTTGCTTCGCCTTGCGTGTCGGTGAGCACGAGGAACAACGTATCCGTCGTGCGGCGATTGCCAAGACCGGATCCGGGTTCGAGTACGACGTCGGCGCGATCGAGGCTGCGAACGGTCGTCGACTCGAACGGAATGATGGCGAGCATTCGCTGCTCGACGACGCAATTTACTTGCTGGCCGTCGCGCGTGCATTGGACGAAGACGAACGGGACCGCCCAGGAAAATCCGAGAGCGGCGGCGATCAGCAACGTACAGGCGAGTAGCGCCTTGGCGTGGACTTTGATCGGTTTCGGCTGAGCCATGAGGAGATTGGGGACGGGGTATGTTGGAATTGCGTTGCTCCCCGCGCACCGGTTCGATGCGACTCGCTCATCAACGTTCTTGCGACGCGGCCGTGAGGGGCGGGAACCACGAGTAGAGGTAATAGGCTCGGGGCGTCGATAGGTCGAACAGCGCCGCGACGTCGAACCGCGCGGTGGGCGCTTCGGCGCTGCCGCCGAGGACGTCGATTAGCGTCTTGGGGGGCGTGAAGCGGACGACGCGTACGTCCTGCGGCTCCAACTTCGCCAGGACGATCGCGGCGTCGACCGCGTCTTCGAGAAATCCTTCCGCGTCGACGAGGCGATTCGCGCGGGCCTGATTCGACGTGAAGATTTCGCCCGTCGCTAGTGCGTCGAGATCGCCGCGATTGCGACCGAAGTGCGGTCGACCGTAAACGATGACTTCCTTGAAGCGGTCGAAGCTGTCGTCGATGTAGGCTTGGAACTTGGCGCGTTCTTCGTCGGTCATCTTGCGCGTGATGGAGCCCATGTCTTTGAGCGGATGGCTCTTGACCGAGTCGTTTTCGATGTTCCACTTTTTCATCAGGCCTTCGACGTTGTAGTGGGGAAGAATGACGCCGATCGAGCCGGTGGTCGTCGTGGGTTCGGCGAAGATCACCTTGGCGTTCTCGTCGATACCGAGATCGCGATTGACGCCGACGGCCATCGACACGTAGTAACCGCCGCTGGCCGCGATCGATCCCATGCTGACGACGAGCGGGATTTCCTTCTCGCGGCACAATTCCTTGAGGCGGTGATAAATTATGTGGCTGCCTGTGATCGTTCCGCCGGGCGAATCGACGCGGAGGACGACGGCCTTGACTTGGTCATCGTCGCGGACGCGGTCGATCTGACGTTTGACGAAACCTTCGCCGGAAATGATAACGCCGCTGATATCGATAATGGCGACCTTGTCGCGGGCGGCGATTTCGTGCGAAAAGAAGCGTTCCTCGATGTTGGTGTCGGTTTGGAGGTAGTCCTGATACGAGGCCATGAGGCCCATATTGAACGTGAGCGACAGGCCGAGCAGCACCCAGGGAAGCCAGCGAAAGACGCGGCTGAACCCGCCGGGCTGCTCGACGACTACGCGGATCGGTTCGGCACCGACGGAGAACTCGCGACGCGGCGGCATGAGAATCGGCGTGGCGGGCGAATCGGGATTGGGATTGTTCGTGCTCATGTTTTGGACGGGATGGTGCGAATTGCTGGAAGCGCGTTTTTCGGAATGTACGGTTTCTTTCCCGGCGCGATGTTGGAGACGGACGACCGAACGACTCGGATATAGGTCGCCGCCGGACGAACGATGCATTGTACGGCCGCGAAGAATCGCAAACTAGCGGCGGCGGGGCGGCGCGGTTTTTGCGTGTTTTGCGTCGAGCGACTTGGTGCGAACGGCCGAGCGCGGTTGCGGCGGCCGGAATTCCTTAGACAACGTCGATTGGACGGCGAGAATTAGACCACAAGAAATAGACGGTCTAACCGGAGGCCGGCTGCCGGGGTTTGTTAACACAACCCCTGGGGCACTCCTAGCGATTCGTTAACAAACCTGTGTTCGATTTGGGGCTACGGTGGGGCGTGCGTGCTTCTGGATGGGTGCGCTCGATGCCGTGAGACCAGCGTTCGGGGAACTGTCTCGGTCGAGAGACCATGACTTAAGAAACCATGACATGTCGGGTTCTCGACGGAGAGCAAATTGTCATGCCAGCACTTCGCGAATCACGTGGCCTTCGACGTTGGTGAGACGGCGCTGGACGCCGTTGTGTTCGAAGGTCAGACGCTCGTGATCTAGGCCGAGCAAGTGGAGAATGGTGGCGTTCAAGTCGTAGAGCGGATGGACGTCTTGAACCGCTCGTTGGCCGAGTTCGTCGGTGACGCCGTGGCTGATGCCGGGTTTCACGCCGGCACCGGTCATCCAGCACGTGAAGCCGTCGGGGTTGTGGTCGCGGCCCTGCGCACCTTTTTGGAACATCGGCATGCGGCCGAATTCGGTACACCAAACGACGAGCGTGTCTTCGAGCAGGCCGCGGGCTTTGAGATCGCGGATCAATGCCGCGGCGGGCTGGTCGAGGATGGCGGCGTGTTTGTCGTATTGACTCTTGAGTTTGCTGTGGCCATCCCAATTCAGTTCGCCGCCGCTGGCGTAGGCACCGTTGAAGAGTTGGACGAAACGGACGCCGCTTTCGATCATGCGGCGGGCGAGGATGCAATTTCGCGCGAAAGCGGCCTTCGTGGGATTCGACTCGTCGTCTGCGCCGTAGCTCTTGAGCAGGTGGGCCGGCTCCGTGCTGAGGTCGCTGATTTCGGGAACGCTAAGCTGCATGCGCGCGGCCAACTCGTAGCTGGCGATGCGGGCGGCGAGCTTGCCGTCGCCGGCGTGGCGATCGAGATGGCGGGCGTTGATGCGCTGCAGCAGTGTCCGGGCGGCGCGATCGCTCTGCGGCGAAACGCCGGCGGGCGGAGACAAATGGCGAATTGGGTCTTGCGCGCTGAGCGGCGTGCCCTGAAACTCGGCGGGCAGAAATCCGGAACCCCAGTTGTTTACGCTCGCTTGCGGCACGCCGCGCGGATCGGGAATCGCGACGAAGGCCGGGAGGTTTTGGTTCTCGCTGCCCAGGGCGTAGCTAATCCAGCCGCCGATGCTGGGAAATCCGTCGGCGACAAAGCCGGTGGAGAGGAAGTTTTCGGCGGGGCCGTGCGTGTTCGACTTGCTGGTGAGCGAGTGAACGAATGCGATGTCGTCGGTCAACTCGGCGAGATGGGGCAACATGTCGGAGACCATCTTGCCGGTCTGGCCGCGGGGTCGGAATTTGTACTGCGGGCGGGCGAGGTTGCCGGCTGGACCTTGAAACGTCACCGCGGGTCCGCCGGCGAGCGGTTTGCCGTCGCGCTTGATGAGTTCGGGTTTGTAGTCCCACGTTTCGAGTTGGCTGACTGCGCCGGCGCAGAAAATGACGAGTACGTTCTTGGCCTTGGGCGCGAAATGCGGCGAGCGGGAGGCATATGGATGCGAAGGATCGATGACGGGCCGCTCGGCGGCCAGCAGGCGGCCACCGCTAAGCAGACCATCGCCGCTAAGCAGACTCGCCAAGCCGATGGAACCGATTCCGGTTACCGTGTCGGCGAGAAATCGGCGGCGGTCCAGCCAGGGACCGGCTGCGGCGGCGATACGGGCGGCATTTACGTTCATAGGGGCCTATGGCAAGAAAAGGAATTCGTTGCTGTTGTAGAGAACGCGGCAGAGCGTCGGCAATCCGTGCTCGCGAACGACCGGCTCGGCGTCGCGGATTTCTTCGTCGTCCGGCTCTCGACCGAAGGCGATGCGATAGGCGCGGCGAATCTGTTGCGCCGTGTCTCGACCGACGTCGGCGGCGATACGCGCGGCGAAGGCTTCGGCTTCGTCGATCGTGAAGCGACTGTTCAACAGGTTCAGCGCTTGGATGGGCGTCGTGGATTGACGGCGACGCGCCATGCTTTGACCGGCGTCGGGGCAATCGAACGCGCCGAACACGGCGTCGCGCTCCATGCGAATTTTGTGAGCATAAATCATTCGCCGCCGGCCGTTGGCGTCGAACTGTTCGATGGGCGGGAAGCCGTTCAGCCCGCCGCGCGACCTGAACAGGTCGAATCCCGGACCGCCAGCGGTGAGATTGAGCCGATCGCTGGCGACCAGCATCCCGTCGCGGATGGCTTCCGCTTCGAGACGTCTGGAGGGAAATCGCCACAGCAAGCGAACGTCGGCATCTTTCGCCTGAGCTTCGCGATCGATGCGATTGGACTGTCGATAGGTCGCCGACAGCACGATGAGTCGATGCATGTGTTTCACCGACCAGCCGGAACGGATGAACTCGCCGGCCAGCCAGTCGAGCAGTTCGGCGTGCGACGGTTTCGCGCCGTTGCGGCCGAAGTCGCTGGCCGTTTCGACGAGACCGACGCCGAAATGCCATTGCCAGATGCGGTTTGCCATGACGCGGGCCGTGAGCGGGTTTTGTGGATCGGCGATCCAGGCGCCCAATGCGGCGCGACGCTGTTGGTCCGGCGTAGTCTCGGGGAGTTGCAACGTGCCCAATGCGGCGAGCACGGTCGGTGCGACTGTTTCTCGCGGTTGTTCGGGATCGCCGCGAAAAAGAATCTTTGTCGTCGTGGGATTCGTGAACTGACCGGCATACACCATTTGATCCGCGGTCGCGGCGGCGAGGTTTGCGACGAGCGATTTCTTCTCGTCGAGCAATCGCTGCGCTTCGCGCGCTTCCTCGTCGACGAGCCCCGCGGTCGAAAACGGTTTGGGCGTGCTTTCTCCGTCGGCAAACGGCCGGCGATCGTTCGAATCGGCGACGGTTTGCCATTCGCCGCGATCGTTTTGCACGTCGACGGCGTAGTCGATGGGCAAGCGATCCGCGTACTTCCCTTCGCGATCTCTGGCCCATACGACGCGATCGATGGAGCGCGGCTCGGAAAAGCACAGTTCGATCCAACCCTTGCCGGATTCGCTGGACATCCAGCTTCGAGCGTTGCCGTAGCGGCCGTCGTTGATGTGAGGCAGCTTGTGATGGTCGCTCGGCGGGGCATCGCCGGAGGACGAGACGGTCGTTCCTACTTCGGCCAGCGCGACGTTTCGGCCGTCGGCGTCAAAGACCTCGAGTTCATCGATACACGGCTCGAGGCTGTTCGTAGCGCGAATCGTGAATCGAAGCCGCCGCGCGGTGACCGGCTCGAAGCGGTCGACGTTGCGCATCGCGTTCACGGCGGCCCGTAGTGGCGGGACGAAGGCGACGCGCTCCATCGCTTCGATCGTCGGGCCGACTTCGATCGCGTATGCGATCGGCAATCGATCGGTCAACTGGCCGTCGCGGTCGCGGCTCCAAACGATGCGGTCGATGCGAGTGGGCTCGGGAAGTTCGAACAATACCCAACCGCGGCCCGGCTCGTCCGACATCCAACTCCAACTGTTGCCGTACTTTCCGTCGTTGATGTGTTCGAGACGATGGTTGCTGGACGTGCGACTGCCCGACGCGGTGACCTTCGTGCCGGCGGTCGCGAGGGCGACGTTTCGCGGCGATTCTTCGTCGGTGAAGATCTCGAATTCGTCGATGCACGGTTCGATCAAGCCGAGCGACGGGTGCAGATTGGCGTCGTGGATCGAGAATCGCACGAACTTTGCGAGGCGCGTGTCGAAGCGTTCTTCGTTCGATGCCGCGGTGGTTTGCCGGGGTGAGGCGGTCAGCAGCGCGACCGGCTCGAAACTTTCCAGCGCGCGGTCGATGATCGCGATTCGCTGTTTTAGCTCGTCCGCTTCCTGGCGGCGAGCATCGGCCTGCGGCGATTGCAGCGGGCGGTCGCCGTATTGGACGCCGCTGAAGAACGCCTGCATTGCGTAGTAGTCGCGCTGCGAGATGGCATCGAATTTGTGGTCGTGGCAGCGTGCGCAGCCGATGCTCAAGCCCAAAAACGCTTCGCCGGTGTTGATAATGATTTCGTCGAGCGCGTCTTGCCGGGCCAAGCGTTTCGAGGCGTCGTCCTGTCCGATTTGTCCCGGCAGGAGGACGGCGGCGGTGACCAGAAAGCCGGTCGCCGCGTCCTTTCCCAGCGCGTCGCCGGACAACTGCTCGCGAACGAAGCGGTCGTAAGGCACATCGTCGTTGAAGGCGGCGATGACGTAGTCGCGATAGGGCCAGGCGTTCGGACGTTCGGTGTTGACTTCAAAGCCGTGGGTATCGGCGTATCGAACGACGTCCAGCCAGTGCTGGGCCCAGCGTTCTCCGTATCGTGGCGAATCGAGGAGTTGTTCCACGACGCGCTCGTAGGCGTCGTGGCGACGGTCGCCGAGAAAGGCGTCGATCTGATCGGTCGTTGGCGGCAGTCCGATGAGATCGAAATAGACGCGGCGCAGCCACGTCAGGCGATCGGCCTCGGGGGCGGGCTTCAAGGCGTTCGATTCGAGGCGACTCTGGATAAAATGATCGATCGCGCCACGCGGCCAAGCTTGGTCGACGGCCGTTGGGATCGCATGCTCCGCGAGCGGCTTGAGCGACCAGTGATCGCGGCGGTCTTCGACGACCGCCAGATCGACGCCGTCGGGCCAGACTGCGCCCGACTCGACCCAGTTGGTCAGCGTCGCAATTTCGGCGGGCGACAAACGGTCGCCTTCGGGCGGCATTCGCAAGTCTGCGTCGGCGTCTGCGACGAACTGAATAAGCGGGCTTTCTTTGGGATTGCCCGCGACAACAATGGGCCCGTACGATTCGCCGCCGGCGAGGGCTTCGGCTTTGATATCGAGCCGCAGTTCGCTCTTTTGCTTTTCCGCACCGTGGCATGCGTAGCAGTGCTTCTGCAGGATGGGCCGCACGTGTTGGACGAAGTCGATATCCTTAGCATCGGCTTCATCCGCGGCCAACGCGGGCGCGCAGATGGCGACCCATGCGATCGCGGAGACGACGATGCGGTACGGCAGTTTCATGATGGTTTCGCGGGAGTCCAATATACCAACGACGTAGTCAACGATACGGCATTAACGATAGGGCGTTCCGGCGTCGAACAACAGGCGAACTTCTTCATCGCTCATGGCGCGGCCTAGCACGACAAGTTCATCGATGCGTCCGCTCAGCTTGCGATCTTGGCGGTCCCAGTTGCCGATTTGCGCCGCGCCCAATCGGGCCGTGTGCGCCGTGGCTTGGTGCGTTTGCTTGTCGAACGCGCCGTTCAAGTAGAAGCGAACGGTCCGCCGAGCAGAGTCATAGACGACGGCCAAGTGCATCCATCGCCCTTGCTCTGGGAGAACGGACGTGCGCGAGTCGGGAAAGTCTTCTCGTTCTTCGGAGTTCGGAGCGAGTGTGTTGCCGAATAGCGCCAGTCGCATGGTCGTGTGGCGCGTCACCATCCAATGGACCTGGCCCGGCTTGTTCTCGTTCCAATCGTCGGTGTGAAGGAGCGATTGAAAGGTCTCGCCGAGACGGTCCAATCGGACCCAGGCGGCGAGCGTTAGCTGCGGCCACTCGCGACTGCCGCCGACGTCGAGTTTCATGTGGTCGCCGACGTTGGCGAATTCTGGAGCGCGCGAGCCAGGCCAGCGTCCTTGGGCGATGCCGAAGGAACCTTCGGTCAATTCTCGCGATTCGAAATCGAGTAACGCAATGAGCGCGGGGTCTTGTCGTAACTTGGCGAGCGCGGCAGCGGACCGTGCATGCTGCCCCGCTTTCAATCCGGCGTGCATCGAACCGACTTCCTCGGGGCGGATGAAAGCGGCGGTTCGCAGCCGGCGTGAGGCTCCTGCGCCGTTTTGTAGCAAGAAGGCTTCGCCATCTCGTAGGCTGCGACGTTGGCCGCCGCCGGCCGATTGCGCGATGACCTCTCCTTCAAATACGTGGATTTCGGCCTCGCCCTGTTGTTGGATATCGACGCCGAACGTCGTGCCGAGATCGGTTGCTTTGCCCGTCGGCGTGATTACGGTGAATCCCTTAGCGGTTGGAGGCACGTCGGCCGCCAAGCGACCTTCGATCAGGTGCAGACGCTGGGCCGACTCGAAGCGAAATCTTGCGGGCGCCTCGATGACAACACGGGCACCATTGGCGGTGACCAGCTCCACAGCACCGGCGTCGAATTCGTGCCATTCGTCTCGCAATCCTCGACCGTCGGCGAGTCCCTCCACGCCCACGCCGCCGCGTACGGTGGCGAAATCTGAAGTCGATGCCTTCCACCACCACGCACCGCCGACGAGGGCCATGACGCACGTGGCCATGGCCAGCAGGCGGAAGAACATGGTGGATGCCGAACCGCTTTCGGGCATCGGCGCCGGCGCCGGCGAAGTGGACGGGGTCGTGGTCGGGGACGGCGTTGAATCCGCCGCGGTTATCTCGATTGGAGTTTGCGGCGAGGCATCGGAATCGTCCATGCCGGCGATTGAGCCTAAAGCAACGGCTGCCAACGCTGAATCGAGATTAAGTAGTTCGATGAACCACTGGCGCGCCGCGGCGTCGCGTCGCAGCCGTTCGCTAAGCGCGGCGACTTGCTCGGCGGTCGCCTGGCCATCGACGTACCGCTCGACGAGCGTTTGGAATTCGCGGTCCGGCTTCACGATAACGACTCCCCGGCTAGTACACGCTGTACGCATTCGAGCAACATCTGCCGCATCCGGTATAGCCACTGATAAAACCCGCCGACCGAACGTCCGCTGTTGGCGGCCACATCGTGAATCTTCGTGTCGGGCTGATAGGCACGCGCGAGCAACTCGCGCTCCGCCGATGGCACTTTCTCAAAACACGTTTCGAGCGCGTCGCGCTGCCGTTGCAAGTGCGGCTCGTGGCGAATCGAGTCGACGGCGATTAGCTCGACGACGTCGCTGTCGAGCGTCAAACGATCGCGACCCTTGTCGCGCAGCCAGGACAGCACTTTGAAACGGGCGATACCGCACGCCCAGGCCCGAAAGTCACCCGAATCGCGAAATTCGTCAAACTTCGTCCAGAGTACGATCGCGACTTCCTGGAGTACGTCATCGGCATCGGCACGCGACGGCACGAGCCGCCTTACAAAGGCGCGAACGGCCGGTTCGTGCGTCGTAAACGCACGAAGAAACTGCTGATGGCGATCCTCATCTCGATTCGGCATTCGTGTCCCCATACTTACTTTCCGAATCCGCCGCGATTTTAACGCACCGAGACTCGTACGGTGAGCGAGATTGAGGACGCAAGAGGTTTAGACGAGCACCGTTGTCAACGAATAAGTGGCCGTATGTATCAACTTTCGCGGGTCGAAATCTCGCGGGGGCCTGTGCGTCTGCCGCTGCGCGTGGTACGGAAGGCTTCGAGCGCTTCGTCGACGGCTTGTGGAGAGACGATGGCATTGGGAGAGACGATGGCGAGATTGGCGGCACTTCGCCGTGGCCGCGCGGCGAGCGGCGACGTACCGCGAGGCGAGGCATTGCGCGAGTTAACAGGCCGTTGCCGCACAACCGCTTCGGCGGCTGCTGGCGATGCTATCGCGGCCGGCGCGGCGACCGGCGGCGTGAAACTTCTCCCGAAGTTCCTTGCTACGATCGCCGCGTCGGCACGGTCGATCGTGCCGTCGCCGTTGAGGTCGCCATCGGAAGGCAATGCTCCGCTGGCCGTGCCGAAGTGTCCCTGCACGATGGCCAGGTCAAAGAGGTTCACGCTTAGGTCGCCGTTTACGTCGCCGCGCATCGTGTCTTGCGCACCGGGCGAACCGCCGACTTCAAAACTTGGCCGCCAGGCCGCTGCTTCGCTCCACGTCGACAGCGCTGCGGTGGTGTCGATCTTAATTAGCGAGTACCCGTCGCCATCGGTCGAAGGATGCCAGTCGACGCCGTTGTCGTCGTAGGCAAATTCGAGAATCGTTGCGCCGTCGACGTCGACGAGTCGCAGTGACTCGCCGCCGTTACTCAGTTGGCCCGAATACTCGCCAAGGAGTGCAATGTCATTGCCGTAGCGAAACTGAAACGCCGCGGTATTCGCCACGAGAACGCCGTAGCCAAGCGGCGCGATAGTCGATGCGGAGAGCGTATGCGAAACGCCGTCGATCAGCGACGCACCAGCAAGGTCGAGTGTGGCGCTTGCGCTATTGTTTACCAATTCGAGAAACTCGAAGTCGTCGGCATCGTTAAACCCGGCCGCGATTTCCTCAGCAGACGGGTCCGCCGGATGGTACATCAACTCGCCGATCCGCAGATGATCTTGCAGCGGTCGCGCGGACACGGTGCTCGTGATCGCGATCGTGTCGGAATCGAGCAAGTTTCCTTGGAAATCGTAGGCCTCGAGCGTAACTGGATGCGTTCCAAACGCCACGGGCACGATGGCTT
>JAJDEG010000099.1 GCA_029259895.1 Planctomycetota bacterium
GTTCGGCGTACGCTTCGCCGTAAGGCACTTGCGCTTGGGCAGCGGTGATGCTGCCCGTCAACGCGAACGAGGCCGATAGGGCCAATGTTCGCCACCAACAACGCTGTCGCATGAGATGGCTCCTTCCATGAAACCTAGTAAATGCACGATCGAAGAACGCGCGTGCGGCCAATCCATTGATTACGTGAGTCTGAAGCAACGCTTCCGTCGGCAACACATGTCCGTTTGCGAGGGCGATGCTTGCGAACCGGCAGCGGGGCACTCGGCCCATCTACTCCGGTTGATCGGAGTTAGGGCCGTGCGGACTCCGTTAGGATTCTCGGAAAACCGTGGCGCCGAAAGGAGTTATGGCCGACGGAGCCAACATAGTCGGCGTTTTGCGAAGGCCCGACGTAACCGGCAAACCTTGCCCAGCACATACGCATGCGGACGCCGCTGCCGCCAGGGCAAGTTGGGCGGGCGCGATCCCCTCCGTTGGAAACGCGATTCGGACCGACATGCTCCGTCAACCCCGGCAACGCAGCGCCGTCCATGAATTCACATGTCGCTGCCGTCCGCCGCGGCGTGCTGCCGATCGACGCGTTGTCGCTCCTCTTGCGGCGAGCCCGAACCTTTGCGCGACGCGATGCCTCTCCTATCGAGTACGCGCGATGATCGCGCTCGGTTCGCACCTTGGCGACGGAAGTTTGCCGTTTTTCCGCGCCGCGGTCCGGTTGCCCCAATTGGGCAAGCGTTCTCGCCTTTGACGGATTTGCGAACGACCGTATACTTGGCGCACTGAACGTCGCGCTTCGTGCCGGCCATTTTTCGTAGCGACGCCCTTTGTAGCGGCGCGGGCCTGTGGATAAGCGGCGATGTTCCTATTCGGCGGGATTCTGCCCGCATCTAATACCATGCCCAATGTGCATCTGCCCGACGGTAGCGTCCGCTCGTACGATCAATCCGTAAGCGTCCTGGCCGTGGCGGGCGACATCGGCCCGCGCCTGGCCAAAGCCGCGCTGGCCGGCGAGGTCGACGGCAAGATCGTCGGCGTCGACTTCCGGCTGCCCGCAGAGGGCGACGTCAAGCTGCGGATTCTCACCAACAAGAATCCCGAGGCACTGGCCGTGATGCGGCACTCGTGCGCTCACGTAATGGCCAGGGCGGTGATGCGGCTATACGACGGTGTGCAACTGGCGTTTGGCCCGACGACCGGGGCTGGGTTCTATTACGACATGGACCTACCGCACGCCATCAGCGAAGCGGACTTTCCGGCCATCGAAGCCGAGATGCATCGGATCATCAAGGCCGACGAGCCGTTCGAGCGGATCGAGGAGCCGCGCGACAAGGCGACGGCGATCTGTGAAGACCTCAAGCAGCCGCTCAAGGTCGAGCACATCCAGGAAGGCCTCGCCGATCATCCGACGCTGTCGTTCTACCGCCAGGGCGAGTTCATCGATCTTTGCCGCGGGCCGCACATTCCGTCGGCCGGAGCGATCGGCGCGTTCAAGCTAACGACCGTCGCCGGGGCGTATTGGAAAGGCGATGCCGAGAAGCAGCAGTTGCAGCGTCTCTACGGCACCGCGTTCTTTTCGCAGGCCGATCTCGACGCGCACCTCAAAGTGCTCGAAGAAGCGAAGCGGCGCGATCACCGCACGCTCGGCAAACAACTCGAACTTTTTTCGATCAGTCCGCTCGTCGGTCAGGGTCTGATTCTGTGGCTGCCCAAGGGGGCGATCATTCGCGGCAATCTCGAAGCGTTCGTCCGCGAGGAGTTGCGGCTCCGCGGGTATCAGCCGGTATATACGCCGAACATCGGCCGCATCGAGCTATATAAGACGTCCGGCCACTTCCCCTATTACCGCGAAAGCCAGTTCCCGCCGATCGAGCTTGAGGAGAACGAGCATTACCTGCTCAAGCCGATGAACTGCCCGCACCACATTATGATCTACAAGTCGCGGCCGCGGAGCTATCGCGAGTTGCCCGTGCGGCTGGCTGAGTTTGGCACCGTCTATCGCTACGAAAAATCGGGCGAACTCTCCGGCATGACGCGGGTGCGTGGCTTCACTCAGGACGACGCTCACATCTTTTGCACGGAAGACCAAGTGGCCGACGAATTCCGCTCGTGCATTGAGATGACTAAGACGGTGCTCGATGCGCTGGGCCTGAAAAACTATCGCGTGCGACTCGGCTTTCGCGATCCCAAGAGCGACAAGTACGTGGGAAGCGAGGAAACCTGGCAGCGAGCCGAGACCGCGCTTGTCGAAGTGTGCAAATCGCTCGGCATGGAAGCGCAGCCGGAACTGGGAGAGGCGGCGTTTTACGGACCGAAGGCCGACTTCGTGGTCGCCGATTGCCTCGGCCGCGAATGGCAACTCGGCACCGTGCAACTCGATTACAACCTGCCCGGCCCAGATCGATTCGCCCTCGAATACATCGGAGCGGATAACCAACCCCACAGGCCGGTGATGATCCACCGCGCGCCGCTGGGGTCGTTCGAGCGCTTCATGGGCGTGCTAATCGAGCACTTCGCCGGCGCGTTCCCGCTGTGGCTGGCCGCGGAACAAGCCCGCGTGCTGTCGGTGAGCGAAAAGTCTGAGGAGTACGGGAAGCAAGTCCTCGGCCAGCTCTTGGCGGCGAACTTCCGTGCCACTGGCGACTTCCGCGCGGAAAAGCTCGGCTCGAAAATCCGCGACGCACAGCTCGAACTGATTCCGTACATGCTCGTCGTCGGCCCACGCGACGTGGAGAACGGGACCGTCTCGCTCCGCGACCGCATCGACGGCGATCTGGGGGCGATGAGCGTGGCCGAAGCGGTTGCAAAACTCAACGAAGAAGTCCAAACCCGCCGCGTGCGGCAAACGTTCAGCAACGACGCGCCCATCGCAGCCGACAATTCGGCGATGGACGAGTATTGATCTGCGTTTCTAGCGCGGTTCGACTCGTCGTCGCGGGACGTAGGGCGGGCCTTACAATCGCCGGCGCGGCGCTCTACAAATACACCGTACTTTGCATGCTGTTGGCGCCATCGGGTCGCTGTACGCCGTTCGACGCGGCGTGTGGATTGATCGCCTACTCGACGAGTACGATACGCGCGAAAGCGCCGTCAACACCGCTTCTGCGCGATACCGCGAGCCGCCTGTGATCGAAACCGTCGATTTGACGAAGAAATACGGCGACTTCACCGCCCTCGACCAGTTCACGCTGAAACTGGAACAGGGCGACGTGTTCGGCTTCATCGGGCCGAACGGTGCCGGCAAGACGACGACCATGCGGATTCTGGCCACGCTGCTCAACCCGACCTGGGGCGAGGCCTACGTCGCGGGGCACTCGATCTACACGGCACCCAAGGAAATCCGCCGGCTGATCGGCTACATGCCCGATGCATTCGGCGTCTACGAAGACCTGACCGTACTTGAATATCTGGAGTTCTTCGCGGCGGCCTATCGCATCCGCGGCCCGGCGCGGCGAGCACGCTGCGACGAATTGCTCGACCTGGTCGACCTCGACTTCAAGCGCGACGCCTTCGCCAACACACTTTCCCGCGGCCAGACGCAACGGCTCGGCCTCGCCCGTGTGTTGCTGCACGATCCGCAAGTGCTGTTGCTCGACGAACCGGCCAGCGGTCTCGACCCGCGGGCACGCATCGACATGCGGCATTTGCTCAAGCGGCTCGGCGGACTGGGCAAGACGATCATGGTCAGCAGCCACATCCTGCCGGAGTTGGCCGACATCTGCAACAAGATCGGCATCATCGACCGCGGCCGGCTGGTCGTCAGCGCCGCCGTCGACGACGTGATGCAGCAGGTGCGTTCGCAAACCGTGTTGCACATCTCCGTGTTCGGCGAACCGACGGCCGCGGCCGAGGCGTTAGCGGGCCACGAGCTGGTCGATGCGGTTGCCACCAACAACGGCGAGCTTGTTGTGACACTGAAAGCGGACGAGGTCGATTACTCACCGCTGGCGGCGTTTCTCGTGGAACGGGGTATTGCGATACGCAGTTTCAAGCCCGAAGAAATCACGCTCGAAACGGCGTTCATGCGGCTAACCAAGGGCGCGGTGGGCGAATAAACGTCAGATGGCGTTCGCGGCCGCGCCGCAGGAATGTCGTTAAAGCTATAATCGTGGCTCGTGGTTTGTCGACAATGGTTTCGCCTCCGCCGTTTACGATTGCCGTCCATCGTGGCCGACAAAAAGAAAAAAATCCGCGCCGAATTCAAGAAGAACCGCACCCCGCGGGCGCGGAAAACCGATTGGACGCGCCGTTTCTCTGGCGAAACGCTGGACGAAGACCAGATCGCCCGCGGCGAGCGAATTAGCGGCAAAGGTGAACTGACGCGACGTCGCACCGTCGTTGGGGCCGAAACGGATACCGACGCCGGGCTGGACGTTATGCCGGACGTCGATCCGAGCGAGTGCCTTACGGGCCGCGTCCTTTCCGTCCACGGCCTATCGAGCACGGTCGCCGGCGACGACGGCCGCGAATATCGCTGTGCGACGCGGAGGATACTCAAGACGCTGCTCACCGAACAGCGCAACGTCCTGGCCGCCGGCGATCGGGTTGCGATTCGTCTCTCCAACGCCGGTTCGACCGATGGCGTCATCGAACGGATCGAACCACGCCGCAACGCGCTGAGCCGCACGTTCCGCGGCCGCCAGCACGTGTTGGTGTCCAACATCGATCAGCTCATCATCGTCGGCAGCGCCGCCGAGCCGTACCTCAAGCCGAATTTGATCGATCGCTTCTTGCTCACGGCCGAAAAGAATCGCGTGCGGCCAATCATTTGCATCAACAAAGTCGACCTGATCGACGCGGCGGATCTCCAACCGCTCGTTGGCGTCTACGCCCAACTCGGCTACGACGTGTTGCTGCTGTCGGCGACAACCGGCTTCGGTGTGGAGCGTTTGCGGCGACGGCTGGCGGGCGTGGCCTCGGTGATTTACGGACAGAGCGGCGTCGGCAAGTCGTCGCTGCTCAACGTCGTCGAGGCCGGCCTGGGGCTGAAGGTTGGCGAAGTCAGCGAAGATACCCAAAAAGGCCGGCACACGACCACCGCCGCTCGGCTGATTCCGCTGGTCGCCGGCGGCTACGTCATTGATACGCCCGGCATCAGGCAGTTCCAGCTTTGGGACGTGATACCGGAGGAGGTTTCGGGCTTTTACCGCGATTTGCGGCCGTTCGAGAATCTTTGCGCGTTTCCCGACTGCACGCACATCCACGAAACCGACTGCGCGGTGAAGGACGCCGTGGCCGACGGTCAGCTCGACGCCCGGCGGTACGAAAGCTACTGCCAGGTTCGCGAAAGCGACGACGAAGGCCCGCCGCCCAGACCACAATGAAGCGATGGATACGGACGCGATGGATACGGACGCAATGAATACCGAAGCCCAAGAACCTCGTTACCGCGT
>JAJDEG010000100.1 GCA_029259895.1 Planctomycetota bacterium
GCCCCCGTGCCGAAGACGATCCCCGTCGGCGAGCCAAGCCCAATGTCGACGACCGCGCCCTGGCTATCCGGATAATAGTCCGGCCACTTGCCCGTGCCGAATCGCCAGCCAAATTCCGCGGCGGACACGGCGTGATTGACGCGCGTCGCCCGATACCACGGCGTTCCGGTGTCCCATTCCATGTCGGCGTCGAACGTGAACAGTTCGCCGTCCTGATTGAAGTCGATGTCGTACGGATTGCGGAAACCGGCGCAGAAGTACGTCCACTCCTTGCCGTCCGCGTCGGTGCGAGCGATCCACCCGCCGGGCGCCATGCGGCCCGTCGCGTGACCGTTGCCGTCGGGATTTCGAGGTAGCAGTAAGTCTTCGGCCCAATTGCGGTGCGGCGAGGCTGGATCGTAGCCCTCCGGCGGTTTCGTGTGGTTGCCGGCGATCACCCACAGCATCCCGTCCGGACCGAGCTTTACGGCGTGCGGTCCGTGCTCGCCGCCTCCTTCGAGTTTCTTGAGCAGCTCGACGTTGTCCAATTCGCCGTCGCCGTTGGTATCGCGACAGCGATAGAGGCCGCTCCCTTGCGCCGCGCCGCCGTTGACGACCACGTACAGACTGTCGAACGCCCACAGCAAACCCTGAGCCGCGCCGATGTCCAAGTCGAGCCGCTCGACCTTGGTCGACTCGGCGTCGTCGCCCGGCGTCACGCGGTACAGCGGCCCGCTCTGGTCGGAGCAGATCAATCGCCCCTTGGCGTCGTTGGTTATCGAGACCCACGAGCCTTGCGTCGACTTCGGCACGCTATAGAGCAACTCGACTTGAAAGCCCTTGGGGACGGTGACCAACTCGGCATCCGTGGCCTGAGGTTCACCCGCATTGCCGCCGCCGCGCAAGGCGACCGCGCCCCACGGAGCGACTCCCAATTTGCCAAAGCTATGCGCCGCCTTCCAACCCTTGGCGTCGAACTCGACCGACTGCCAACCGGAGACCGGCTTCGCTGCCACGGCCCAGGACTTGTCGGTCGAGATCACCGTCTTGTTCTTTCGGTCGCTGCCCACAATCGCAAGTTGCACGAGCAGACCGGCCGCGTTGCTGCCGTCGTTGCGGCATTCGATGGCAATCACATTCTCACCGTCAACGAGGTGCCGCTTCACATCAATCTTGGCCGGACTTTGCCACTCGCGGTGATCGAGGACTTTCACGCCATTGACGTAGGCCGTCAACTCGTTGTCGCACGCCGCAACGAGCATGGCCGAACGAGCTCGCCCCTCCCAAGAGAACGTACGCCGAAAACAGGCCGACTCGTTCGGCTGGGCATCCGACGATGACCAGATCCACTGCGGCGTCGGCCGCGGGGCAGCGGGCTGGGCGTGAACCGCGTCGGACGAAGCAAATCCGATCAGACCAAACAGAGCGACGGCGGCGCACCGCGAAAGAACGTGCGTAACCCAACGAGTCATCGACGAGCTCCAACGAGTGAGTTGCAGGCGGGAAGCAAACCGCGCGAGCGGCGTGCTTGGCGAGGCAGCAAGCGTCGGCCTGGCAGGCCTGTTTGGCCGAACCGGGCTGACGTGGCGGGGGTGTTTCCATCGCGATTATAGTTGCGCGAGGCTCGGCGTAAAACCTGAAATCCGCGTCAACTGCGGGTCGATCGCGCCGCAAGTTCTCGATGCTACTTGCCCGGATGGCGAAACGCGTGCAACACCAACAACCCCGCGCCGCAAACCAATAGCGCGTCGGCGATATTGAACACCGGCCAATCGAATCCGATTGCCTCGATCTTGAAGTGCATCCAATCTCGCACGGCATACACGCGCTCGCCCGGCAAGTGACCGCGGTTGCCGTCGTTGAGCCACTCGAGCTCGTGCCAGCCGAGGCGATCGTAAAGATTGCCGAAGATGCCGCCGACAACCGCGCCAAGCGCCACCGTTAGCAGCAAATCCTCCGCCGCGCCCGCCACGAACAGCCACACGACGACGCCCACTGCCGCAGCCACCGACAGCAACGCGAATAACGTCGTCTGGCCTTGCCCCATGCCGAACAGCGCGCCCTCGTTGAGGTGCGTGTCGAGCGTAAGAATATCGCCGACAATGTGAATGACGTTTTCCCGCGGAGCCGGCGGGAAACCGATCTGCTCGAACGCCCAACTCTTCGTCCAAAGGTCGATGCCGCAACCGAGGGCCGCGATCGCAAGGAAAATGGCGTAGCGGTTCGCAGAAACAGCCTTCATGGCCAGATTCCCTCCTCCCTGCGATGGGCACGGTGTCACAGGTACGGTGTCGACGATCACCGCTCTATCGGAACGACGTGACCGGGCAATCCGCACGGCTCCCAATCGGCACCGGCCGATTCAGCCGGGCAGCCGTACCTATTCGTTCTCGCGCTTTTGCGCGCACTTGATACACACCGCCGCATACGGGATGGCCTGTAGGCGCGATTTGGCGATCGGGCCGCTGCAATCCTCGCAGATTCCAAAGCTTCCTTCCTCGACCCGCTCAAGCGCCGCTTCGATCGCTTGAAGTGTTCCGCCCTCGGTCTCCATTAGACTCAGCGTAAACTCCTGCTCGAAGTTATCCGTCCCCAAATCCGCCATGTGGATGGGCATGCTCGAGGCATCACCGGAAGTGCTGCGGTTTCGTTTCAACGCCGAATCGGCCATCGCATGAACGTCGCCTCGCAGCCGGGCGCGAAGCAACAACAGACTCTCGCGGTACACCTTGACTTCCGACTTCTTGAATTTGTGCATTCGATTGCTCCGCGTTAATCAAACGAACCGCGATGTCCAGCGACGATTTCCCTTCCGTTCCCGCATCAGGGGAACATTTGGATAGACTTGTTATCTTAAGCATTCGTGGAAATTGTGTCAAATAATGGGTCGTGTCCTAATTTGAAATAGTCCGACCCACCCGGATTTCTTGGGTACTTCTACCCGCTCTCGCCGCTCGTAGCTTGTTGCCTAGCGTGAAATGCGTTACGATCATAGCGTGAAATGATCGGTGTCCGTCGGTTCAGTCACCGCATCTTGACACGCACGGGGTGGCGCGGAGAATTAGGACATGAACGAAAAGCAGTATTTCGCCGCCAGGAAGCGGGCCGAGGAGGATTTGGCTGACAAGCTCCGGTCGCTGGAGATGGCCTGGGCAATGCTCCACGGCAAGCCGCCTCCGAAATCGCCAGCGAAGGCCGCGAAACGCCGAACGGCGAACGGTTCGTCGGGCCTCATGAAGACGATCGCTGCCGTTCTCGACGGTATGCCAGCGGAATTCACCACGCTCGACGTGAGTAAGGTGTTTGCGGCAGAGTACCCAGAGATTAGCGCGGAAAGGTCGTCGATCACCCACGCGCTAAAGCGGCTCGCCGACGCGCCGTCGGCCACGATCAGGATTATTGAACCCGGCAAGGGCAAGCGGCCCACCAGATACGCGAAAATCGGCCAGGAATCACGAACAGCAACGGACTGACAGGAAGTTTGACGAGCGCATGGACGCTCCGAAACGGCAACGGTCCAAGGCACATCGAAGCGCCTTGGACCGTCGTACTTCACCCTTAGCCATGTTGTCGGTGTGCAGCCGACTATTTGGCGCTTTCCCGGCTGTGCCGGAGCGAGGTAAGTATGTGGTGGACACACATCGTGGCCATATCTTGATCCCGGCATCGCCGGGCGTCCGCGGCTCGTTCTGAGCCATTTAGTTTACTTGCAGCAGGCATTGCTGTGAAGGCCGTAGTCCGCGCAGCGCGACGATTTTGCGTCGCGCTGCGCACTCTTTCTTGTTCCAGATTACCCAAGCATAAGGCTTTACCAAGATATGGCTGTAGTTTCTCCCTGGCATTCCATCAAGTCGGGCGTGCATCACAACAACACGTCCTGTAACACCGGCAATAACATCGAACGCGAGAACTATCGCGCTGGAACGGGCGGCAAGCCGCTCTGTGACGAGTGCAAGAAAGTCGCGTCAGGAGTGCGCCGGTAACTAGCCAGCCTGCCGGTCGTGGTGTGGAGCGAAAACCAGTTCCCACCACGGGCCGGTCGGCT